>JBOGOU010000303.1:0-13360 GCA_050748205.1 Pyrinomonadaceae bacterium | reverse complement strand
GATTCACCAAGGCGCGTAAGCACATCGAAATATAGATCTCCGGTCGGCGGATAGTATCGAATAGCCGGGTATTCGCCAAGCAGATCGTCCGAGGAGATTTCATCGATGTGCGGGTCGTCATCATAGGCCTGTTTCAGAGCACTCCGCAGTCGTTCTACATTATCCGCCGTCGCTCGTATGAAGATGTCGATATCTTCGGTGGCCCTCACGAGGCCGTGAAATCCCATCGCCGCTGCGCCAATGAGCACGTATTCAAGGCCTGCACGTTCGAATGCTCGCAACACTCGAATGACTTCATCCGGATCCACTCCGCTAGGATAGCGTTTCCGGGAGAATGCGTCACCTTACAATTAACGGAAAGCCAGTAACAGTCGGCATCAAGGGCGCTTTCAACGCGAAGCTCTTCGCCGCGCCGCCACAGGCGGGCGCGATGGAGTTTGGTGTGTTAGGTCTGAACCGGTTCGGTTTTGGTTCTTCTGAGCTTTTGCTCTGGTATAATGTCCAACATGCAAAGTGAGCTAACAGAGGCTGCAAAAAAACTCAGTGTCCGCGACCGCATTGTTTTGGTCGAAGAAATCTGGGACACGATCGCTGAAGAGAACCAGGCCTTTGAGTTAACGGATGCTCAGAAGCGCGAGCTTGATCGGCGGCTCGACTCAGCCAGTGGGAATTTCGGCCAGGGACGAACCTGGGACGAGATCAAGGCTGAATTCATGAAGGCGCGTTAACCTCACATGATCGGTCGGTTCACTCCCGAAGCCGATACGGAATTAGCCGAGGCTCGCCAATGGTACTCTCGCCAACACGAAGATCTCGACATCCAGTTTATGAACGCGATCGACGAAGCGCTTTCGCGAATCGTCTCGAATCCGAGCCTCTATCCAACCGTTTATGGAGCCCTCAGACGGGCTGTCGTTCGGCGTTTCCACTTCATGAGGATGCCCGAAATGTTAATCGGAACATTCAATCGCGCTCTTCGGATTTAGACTCTCTTCTATTTCGCGGGCGGGTCGCCAACTTCTTGAGGCTGACCGGACCGACGGGCGGTCGTACTGTCAGTCTGAAGATGGAAGGTATCTTCTTCCAGGTCATCCTCGCCTGGGTCGTCCGTTGTTATCAGCACTTCCAGATCTTCTTCGCTCATTTAGACCTCCTACCACTGCAAAAGCCTTAGATACTCGCAATGCGCCTCCAAAGACTTGCGCCTCCTGAATGGCGACAGGCGGCCGCTCGGCCAGTCGCCCTACAGGCATTCAAGGATCTTTTTTCACTGCGAAGCTCCCAGCACACCGCACCATTCTTCCGTCAACGATCCAGGAACTGACTCGAGAAGCAGTTCATCAACGTAACACCAGCCCCACTCTTCATCCGGTTCAAATGATTTTATTAACGGGTGATTGGTTGAATGAAAATGCTTTGCGGCGTGTTTGTTCTTTGAGTCGTCGCAACAACCCACGTGACCGCAAGTAACGCAAAGCCGCAAATGGAGCCATTGGTCACCAATTTTCAGACACTCTTCACAGCCGTTCGGAGTTCCGGGAGTAACATTGGCAATTTCAAACACATGCGAACAGCAATTCATTTTCGAAATCCTCCTGATGCCTCGTAATGTTGACGAAAGCCAAACTCATCACGTTGCCACGGATTTGGTTTGTGTTACGGGGACACGCGCATCGATCCAGTCGTTAATGTCTGCCATCACGATCTCCTTATCAACATCATTTAGCAAATCGTGATAGTGCCCCTCATAGAGTTTCAGACTCTTGTCCGTTGAGCCGGCGTTATCGTAAAAGAATTGGCTACCACTCGGGTTTGTCGCCTTGTCCTCAGTGCCGTGCAGAATGAGTACGGGAAGTTTGATAAGGGGAAATTCTTCATTCAGCCGGCTAGCGGCATCGATCATCACTTTCGCCGTCTGCGTTGGCTCAGACTCGCCTTTAATCAACGGGTCATTGTTCATTGAATCGACAACCAGTGGATCGCGAGAGAAATCTTCGTTCTTCAAGGTGTAGACATGAGTGTGCGGTGCAATGTGACTAAGTCCCTTGAGAACCGAAAGCACGATCCCAGGCGCCGGCAGATCGTAGGCGAAGCTCTCGCAGATTAATCCGTCGATCTCTGACTGATGGTCGAGCGTATAAATGCACGAAATGACACCGCCCGCGCTGTGACCGAGAACGAACACCGGCACACCGGGATTTTCCGATTTCGCCGTTATCACTAGCGTCGCCACATCGTCCGTATAATCTTCGATTTTTTCAACGTAGTAACGCTCGCCTTCGGAACGCCCGCGCCCGCGCAAATCGATCGCATAAGCCGCCAAATCTTTCGCCGCGAATTGCTCACCGACCCACAGATATTGCCCGCTGTGCGAATTAAACCCGGGAACGATAACGACCACGCCGCGTGCTTTCCCTTCAGGCTGCCACGAGCGGGTAAAAATGTTCAGTCCGCCTGTTCCTTCGAAAGTTGATTCCTTCATTTCTTTAATCTCCTTTATTTCGAATTGGTGATCTCCAGACTCGGACTTGGTTTGCGGTTCGGGTGATTTCATTCCGGCGCCGGCACTAACACCGGAGCGCCCTTGGCTTTAATGAAGAACACGACGAACTTTGCCGGCTTGGTAGTGCTGGCGTTCTTACCCACGACATGAACATCGTCGGGGCCTTCATAGAAAGTCTGGCCCGGTGTCAGCGTCACTTCCTTTCCACCTTTCACCTGCATGATTATCGAGCCCTCCAACACATAGACGAATGCATGCGCATTGTGCCGGTGGATGGGATCCACGGTGCCCGGTGGATAATCCACTGTAATCATTAATACCTCTTTGCCGGGAAGCTCAGGCAGATCTTTCGAAGTAAGCGAAGTGACCGCGGCGTGCGGAGCTTGGCCGCTGGCTGCGGGATGTTGGGCCATCAGCGTGGCCGGCATGAGAAATAGTAGAACCAACATTAATTTTGTGTTTTTCATGATTAATCGTTATACCTCCGAGCCCTGCGGCGAAACGTACTACCTCAACAGAGCATTGAGCGCGCGCCGCCACCGCTGCGGACACGCTACCCAAAACGAACCGTTCGATGCGGTTGCTGAAACCTGTCGCTCCCGTGAAGATGCAGTCTGCACCAAACTCCTCGGCGTGCCGGACAAGCACTTGCTTCGGATCGCCGCTGTTAATTACAGATGAGAGTGTCACACTCAGGTCTAACCCGGCGCGCAATTGTTTCAGTGCTTTTGTGACCAACTCCTCTGCCTGACTACGCTCATCTTCGTTTACTTCATCAACAATTGTTTTGACAGGAGGAACGAGCAGAGAGACTGGAAATGCCTTCATCAGATCTTCGCCGACCACGACACGCACTTCACTTCCGGGCCTCCAATTGCGACCCGCAACTGCACGCACCGCGATATCTGAGCCCGGCGACCCATCTATTCCTATGATAATGCGCTGTGCTGAGTCGCCGACGCCCGTCGATGCACGCCCGACGCGCACGGAAGTCAGCGCTTCAGTTAAGACTTTTTGGGACACACTACCCAACACAAATCTGCCAACCGCTGTATGTCCATGCGAACCGACGACGATCAAGTGGGGTTGCCATTCCTCCGCACGATTAAGCAACTCAAAGCCAGGAGAGCCATTTACAACCTCACGGCTTACGCTCCAATCCGGAAAGACCTGCTTCACGCGTTTTGTCCCGCGCTCAGCCCGCTCTTCGCCTTCCGCCATAATCGCTGCCGCATGTTCGCGGGCCCGTCTGAGACCCGGCGGAACCTGTAGCGGAAAAGTGTCGTCAAGCACTTCGTCAGCCGCCGGAGGGGGAAGCCAAACTTCTGCTACAGTGAGAACTAACGCCTCCACGTCCTCGGTTGGTAATCCTGCGCGAGACAGACTCTCGATCGCAATATCAGCAGCCGGTGAACCGTCGTAAGCGATGAGTATTTTCATGCTTGAATTCTCACTTCATCCGTTTCGACTCAAGAGGCGGGCGATCTCGTCATGGCCGAGGCGCGTCGCCATTGTCATGGCACTCTCATTTGTCTCAGCCAGTCTCGCGTTTAGGTCAGCACCCTTATCGACTAAGGCTTTAACGATCCTGAGAATCACCGGCCGAAGCAGCCCCCATCAAGGCCGTTCCTCCCTTATTACTCGCGGCATTGACGTCAGCGCCGTATTCCAACAACAGGTTCATTGTCTCGTAATGCGCGTTGATGACGGCAAACATCAGTGCTGTCCGGCCGTTATCGTCTCTCTGGTTAATGTCCACGCCTTGATGGATTAGTTCTCTTATTCTCTCAGTGTTTCCATCGAGCGCCGCTCGCATCAGACGTGTGTCGCCTTGGCCGTATTCTTCGGCGGCGCTTAATTCTGCGCGCGTTGTCATAGTTCCTTTCGCGTTGGCCGCCAACGTGCGCTTTACTCCTCAAACGGGGAGTTCAGCAAATAGTCCACGGTCGACACCGGCGTGTAGCCCGGCACATAGCGCTCGCCAAAATCGCGCGCGAAGTTATCGTACGTCGTCGTCGGACGTGTCTCGGCAATCCGGCAGACCGCTTGAGTGAATCGCTCTTTCATTTCCAGCCGGGGAAACGCTTCGACGATTCGAGTCACCTCTGCACCGGTCAGCGCCTCATAACCAAACCCAGCCCAGTCCAGACCGATGCCCATCGTGGCCAAGGCGATCTCAACCTCTTTGTAGAGTGCGATGGAAGGCGTCGAGTTGAGCGCAACTCCATCCCAGATCAACTGTGCGCGATGGTCATCCATACCCCCGTCGCGGGCAAAGGTACGAGCGGCATTCGCCCCCTCGACTTCAAATCGCAGCGGTCCGTCGAAGGCTTCCGCCAAGCCCACATCGTGCAGGATCGTGGTAACCGCGAGAACCTCGCCGTCATGCGCAGTCTGTTTGCGTTGCGCCAGGAGCGCGGCAAAGAGCCACGATCGCATGACATGATTAAACAGGTAAGGCTCGGACCGCTCGCGTGCGAAATCTATCGCCTGGGAAATCAGTGGCGTGTCGGGTAAAGAGACGCCGGCCAACAAACGTGTCGCGACGTCGGGTTGTGCTCTTAGTTCAGTTGCGCCCGGACTCATTTCAGACTCTCCTCGGTCGTTTGGTAGTGGTGCAGTTTGAGTTGGCGCCTTGAGTGCGCCGACTGGTCGGCGCTTTGGTACCAAAGCGGTCCCAAGGCACCGCACTCCAAGGATGTCATCTATGACGTAGCGGCCGACTTTTCCCCCGCGATGAAGGCAAGCAGATCGGAGTTGATTTGCTCTGCGTTCGTCGTGGGCATGCCATGTGGGAACCCAGGATAGAACTTCGTCGTTGCATTCTTCAGAAGTTTCGCTGAAAGCGGTCCAGAGTCTGCAAAGGGAACAATCTGATCGTCCTCGCCATGCATCACCAGCACCGGCACTGTGATCTTCTTGAGGTCTTCGGTGAAGTCGGTTTGCGAGAAAGCGACGATGCCGTCGTAATGCGCCTTCGCACCTCCCATCATCCCCTGCCGCCACCAGTTCCAAATTACAGCCTGCGAGACTTTCGCGCCGGGCCGGTTATAACCATAGAACGGTCCGGCCGGCAGATCGTAATAGAACTGCGAACGGTTGGCGGCAAGCTGTGCCTGAAGATCGTCAAAAACTTCTTTGGGTAGCCCACCAGGATTTGCCGCCGTCTTTACCATTAGTGGAGGCACCGCGCTGATAATCGCTGCCTTTGCCACTCGGCTTTCGCCGTGACGACCGAGATAGTGCACCACTTCACCGCCACCGGTGGAGTGGCCGACATGAATGGCATCCTTCAGATCCAGATGTGCGGTGAGAGCCGCGAGGTCATCGGCATAATGGTCCATGTCGTGGCCCTCGCCGGTTTGGGATGAGCGGCCATGGCCGCGCCGGTCGTGGGCGATCACACGAAAACCCTTGCCGAGGAAGAAGAGCATCTGCGAATCCCAATCGTCCGCCGAGAGCGGCCAGCCGTGGCTAAACACGATGGGTTGTCCTTCGCCCCAGTCCTTATAGTAAATCTGCGTTCCATCTTTCGTTGTGATCGTGCTCATGACGCTCTCCTTTTTGTGGTTCTCGTAACTTAAGTTTTCTTCAAGTTACTCGAGTCATTGTCAATTCGTTTCGCTCCGGCTGAACTCGATCATCACGTACTATGAGACCGATTTCGCGACTGCGGCAGCGTCAGCCTCTACCCGCCCAATGTCGCCATCAACAATCACTCGGTAAGTCTTGAGCGGATCTGTCGCTGGGCCGCGCAACACCTCACCCGTGCAAACATTGAATTGCGACCCGTGAAGCGGGCATGTCACCGTCGATCCGGCGAGTTTGCCTTTGCTCAATGGACCCTGCCGGTGCGTGCATTTCTCCTGCGTGGCACAGAGACTTCCGCCGGTGTTAAAGATCGCTGTTTCACCGAGCTGCAAAGCGGAACCGGTCGGTACATCGTTGACGCGAAACTCGTTGTCTTTGAGGGCTCCTGGACTGACCGAAGCAGTGGGCGCGGGTTGCGCAGTCGGAGCTTGATTTGTTGACAGCTTAAGCCAGTTTTCGAAGCGTGTCTCCCCGAGCTGCGCCTCACCGATCGGAACCAGCGAATCCTCGCTCAGCTCCGCGCCGAAGTAGCGCGCGTGTTCGTCGGCGACGACCTCGCGTTGATCGTTAAGCGCGCTGATTCGTTGTCGGATAAAATCGTCAAAACGGAACCGTTCGGGTCCGGCAATCTCAATCATGCCATTCAAGGGTGCGCGTATCGCCACTTTACCGACCGCGCTCGCAACATCGTCTGAGGCAATCGGCTGGAACAGCGCTGACGGCACACGAACAATGTTTCCTACCGTGGCATCATCGGCGATGCGCTTGCCGAATTCAAAGAATTGAGTTGAACGAATGAGCGAGTAAGGAACCGAACCTTCCTTAATCAACTTCTCCTGAGCAACTTTCGCACGAAGGTAACCACTGTCAGGTAAACGATCGGTGCCAACTATCGAGAGCGCGACGTGATGACCGACACCCGCAGCTGCTTCGTAAGACAGGAGATTGCGTGTCGACGTCTGAAAGAAATTCATCACTGCTTCATCCTCAAAAGATGGCGAATTCGAGACGTCGACAACGACCTGGGCGCCCTTAAGTACTTCCGCCAATCCCTCGCCCGTGAGTGTGTTGACGCCCGTGTTAGGCGCCGCCGCTACGGCCTCATGTCCAAGCTGGCTGAGTTTCGTGACAAGCTTTGATCCAATCAGCCCAGTGCCACCGATAACCACGATCTTCATATCGACTCCTTTTCTCTGTTAGGTGGCGGAAGCGATCGCAACCACCAGTTGTTATCTCCGCACCCGCAAAGACTGGACAGTCTTCTCGTTTGTGACACGGCTCTTTTTCAACAGACTTTCGAGTTCTTGATGCCGATTGATCCTACTCTTGAAACATGAGCTGTCACAAATCGGACGAGTGCGCAGTCTTCTCTCGCAAGACAAATACAAATCTCTGGAAAGAGGATCGCAATCAAATACTCCTGAACAATCGATCTCGACTGACGGTCCAACAAACAACACGTCAGCCAACTCACATCGTCAGAACTACGCGGAACTTTGCATCACCGCTCATCATGCGGGCGTACGCCTCGCCCGCTTTTTCGAGTGGGTAGGTTTCTATCATTGGCCGCACCCCGCTCAGCTCTGCGAAACGCAGAGTGTCTTCGGCATCAATGGCGGTTCCCGTGCTCCAACCTTGGATCGTTCGGGTTCCAGAGATGAGTTGGAGCGGTGTGATCTCAAGGGGCGCAAAATCCGCGCCTATAACCATCAAAGTGCCGTTTGCCCCCAGTCCGTCGATCAACTCTGACATCGCCTTCGAGCTTGGGGCAGTGGCCAGGATCACTTTTGCGCCGCCAAGTTTTTGCAACTCCTCAGCTGCTTTCGTTGCTTTACTGTCGATGTAGGAGATCGCTCCAAGCTTCTTCGCCAGCGCCGCGTTATCGGGGCCGCGCCCAATAGCCACGGTCCGATAACCAAACTTGTTTGCGAATTGAATTCCCAGGTGACCCAAACCACCGACGCCGAGCACCGCAACAAGATCGCCCGGAAACGCACCACTGTGCCGGAGCGCGTTAAAGGTGGTAATGCCGGCGCAGAGCAGCGGCGCGGCATCCGTGTTATTCAGACTTTCCGGTATTGCGACCAGAGCTTCGACGGGTGCCGTCATGTATTGCTGGTATCCACGGTCGTAGCTGATGCCAGGTATTTCCAGGTTCTGGCAATTGCGAAAATCTCCGCGCCGGCACGCGGTGCACGTGCCGTCATGGCCTCCGTGCCAGCCTACGCCGGCGCGCTGTCCCTTTGTCCAACGAAAACGCCTGCGCTTACTTCATCGATGACACCAACGACTTCGTGTCCCGGAACGCGTGGGTACTGAATGCCGGGCCACAACCCCTCCTTTGTGAACACGTCGCTGTGGCAGACCCCACAGGCTTGAACCTTGATGCGCACGTGTCCCACGTCAGGGATTGGAATCTCCCTTTCGATGATTTGGAAATCAGACCCTGGTGCAGAAATCTCTGCCACCATCATTGGCGCCACTGCGGCTTTTGTCATTGCCATTCAATCCTCCTATAAGGTTCTAACCGTCTTCAAAACGAAGTTATTCGTGCCGCGTCTTACCTTAAACCGAACAGCTCAGCGCAGCGATCTAAATGTCGCGCGAATCTCCTCGGAATAGAATTTCGGCTGCTCCCATGCGGCGAAGTGTGTGCCTTTGGGAAGCGTGTTGTAATGAACGAGTTTGGGATAGGCCTTCTCGGTCCAACTGCGCGGGGCCGTATAGATCTCACTGGGATAAGCGCTCACGCCAACCGGGATCGCGACGCCCTTGATGTCGAAAAAGCCTGACTTCGACGTCTGACGGTTGTCCCAATAGAGACGCCCCGACGAGATCGCGGTGTTGGTTAACCAGTAGAGCGTGATGTTGTCGAGGATGTCGTCGCGCGTGAGTCCTTCGGGTTGCCCGTCGAACACGCGCACGATCAACTTGTAACTGCTATCGTCGTGATCGAGGATCCAAGCTGCCAGACCGATCGGTGAATCGGCGATCCCGTACAAAGTTTGAGGGCGCAGTCCCATTTCGTTGGCGTAACCCAGCCCTTTCTTATAGAAAAAATCCACTTGGTCCCACGCGCGCCGTTCATCGGCTGAGAGCCCGGCCGGCGGCGGCTGCTGTGAATTGAGTGCCTTGGAAATCTCTACTGGCAGAGTTCCAGGCATATTCGTGTGTATGCCGAGCAATTCGGGCGGCGCCTGGACTCCCATTTCCTGAACGACGGCCGCACCCCAATCGCCGCCTGCTGCTACGAAGCGCGAGTATCCAAGTCGCTTCATCAGCGTAAACCACGCACGTGCGATGCGCGGAACGTCCCAACCTGGCGCGGTTGGCTTACCTGAGTATCCGTAGCCCGGCAGCGATGGAATCACCAAGTCGAATGAGTCTTCGGCCTTCCCGCCATATGCGGTTGGATCGGCGAGCGGACCGATGATCTTCAGTTGCTCAATAATCGAGCCCGGCCACCCGTGCGTAACGATAAGCGGCAGCGCGTTAGGATTTTTCGAACGGACATGAATGAAGTGGATGTCGAGCCCGTCGATGTTCGTTATGAATTGCGGCAGCGCGTTCAGTTTCGCCTCGACCTTGCGCCAGTCGTAATCCTTCTCCCAATAGCTTGCGAGTTTGCGCATCGTTGCGAGCTGTACGCCTTGCGTTTCGTCCGTTACCGTTTCCCGCTCGGGCCACCTTGTCGCAGCGATGCGGCGGCGAAGGTCGATGAGTTCTGCTTCCGGCACCTTGATTTTGGGAAAGGGACGGATTGACGTGTCGTCCACCGCAGCTTCGACTTGTTCCTTTGCCGCTGAAGTTATCTGTGTCGCGTGCTCGCGAAAGGAGCTGACCGAATTGGTTTCAGTCTGCACACCAGTTTTGGCGTAGATCGAAAGGGCGAAAGCCATAGCCGCGAAGGTAACTATTATTGAAGCCTGCGAACGCTGGCCCAGCCGCCTTGCCAACGTCCACTTGGTTCTTGCGTTGAATTGCATTTGCGCTACGCGTGTCATTCATATTCTCCTTTTTTCTTTAACTTCGTTGCGCGGGAGAGACGCGGTGGTAAAAGGTTTCTCTCATTTCACACGGATCACGGTGCATATTTGCTGAACACGAAGTCGCGAGCAGCGATAGCCTGATGACAGGGAAAGCATTTCTTCATCGCCACCTCGTCCGTAGGTTTGCCATCTTGATTCAAATGACGAGTAACCCCAGCCGCCGGTCGCTGCGTACTTTTTTGAATCCTTGACCATAAATTGGAGGTAGGTGTTCGTGGGTGAGCCGGCCACGAAAGATTGGTCCTGGCCAAAGGTTTTGTTGTTTTCCTCAGACGAAGTGTGGCTCCAGGCTATTCGGCCTACGATTGCGCCTTCCGGAAACGGAAACTTTCCGTCCCGATACGCCTTGATCGCTATATCGTTTCCCAGAACCGCGCGAATATCGTTGATGTCACCTGCTTCGTGCGCCACCGAGACCACCTTCCAATCACGGTATCCGGCTGGAATTGTCTTTACGAAGATCGGGGCGGCCTCTTGAGCCGCAGCGTGGCGAGATGTGGTTGCGGTGAAGGCGGCAACGCAGGCAAGCGCCGCAACTACAACCAACAGAAGAGTATTTCGTTTCATGCTTCTTCCTTTCAATGCGCTGATTGGACCGATGCCGGTCTGTTATCCGTTGAAACTCATCGTTTCTTGAGATTGATTCAGCGGGCGGGAGTAGACCACTATCTGGAAAGTAAATCTATTAGACGAAGGTATCGATCGATATCCTGGTATTGATCGCGGTTCGCAAACCGATACCAAGGTACTATGGACATCCCGCTTTGGTAGGCGCATTCTCCGTAGCTGTCCTGACGATCAAAGGGTGAAACGAGGTTATTAAAGATGCTCACACGACCCCTCATATCAGTGGTTGACGACGACGAATCGGTGCGGGAGTCTCTGCCTGATCTGCTTAGAGAGTTTGGTTTTGAGGCGCAAACGTTTTCATCCGCCGAAGAATTTCTGGCTTCCGAATCACGTGCGGACACGAACTGTTTGGTGCTGGATGTAGCAATGCCGGGGATGACCGGGCCGGACCTGCAGCGAGAGCTAACGCTTCGCGATCAAGAAGTTCCGATTGTATTCATCACTGCCCATCGTGATGCAAGTGTTCGGCTGAGATTGATGGCCCAGGGCGCGGTCGAATGTTTATTCAAGCCATTCGAGGCTAATGATCTCTTGCACGCACTGAATGCCGCGCTGCGAGTGAGTTAATTCGTTTTATGGAGAAATGACGTCAGCAGCCCCAAAGTCGCAACAGAAGCCGATCGTCTTTGTCGTTGACGATGATGTGTCAGTGCGCGAATCGTTGGAATTGCTGATCGACTTTGCCGGTTGGCAACCGGAAACATTCTCGTCAGCTGAAGAATTTCTGGCGCGACCACGCGCGGAAACGCCAAGTTGCCTGGTACTTGATGTGTCGCTGCCGGACCTCAATGGTCTTGAATTGCAGAAGCTGATCGGATCGGACCGAATGGAAATGCCGATCATCTTCGTCACAGGACATGGCGATGTTCCCATGACGGTCCAGGCCATGAAAGCTGGGGCTGTCGAATTCTTAACCAAGCCGTTCGACGACGAAGTGTTATTGAGCGCGATTCGCAACGCAATTAAGCGCAGCGCGGCTACGCTCGACGATCAAGCCGAAATATCAGCACTGCGCAACAGATTTGAGTCGCTGACGCCTCGTGAGCAAGAGGTCATGCGCCTGGTAGTGTCCGGCATGTTGAATAAGCAGATTGGTCTAAAGCTGGACATTAGCGAGATCACTGTAAAGGCCCACCGAGGCAAGATGATGCAAAAGATGAAGGCCGACTCGGTCGCTGATCTTGTGAAGACAGCCGTGAGGCTCGGTCTCGCACCGGCAAAGAATCCTTGGCACGCCACACGGGTCGACTAAAGTCTACCCAACCTGTTTCAAAACGGGTTGTTAAGCAATAACCACAGGCTTAAGAAATGACGGACACAGACGAATTCAAGGATAAGCGCATACTCGTTACCGGTGGAACCAGAGGTATCGGTAAAGCAATTGTCGAAAGGCTTACTCGCGGCGGTGGAAGAGTGATTACCACCGGACGGAGTCGGACTTCGAATGCCACTGAAGGGTTCGTTCAGGCCGACGTTAGTACGCGCGTAGGGATCGATGAACTCGTTAAAGCTGTTACGAACATGTTTGGAGGTCTCGATATTATGGTTCATAACGTCGGAGGCTCTGCCGCGCGTGGCGGTGGCGCCCTAGCCCTGTCGGATGATGATTGGGATCAGGCGCTCAACATGAACCTGTTCGCTGCCGTGAGATTGGATCGCGCCTTCCTGCCTTCGATGGCAGAGCAACGATCCGGCGTAATCATTCACGTCTCGTCAATTCAAAGAACACTCCCGCTCTATGATGCGACGCTTGCCTATGCAGCGGCGAAGGCAGCCCTGACCAACTATAGTAAAGGACTCGCAAAAGAGTTTAGTCCGAAAGGTATTCGCGTGAATTCAATCGCCCCAGGGTACACCGAAACGGACGCAGCGGTCGGAATGGTCAACGAAATCGCCGAACGTACGGGCATCAGCAAAGATGCCGCGCGGCAAAGGATCATGGATGCACTTGGGGGCATTCCGTTGGGCCGGCCGAACAGACCTGAAGAGGTTGCCGAACTGGTCGCATTTCTGGCGTCAGATCGCGCTTCATCAATTACCGGAAGCGAATACGTCATTGACGGCGGCACCATTCCCACGACTTGAAGAAATGAGACTGAAAGTGATCGAGCATCTGTTGCTAATTGAGATATAGTTTGGGGTTAAAGGAGATCGCCATGACTGAAAGATCAATCGTTCTTGTCCACGGAGGTTTTGTAGATGGCTCTGGATGGGAAGACGTCTATCGCATTTTGAGGAAAGACGGCTTCTCCGTCGCCATCGTTCAGAATCCGACGTTATCGCTAGCCGACGACATTGCAGTAACCAAGCGCGTTATTGCCACCCAGAAGGATTCTGTAATTCTTGTTGGGCACTCTTACGGCGGGGCAGTGATCACCGAGGCCGGAAACGATCCCAAAGTTGTCGGACTTGTTTACATTGCCGCCTTTGCGCCCGACAAAGGCGAGTCCGTAAATTCGTTGATCAAAGATCCGCCACCCGAGGCGCCCGTACCACCAATCCTGCCACCGCAGGACGGGTACCTATTTCTCGACAAGTCGAAATTCCAAGCTTCATTCGCCGCCGATGTGGGTGCGGAAAAGGCGGC
>JBOGOU010000302.1:0-19401 GCA_050748205.1 Pyrinomonadaceae bacterium | reverse complement strand
CCACGGTAGGCCATACAATGGGCACCGCGCCTCCATGCAACCGGAAAGCTCCCTTTGGCGTATAGGCAGAAGGCGCAGTTTTTCTTAACTGGTAACCCAAAGATAAGTAGACACAACCATGTCTCAGAATCACGGAATGCCACTACAATCAGCAGCAGCCGACCCGAGCGTTACGACCTGTTCAAACTGTCGCTCACCTATGCCTAGCGATTTGCGATTTTGTCGGAACTGCGGCTTTCGACTGGGTGAAGGGCCCGCCGAGTATACAGAAACAGTCCGTTTTCCAAACGGCGGAGCAACCATGCTTGCCGGTGATGGCGCCGCCTCAGCGCAGCAAGCCTTTACAACCACTTACGACCTTTCCAGCGGCGCGATCGCAGGGGTATCCGGCCGTCAGATGGCAAAGCAACGCAAACGAATGAGCGGCATGACATGGATGTTTTTGGGATTGCTAATATTCTTCATAGCGGCCGCCGCCTTCACCGCGCTAATCACGCCGATTCGACGAGCCGCTCCGTCCATTTCAATACCCGCACCGCCGCGTGCTTATATCGGTGTTAGTTCCTTCGAGAACGGAGAGGGGGGAGTCACTTTCGATAACGTCGAGCCGCCGGGCTCACCGGCAGACAAGGCTGGGCTTGTTGGCGGAGACATCATAACTACCTTTGATGGTCAGGTTGTTCATGACGATGATGAGATTGCAGACCTGATGAGACGCACGCCGATTGGTAAAACCGTAGAAGTCGTTTTCATTCGCGATGGCGAACAGAAAACTACGAAGCTGGAGCTGGTTGGGAAAGAGGAGTTTGACCGCCTCGGCCGAGATTTCCGTAATCGTCCCGAAGGCAAGGGCCGGTTTGGTTACGATAACGATCAATCAGAAAGGGTGCCGATTCCAGGAACAAAAATGGTTGGTGTAAGGCTGGACGAGATCTCTGCGAGCCTGCCGGCAGATATGGCTGGAATTAAGCAAGGCGATATCGTGACGGAATTTGACGGAGTACCGATTCGCACTCCCGAGGAACTCACTTCGCGCGTTCGTCGTGCGATACCTTACAGCACGGTTAAGATTGTCTTGATGCGCGGTAGCGAGAAACTTAAGATTCCGGTGAAGATGGGTCGCCAGTAAGTCAACAATCATTTTCCATTTTCCATTGGTCATTTCTCATTATTTTTCATTTAAACCGCCCTTTCCAAATCATCCTTCACTGGGAATCAGTGCCGCGTAAAAGCAGTAAATGACGAATGATAAATGACCAATGGAAAATGGAAATGATTGAATCCCATTCACGCAGTACTCATTTGTCACCCACAGCATAGTCCCGCAGTCTGGCTTCCATCTCACGCCTCACTTCTTGACGAGCTTCTTCTGGCTCATCAGCTTCAAAAGTTTCGAAAAGAGCATATTGAGCCTCGGCCAATAGCCGCAATTCCCAGGCTTCGCGTTTCCCGTGTGAAGGGCGCGAAAACCACAGCGCGTCGATCGTCGAGTCTTCTATGCTCCAGCCCCCAAGACTACTTTCATCCTGGCCGGCGAGTTGGGCCCGGGTTTCGGGACGCAGCAGGAGTCGTTGCAGTTGCCACCCGTGTTTCTGGTAAGTGGCAATGATCTCAGCCGCGCGATCTAGCTGACTCATCTCAATTCCTTTACCGACGGCGTTGCGGTCCTCAATCCAGCAGTTTACTGCTGAAACCAAAACAATCCACGAAATACCACGAAGTATCACTAAGAAAATTTCATGTTCGTGTGGAATTCGTGGATCGATTAGCCAACGGATCAACGCACAGAACCATTTGCGGTAGCCAATGGATCCCAAGCTCAACTTGCATCATTTCGTGTTGCTTCGTGTAACTTCGTGGATCGTTCTTCCCCCTCGGAATGCGAAACGATCCACGAAATCACACGAACTGACACTAAACAAGCAGTTGAGCGTGGGATCCATTGGCTACCGCAAATGGTTCTGTGCGTTAAGTGGCCCGTGGAGGTTGAGTGCTGGCATCCGGAAAATGATAGATTATTACTCAGAAGGGTTCTGGTTGATTCTTTTGAGACTCCTACTGGCTTCAGTTATTTGTGGTTCGTTCTTTGTGATCTCCGTTCAGTCCCGGAACAACTCAAACGCAGAAGTGGGAACCGGTCGCATAATAATGACCCCAACCTCGCAAGAGAAAAAGAGCACCGCCACTCCCGCTCCGTTCTACGAAGCGCTGCGGAAGGCATTAAAGAAGCGCAAAACTAAGATCGAGGATATTTGTCCAGTTTCAGACCCCGTCTCGAAACGAATCCTCGAAGAATACGGTGCAATGTTCTTAGCGGTTAAGAAAGTTACGCCGCCTCCCGTGTGCGTATTTACCACTGAGGAGCATGTTGCCAGATTCCAGGAAGCAGCGGGGTTTTCCAAGGAGACAATCGCCGACGCTGAAATCGAGTTGCAGCAGCAAGCCATGAAGGCACTGTTGAAAGCCCGCAAAGAAGCGCAGAAAGAAGATCTGGATATTACTCCGCGCGGTGGTGCAGAAGCTGCCCGTCGTAACTACGAAGACAGCATTCGTCTTTGGGATACCAGGTTCCTGCCGGCAGTTGACTACTGGTTTGGCCAGGGACGACTGACTGCGGACCAGGTTTCACGTTTGCGCGGCCTAACGCTTCACGACCAGGTGGCTGAAGTACTTGAACTTGAAAAAGGCGGTATCTTCTTCAGCAAAGATCTTTCCAAATCGATTCTCTATTCAATAGCCGCGCCCGGCACTTCACAACACATTGCCATGCTCGCGCTCGACGTAACGGAATTCGACAATCCACGCGTGCGCGAGATTCTGGCGAAGCACGGCTGGTTTCAGACGGTGCTCAGCGATTTGCCTCACTTCACTTTCCTGGGTCTCAAAGAGAAAGATCTCCCAAAGCACGGATTGAAGAGCGTTGAGGTCGATGGGCAATTGTTTTGGATTCCTAATGTAACTCAAGCCTAAACATTTTCCATTTTCCATTTCTCATTTTGTCATTTAAGACTATTCAAGAGCTTTACTAAATCCTGCTTTACTTTTACAAAGAGACATTCAGTGCTGCACCCAAGAACCTGCGCTCCAGGAGACAGATGACAAATAATGACAAATGATAAATGGAAAATGATGAATGGAAAATGATATCTATTTGACCACCACGGTGACGGCCGGATCGCGTTCTGCTGTAAATCAACCATAGGCGAGCAACGTCGTCAGGTCAGAGATGATCCGGATAATTTCTTTGTGCCCGCTTATCTTGGCCCAAGGGGCTGGATCGCAATTCGGCTCGACTCAGACCAGGTTGATTGGGAAACTGTCGCGGAACTTGCCCGGCGAGCTTATCAAGCGGTCGCCCCAAGAAAGCTGGCCGTTCTGGTTGAGAATTAGCTTTTCTATTCTCCTGAAGCGGTAAATGGTGCTAGACTGCGTACGCGTAAACCCGGCTGAAGCCGGTTTTATTCTCCCCGATTCAATAAAAAAACAAAACCGCCCTTTTTCAGCGCCGCACGGATGCGCCGATCTCCTCGCAGCAATATCGCTCCGAGCGACCTTTATCCCGAAAGAAGGTCAGGTATGGATGTCCCTCAATTCATCGCCGGCAGGTTCCGCATCGAGTGTGAGATCGGAACGGGCGGCATGGGCACCGTTTATCGTGCGACTCACCTCGGACTGGAACGGCCCGTTGCCGTCAAGATTATCAAATCCGAGTTTGCCGCTGACCGGGATGTGGCCGATCGGTTTCTGCGCGAAGCGCGCACAATGGCCCGGCTGCGCCATGCGCATGCCGCGATGATCTTCGACGCTGGCAACCTGCCTGACGGCCGTCATTTCATCATCATGGAGTTTGTCGAAGGCACAACGCTTTCGCAAGCGTTGGTCCGCGATGGTCGTTTCTCTGCGGAACGAGCTGTAAAGATCGCTATTCAGATCTGTGATGTACTGGAAGAGGCCCACCAGTTGGGCATCATTCATCGCGACCTTAAGCCGTCGAACATCATGCTCAATGAGCGCGGCGTTTGCGTTCTCGATTTTGGTGTGGCCAAAGTCTTGGCGACGTCGGCTGAATCAACAGCCGCTCATGCAACCACCGGCTCTGGTCAAATAGTCGGCACCCCGCGCTACATGTCGCCCGAGCAATGTTTGGGTCAGCGTGTGGGAGCTCGCAGTGATCTCTATAGCCTGGGAGTAGTGCTTTACGAAATGCTGGCAGGGCGCCCGCCCTTCATCGATCCCTTGCCGTCGGCTGTGTTAGTGAAACAAGCCACCGCTCCCGCGCCACCACTACCGCAAATGCGTCAGGATATATCTAAGCAGTTAGCACTCGCGGTTCATACATTGCTTGCGAAGCGTCCGGAAGATCGGCCCAGGACGGCAGCAGACGCACGCGCAATTCTGGCTAAGAGTTTATTGCGACCACAGCACACCGTTGCTGACGTGGACCCACTTTCCTCGACTATGGCGGTGCTTGCAGAACGAAGCAGCATTGTTTTTCGTCTTGCTGCGCCGCTTGCCACTGTGATCTTTCTTGGAGCAATGCTCTTTGTCTGGGGAAACAGCGGCGAGACCCCCATCACATCTCTGCCGGATACTTCCACGGCGGCGCAGTTGTCGGCAAGCAGCACATTGCTTCCCAGCCGAATTGGCGCCAGAGGCCCGAGTGAGGGGGTGGGAGCGGCTGCCGCTGCGGAGAGCACGGGCGCAGTGTTTTCGGAGGCGATCTTGTCGCCAACCGTTGCGCTTGAACGCGCCCGAAGAATCGCCACAGCAGGTTCCCGCCGGTCTATCGGTGACGTTCAGATCCTGGAAACGCGGACGGGCCCCGCTGTCGCCGCGATTCAGATCGAACGTAATAGTGGCGCGGCGCGTTTCTTTGTGATGGAAAAACGTGGCGGAGCATTTCGCGTTTCGGCCCGCGGCCAGCTCGACACGAAGACATTTCGTAGCGTTGATTGGACCGCGGAAACCTTAGACGCTGATGCGGATGACTATGATGAAGTTCTTTTCAGCGGGACCTACCTGAGAGGCCGCACTGTCCGTCACCGCCTCATACTCTATGTTCCCAGGAATCGTCAAATGTACGTGCTCGAGTTCGAAAACATCGCCAGGACGGGAAGGCTGCTGAAAACGGCGTGGTCTAAGAATGTCTTATTGGGAACCGGCGCTGCTTACAGCAAAGTGCTCAGCCAAAGAGCCAATCGAGTGATTGCTCGAACCAGGCGCCGTTAACCCTGAGTCTCGCAGGTTGGGAAGGGGGCAAAGCGAAGCAGCGCAGCGCGCCCCCGCAACTCTGAAAACCATTCACATCAAAAAGCAATCATTCAAGCCTGTGAGACTTTTAGACTTGATTGGTTGCTTTTTAATTTTGAGCCTTTTCAGAGCATTTGTGAATTCCTTCAGGGCAGGCTAACCTCAGGTAGGCTGGGTTTGGGCTCTGTCAGGTTGCCGCATGACGAATCCCACTCAAGCTGACATCCAATATTCGGGCCGACTCATCGAAGATTGGCTATTTGCAGACTCAAATCCGAGAATTCGTCCGATAAGGCGATTTTTTGAGGCATTAAATCAATGGAGTTTTCCGTGAAACGACCTTTCTTGTTTCTTCTACTTATCTGTTCTTTGCTGGCACCCTCTGCCGTTATTACGGGACAGGGCCAGGCGCCGCGGAAGGCTTCGGCCCCGCGATCAGCTGCTGCTACCGCGCCCGCGCGCTTGCCGGAAGCAAAGCTGGTAAATCGGATCCTGCCGAACGGTCTGGAGATCATTGTGCTCGAGGATCACTCAATACCGCTCGTCACAATTGAGATGGCCGCCAAAAACGGTTCTTACACTGAACCACCCGAGCTAAACGGGCTCTCGCATCTTTACGAGCACATGTTTTTCAAAGCGAATCGTGCTGTGGCAAATCAGGAGGACTATCTGAAAACGATCGGCCAGTTGGGCATTGCTTACAACGGCACAACGCGAGAAGAGGTTGTGAATTACTATTTCACGACGACCAGTCCAAACCTCCGTACGGCAATGAATTTTATGCGCGACTCGGCGCGCTACCCCCTCTTCAATGAGGGTGAGTTTGAGCGCGAGCGGCAGGTTGTGATCGGCGAGATCGATCGCAACGAGTCGAACCCATTCTTCTACCTTAATCGCGAACTCCACGACCGGCTCTTCTACAAGTATCCGAGCCGCAAGAATCCGCTCGGCAACCGCCAGACTGTTTCATCCGCCACCACCGATATGATGAGGCTGATTCAGCATCGCTATTACGTGCCCAACAATTCAGTCATCGTCGTGACCGGCGACGTGTTGCCGGAAGATGTTTTCAAAATGGCCCAGGAGTTCTATGGCGACTGGCCGCGAGCCGATGACCCGTTTGAGAAGTATCCAATGGTCGAGCATCCGCCCTTGCCAAAGAGCGAGGGGGTGATCATCAAGCAGCCCGTGCAGAATGTAGTGATCATGGTTGGCTGGCACGGGCCGTCAATCGGGAAGGACAATCCCGCGACCTACGCGGCGGACGTTTTTTCTTTCATCCTGCGCCAGCCCAACTCGCGTTTCCAGCGAGCTCTGGTGGATACCGGACTCGTCAATGGCGTCGATATCAGCTACTACACCCAACGCAACGTGGGTCCGATACTGCTCACGTTGCAGACGACCCCGGATAAGGCTCACGCCGCCATTAAGGCGGTTTACGCTGAGCTCGCCCGCTTTAACGACAAAGACTATTTCACGGACGAACAACTCGAAAGCGCCAAGGCGTTGCTCGAGGCCGACGACCTTTACTCGCGTGAGAAGCTCAGCGAATATGCACATACTTTGAGCTTCTGGTGGGCATCAACCGGACTTGATTACTTTCGCGGGTACCTGACAAATCTTCGCCGCACGTCGCGCGCAGATATCAGCCGTTACATCACCACCTACATTCAGGGCAAGCCGCATGTCGGCCTGGCTCTAGTCTCTGAACAGACTCAGGAACAAATTCAATTGAAACCGGAGGAGTTAATCGGACAATGAGAAGAGAAGCGGGTAGCGGGGAGTGGGCGGTGGGCAGGCTCGCGGGTGCCGGTATCGAGAGACTGCATAGTCGACGCCTTTATTTGTTAGCGCTGTCGTTCGTGTTAGCGACTCTGCTTGTTAGCGGCACGGACGTCGTTTTGGCCCGTGCGGAGCTAACAACGTCTGCTGGGCCCGGGAGCCAGGCAACGCAGCAGGCGCAAAAAGCGGAAGCAAAGCCACTTGATGCGGAGCGCCGCGCTGCCGCGCAGGTCACGGAGTTTGAAGTAAATGGTCTGAAGGTGCTCGTGAAGCAACGCGCCGGCAGCCTGACAGTTGCTGGGGGATTGTTTCTGCGCGGTGGCTCACGAAACATTACGGCGGGAAACGCAGGCATTGAATCCTTAATGCTGGACGTTGCCACTGAAGCGAGCATCAACTTTCCGCGTGATCGCATGCGCTCCGAACTTTCACGCATGGGAACCGTAATCGCCAGCTCAGAAAACTACGACTACTCGGTGCTGTCATTTGGATCTACCAGGCCAAATTTCGACCGCTCGTGGAAAATCTTCACGGACGTGGCCCTGCGCCCCGCCTTCGCTAAAGATGACTTTGAACTAGTGCAGAGCCGCAGAGTCTCAGGGCTCCGAGATGATACAGATGACCCCGACACTTACCTCCAACGACTGCAGGAGCGAGTTGCGTATGCCGGGCATCCTTATCTCAACCGGCCGCAGGGAACGGCGGAATCGGTGTCACATTTGACGCTTGACGACATACGAAGGTATCACCAGCAGATGATGCAGACCTCGCGGCTTTTGCTTGTTATCGTAGGAGATATCGATCCCACGGAGCTGACCGCCCGAGTCACGGCGGCATTTGGCAAGCTACCCCGCGGAGACTATCGTCCGGAACCGATGCCGCAGCTTTCCTTCGCCAACCCTTCGGTGGAGGTCGTCCAGCGAGGGCTCCCGACAAACTACATTCAAGGGCTTTTTACTGCACCACCTCTGAGCGCTGCCGATATCTATCCCATGTCAGTGGCTTCGAATCTGCTCCGCGATCGCGTCTTCGAAGAAGTCCGCGTCAAGCGCAATCTTTCGTACGCGCCAAGCGCTTTTTTAGGTAGCCAGGGTGCAAACGTTGGCGGGATCTACGTTACTGCCGTCGATGCGAATCAAGCTGTTGGCGTGATGCTCGATCAGATCAGGCGGCTTCAGACTCAGCCGATTAGTCAGCAGGATATCTCAGATGTCGGCTCGCAGTTTTTAACCAGCTATTATTTGGGCCAGGAAACTAACGCTGCGCAGGCTGCAAACCTGGCGGAGTATGAACTGCTTGGGGGCGGTTGGCGGAATGCATTTGATATGATCGCCCACTTGCGTGCGGTAACTCCGGCCGACGTCCAGCGCGTCGCGCAAAAATACATGCGCAACATCCGTTTCGTCGTGCTCGGAGACCCAAAGAGCGTCGATACAAACGTGTTCACTAGCCAGGCGGGGGGATAGAGCAGTTGGCAGGAGGCAGGAGCAGGAGGCAGTTGGCAGGAGGCAGGAGCAGGAGGCAGCTAGGCGCCCAAATCATTTATCATTTGTCATTTGTCATTTGTCATTTTTCATTTGCCAGCAGTCGGTGAGCAGTCGTTGGTTCAGTTGAAGGCAACCGTTCAAGTCCAAGGCAACCGTTCAAGTCCAAGACAACCGTTCAAGTCCAAGACCAACAACCAAGCACTAAAATGCTCACTACCGACCACCGACAAAATGAAAAATGAAAAATGACAAATGACAAATGAAAAATGATTTGGGCCTATCTGCCGCCTGCTCCTGCCGTCTGCCTACTGCCTGCCGCCCCCAGTCTCGCTTAAGAGCTTCTCATAGAGCTTTCCGTCGAGCTGCTGCAGTATGAGCGCCTGAGCGAGCGCCATTTTTTGATTACCACTCTCAAAGTAGACAAGCGCGAGGTTGTAATGGGCTTCAGGGTTTTCCGGACTCAGCCGGGCGGCTTCCTTGTATGATTCAATTGCCTCGAGCAGTCTGCCCGCGTAGTAGTAAGCGTCGCCCAGCTTGTTGAGCACCTCTTCAGAATTGGGCTTAAGTTGCAGCGCTTGCTTGTAGGCCTTGATGGCTTCCTGAGTCTTGCCCTGCTTAACCTTGCAGTAACCGACTTGAATCCAGGCATCTGCGCGTTTGGGATTTCGATTGGCGGCGTTCTCAAAATATCCAACCGCACTGTCGTAGTTGCCCAACCATAGAGAATCGAGTCCGGTGCGGTAAAGCGCCTCACCCATGTCGCCGATTTTGTCCTTTGCCGGCAGGTCCGTAAACTGCCGCAGCTTCCCGGGACTGAGCGCGCGCACGCGCGAAGCGCCAATCGCGAGATTGATGTTCTGACCATTAGTAACCTTAACCGTGACAACGCCGATTACCTGACCCTTGAGGTTAAAGATCGGACTGCCACTGTTTCCGTGAGATATTGGCGCCGTAATCTGAATTATCTTGCCGACGTTCGGTACTTCGCGCACTGCCGACACGATACCGTCGCTGACTGAGCCTTCCAGCTTCAGTGGATTGCCAATCACGAAAATCTGTTCGCCTTCGTCCGGTAGAGCAGCCGCAAGTTCGCTGGAGCGAGCACGCTCTGGTGCGGTGGGCACGCTGAGTAGCGCCAGGTCGCCCTCCTCATCCATTGCGAGTATTCCTGTAACCGGGTGGACCCTTCCTTTGCCATCAAGGGTCTTGACCTCACAGCGACGCGCTCCGCGAATCACGTGGAGGTTGGTCACTACTTCTCCGGGCCGGATAAAAAAACCGCTGCCGGTGGTCAGGGTGTCGCCGGTGGCGTCGTAAGTCACTATGGCGACGATGGCGGGCTTAACCCGACGAACCAGATCAGGAAGAGTCTCTTGAGCGTGCGTCGCTTCGCAGGGCAGGGAAACAATTGAGAGAAACGCGAAGGCAACGACAAACGGGAGGGGGAAAATTCGTTTGCGCATAGTCGTTAATCACCGCTGGGAAAGGGGGACTGAATTGGTTTTCAGTTTTGTGACCCTTCACTGAGGGTGACGGGCTGATTGCTGTAGCGTTCGGCCCTTTTTTGGGAGCCATCCGGGCCTGTCGGGATGCCAAGCCGGTTTTCCCGGCTCTGTGGGATATCTTACCTTAACCAAAAAGAGATCCGCCAGAGTTTTGTTGGTGTGCCCAAGAAACCGTTATAAATGAGGATCTTCCGGGCACGTTAGCGACGGGATATGGCCCTCAACACGGAACCGAATCAGCGGATTGTGTGAAAAGACAAAGTACTTTCGGTAATTTGCAAGTCAGGAAGGTGGGCTTGCCCCCGCTCGAGTTGGAGCAGCCTTCAGGGTCACAGGAGACTCTAAGACTTGAGTATTTTCCTGTGACCCTGGACGCTGCTCCAACTTGAGGCGGTGCCCACCTTCCAACCTGTGAGACCAACCGGCTTGAATAGTTTCCTCTGTTTTGAAGGCTTGAGGCGGGGACAGGGTCCACGTTCCTAACCTGCAAATTCCATAAACCTAGTAGCTGTGGAGTTCTTGAATCGCCTTGGCCACATCCGCTGCTTGCGGCAGGATGAAATCTTCAAGCTGAGGAGCGTAGGCCACGAAGGTATCGAGCGCGGCAACCCGGCGGACTGGAGCGTCGAGGTGTTCAAAGAGTTCGCTGGAGACGCGCGCGGCGATCTCCGCGCCGTAACCGAACGAAAGCGAGTCTTCGTGAGCAACTATCACCTTGTTTGTTTTCTTTACTGAGGTAACTACAGCGTTCCAGTCGTAAGGAGCCAGCGATCGCAGATCAATGATCTCGACGCTTATGCCCTGTTGCTCGGCTTGTTTTGCTGCCACAACCGAGCGTTGCACCAACGCGCCATAGGTGATGATTGAAATATCGGTTCCCTCGCGTACGGTCTTTGCTTTGCCGAAAGGAATCATGAAATCGTCCGGCGGATATGGCGACTTGTTGTAGGCTTGCCTGTAGAGATGCTTGTGCTCGAAAAAGAGCACAGGATCGTCGCACCGTATCGCCGTGCGCAGCAGACCATTAGCATCAAGCGCATTCGATGGATAGACAACTCGCAAGCCTGGAATCTGCGTGAAAGTCGACACGCCGGATTGCGAGTGGTAGACGGCGCCGCCTTTCAAGTAGCCGCCGATGGGAACGCGTATAACGAGCGGCGCTTTCCATTCATTACCCGAGCGCCATCTGAGCAGCGCCAGCTCATTGCGAATCTGGTGCATCGCCGGCCAGATGTAATCGAAGAACTGAATCTCCACTACCGGTTTCAGGCCGCGCGTGGCCATGCCGATCGCGCGACCGACGATGTTTGCCTCCGCGAGCGGCGAATTGAAGACCCGTGCGCTGCCAAATTTTCGCTGTAAGTTTGCGGTGACTTTGAAGACGCCGCCTTTGCCCTTGACCTTTTCCAGAAAAGTGTCGCGCGAGCAGTCAGCCACGTCTTCGCCAAAGACAACGAGGCGCGGATCGCGGGTCATTTCCGTGTGCAGGCAACGGTTGATGAGATCAACCATGGTGCCGGCGTTCCCCGAAAGTTCGACTCCGTTTTCTGTATCAAACTGGTTCGAGCAGGGATCAACATCGGGTGAAAAGACGTAAAGTGTCGCCGTTTCGGGAGCTGGCTGAGGACTCGCGAGTGCCAGATCGGTAGCTTCGTTCACCTGGCGGTCGACATCGGTTTTGATTTGCTGCAGCTCGTCCTGATTTATCAAGCCCTCGTCAATCAGCAGTGCGCCGAAGCGCTTGATCGGATCTCGGCCGGAGTCGGCTGTGCGCTCTTCGTCCGGACGATAGAGTTTTTCATCGTCAGATAGTGAATGGGAGTAAGGTCGAATCACTCTTGCGTGGACCAGCGCCGGTCCTTTGCCTTGGCGGCAATGTTCGACTGCCTGTTGCAAGGCTGCGTAGGACTCCAACACGTCAGTGCCGTCGCATCTCTCGACGAGGAGATTGGGGAAGTTTTCCACCAATTTGGAAAAGTTGCCGCCCGGGGTTTGCACTTCAACCGGCACGCTGATCGCGTATCCGTTGTCTTCCAACAAAAACAGCACCGGCAACTTGAGATTACACGCGGTATTCAGAGCCTCCCATGTTTCGCCCTCGCTGGTTGTTCCATCTCCCATTGAAACATAGGTCACTTCGTCCGCGTGAAAGCCTTCGACGCGCTTCTTCAACTCCTTGACCAACTTCACGCGATAACCGGCTTCTGCGCAACCAACCGCCTGCAGCAGCTGTGTGCCCGTGGGCGACGATTGCGAAACGATATTGAGCTTCTTATGGCCCCAGTGTGAGGGCATCTGGCGGCCGTGGGAGTTTGGATCTTTCTCAGCGCCGACAGCGGAAAGCAGTTGCTCGAGAGGCGTCATTCCGAGTTGGAGACAAAGAGCACGATCGCGGTAGTACGGGTAGAACCAATCGTACCCAGGTCTCAAGAGCATTCCCGCAGCCACTAAAACAGCCTCATGTCCGGCCCCGCTAATCTGGAAAAAGATCTTGCTCTGTCCTTTGAGTTGAATCTCTTTGTCGTCCAGTTTGCGTGAGAGATACATCGTGCGATAGATCCCGACCATCTGCTCACGAGTAAGCCCGTGGAAGTCACGCCGCTCTTTTGCAGCCGGCGCCAGTGCTGCAGAAACTGGTATTGGACGGCTCGTCTGCGTTGCTGAAGCTGCCGCTGACGACTGATCGGTCGTAGTGGTAGGGTCAGGCGGTTCCTGAGGCATGGCTTTAGGCCCGCGCACCGGTTGAGTTGCCGGCGCTGGTTGAGTCACGCTCTCGGCTTCCGGCAATGGCCCGGTTTTTCTGACGAGTTTCAGAACTTTCGTGTCAGTTTTGGTGCTCACTTCACGACGCTTCATATCACTGTCGCTTGCCTGTCACCTGGTCCGGGTCGGGTTCATACTCATTCGCTAAAGTCATGCGATATTCTTCCGCCATCGAAGGATGCCCGTGCGCCATAGCGACTTCGATACCTCGCTGGTATACCTCTCGCGCTTTGTCGCGGTCTCCGGTTTTTTCATATGCAGCGGCCAGCATCCCGTAAGCATTGCCTTCGTCGTCAGAACTGGCAAGGTAACGACTAAGCATATCAACCACTTCTTGATTCAGACCCGCCTTTTCATACTCCTTTGCGAGACCGAACAGCACACTACTATTGTCGGGATCGGTTTCCAGGATTTGCTTGAAGATTTCAATTCTCGATACGGACATTTTATTCAGTGCGCTCCAGCTTTGCCTATTTTCCCATCAGCAACTTTGCGATCGTCTGCAACTGCATATTCGACGTGCCTTCATAAATCGCGCCAATTTTCGAATCACGCCAGAATTTTTCCACCGGATAGTCCTTAACAAAGCCATAACCGCCATAGAGCTCGATGGCCAAAGAACTGATTCGTTCGGCGGCCCGCGAGGCGTAGAGCTTGGCCATCGCTGCCTCTTTCACAAACCCGATGCCGGCACCCTTCATGCGCGCCGCGTTGTAGACCATCAAGCGTGCGGCCTCGAGCTGCGTAGCCATTTCGGCAAGTTGAAACTGAACGCCTTGAAATTGGTTAATCGGCTTGCCAAATTGCTGACGCTCAGCCGTGTACGCAATCGCGGCTTCCAACGCGCCACGCGCTATGCCAATCATCTGGGCGCCAATGCCAATGCGGCCTTCGTTCAAAGTTTCAATTGACACTTTGTAGCCTTTACCGATTTCCCCGAGCACATTCTCTTTAGGAACGCGGCAATCCGCGAGAATCAATTCGGTAGTTGAGGATGCCCTAATCCCCAGCTTGTTCTCTTTCTTACCAACGGAAAATCCTGGAAAGCTCTTCTCGACTATGAATGCTGTGATGCCTCGATATCCCGCTTCGGGATTGGCGTTGGCAAACAAAACAAAGACCTCGGCTTCGATGCCGTTTGTGATCCAAAGCTTCTGGCCATTGAGCAAGTAGTGGTCGCCTTTATCCACCGCGCGAGTCTGCATGGCAAAGGCATCCGAGCCAGACCCGGCCTCGCTGAGCGCGTATGCCCCCACTCGTTCGCCGGCAAGTTGTGGCAGATATTTCTTCTGTTGTTCCGGATTGCCCCAACGAATAAAGGCGTTATTGACCAGCGTGTTTTGGACGTCAACGAGAACTCCCACCGATGCGTCGACTCGCGAAAGCTCTTCCACGGCCAGGATCGCAGTGAAGAACGAGGCTCCGGCGCCTCCGAACTGTTCGGGTGTTTCAATCCCCATCAGCCCCAGTTCAAAGCACTGTTTGATAAGCGCGGGATCCATTTTCGCGTGCTCGTCCATCTCCTCGACACGCGGGCGAAGCTCACCCTCGGCAAATTCGCGCACACTGGCGCGAAACATTTGCTCGTCTTCGGAAAGCGTCGTCAAAGGAAGGGCAGTCTGTTGTTCAATTGCGGTCTGACTTAGGCTCATCTTCACCTCTGGCGGTCGCGCCCCGGGTTGGTCGCCGCCGTTTAGGAACCTTCGCGGCTAGCTATTTGGAATTAACGTCTAGCATCATAATCAAGGGAAAAGTTAAAGGCAAAACCCGGGAAGGGTTATCCGCAGGTTACGCCGATTACACAGACGTTCAAGACAGTACTTTGAGCTTTGAACGCATACTTCGGTCTTTGGTCTGGCTTTCATCACTTAGCTCGACCAGGATTGCTCACAGAACCATTTGCGGTAGCCAATGGATCATAAGCTCAACGTCGACGAGAACCGCTCACCCACAGAACCATTTGCAGTAGCCAATGGATCCCGGCACTCAACCCAACTAGCAACCGCTCAACCTTCGCTGACCGGCAGAAGTTGAGGGCCCGGCGGTTATCTTGAGACTTGGGATCCAGTGGCTACCGCAAATGGTTCTGTGGGTGCTTCTATTTAGCGTTGAGCTTATGATCCATTGGCTACTGCAAATGGTTCTGTGGTCGCGTGGTGACGGTCAAGTTGAGGCGGTTACCCAAGACCCAAGACCAAAGCTCAAAGTTCAAAGTACTAATCTAATGCGTAATCTGCAGATAGTCCGAGGCACGCTGCTTGCCGGTCGCAACTTCGCAGGCGCATGATAGAAATGCAGTTGGAAGTGATCTAACGGATGTCTAATTCCTTAAACGGCAATAAGACCAGGAGATTTGCTCCCCTGGGAATCATTTTCGCGATTCTCGGACTGGTCCTTTTCGCTTACACGGTTAGAAAAGCCGGTGTATCCCAGATCATGCAGGGAATCCAGCGCCTGGGCGCCGGTTTCTTGCTGATCCTCGCTCTCTCGGCGGTCCGCTATATCGTCCGGTCGCTTGCCTGGACTAAATGCTTCGAGCCGCCATATAGCCTTCGCTTTAGGGATGCTTTTGCGGCTCGTCTGATGGGCGACTCCCTGGGAAACATCATCCCGCTTGCGAGCGTGGCTGTGAGCGAGCCGTCGAAGGCGGCGTTTGTGAGGCACCGTGTACCGCTTATGGCGGGACTCTCGGCGCTGGCTATCGAGAACATCTTTTATAGCCTTTCAGTCGTCCTTTTCATCTTCTCGGGCATGACTGCCCTACTACTTAGTTTCTCGCTCCCGAAGCCTTTGCGTTATGCAGCGGTTGGTTCGCTGGTGGCAATTCTCGTCATCGCGCCGTTGGGGTTTCTGGTTGTTCGCCAACGCTGGAAGTTCTTAAGCGGTGCTTTCGCGTGGCTACACAATCGCTTCGGCGAATTAAGTTGGACCGGGAGGGCTAACGCACGGGCGCAAACTTTGGAAGAACGAATTTACGGATTTTACGACAGAAACCGCGGGCGCTTTCTCCTGATATTTGCGCTGGAGATGTGTTTTCACCTGGCCGGCATCGCAGAAATCTACACAACGCTTTCGTTCATCAGCGACACGGTTGCGCCCACTCTGCTCACCGCATTTATTCTTGAATCGGTCAACCGCGTGATTAACGTGGCTTTCAAGTTTGTGCCGTTGCGCACAGGAGTGGATGAATACGGCTCAGGCGCGCTCGCAAAAGTTTTAGGATTTGCCAGGGCGAGTGGAGTAACACTCGCCATCGTGCGGAAGGCACGAGACGTTTTTTGGACGTCGATTGGAGTCGCGCTAATCGTACGACAGGGATTGTCAGTACGCGAGGTAGCCGAAGAAGCCGGAGGCCTTGTTGCTGACGACCCGGATACCAACGCTTCAGTGGCTCAAGCCAAGAGCGCGGGTTAGTGTCGCACGCCGTCACCAGATCCTAATATGTCTTTCCTGATCTCAACGTAGAGCACTCACCCACAAAACCATATGCGGTAGCCAATGGATCCCAGGCTCAACCTCGACGGACCCACTCACCCACAGAACCATATGAGGTAGCCATGGATTCTCGCTGAACTTGCATTATTTCGTGTTGTTTCGTGGAAACTTCGTGGATCGTTCTCTGACCTCGGAATGCTAAACGATCCACAAAATCACACGAACTCACACTAAACAAGCAAGTTGACCTCATGATCCATTGGCTACCGCAAATGGTTCTGTGGGTAGTGGTGCTCATCGAGGTTGAGTGCTTTCATTCAGGTTGTGCTGAGGATCCATTGGCTACCGCAAATGGTTCTGTGAGGTGAGTGCTCCGCTCGCCACAGCGGTTCTCTGCGGTTCCGTGGTTGGTTCTGTGCATTGAATGGGTACTGGTTGTGTTGAGTGCCAACATCCACTGTCTGTCTTACTCGTAGGCCAGCGCGCTTACCGCATCTAGATTCGAAGCACGTACGGCCGGATAAAGGGCTCCCAGGCCGCCCCCCAGAATTCCAATCGCGGCGGCTGTAAATGCCCAGGCCCAGCTAAACTCAAAAAATAGACCATAGAAGCGATTTATGAGATAGCCGGCAACAAATGAAATAAGAAAGCCTGCAGCCAAACCAATCAAGCTAATCAACATTGCTTCCTTCTCAATGAGACTGATAATGTAACCCCGCGACGCTCCCAACGCCTTCAGGATTCCAATCTCCCGCGTCCTTTCGGTGATCGTAGTGTACATCGCCAGCATCACTACAAGGGCACTCACAACCGCTGCCAGTCCTACGAGCACCCGCAAGAAGACGTTAAGATAAGGAATGCTCTGCTCAGGGCTCACAAACACGTCTTCGGTAAACTGGATCTTGTTACCCGGTAACTTTTCCGCGATTCGTTTGGCAACTTCAGCTTTATCGCTGGAGTTACTCACCTTGACCATAATGTAAGTTGCCCTATCCTTGGTCTCGAGGGCTTTCTGCATGGCCTCCAGTGACATTTTCACACGCGCGGTTGACTCCGGTGAGTAGATACCAACCACGCGATACGGCTTGTCGCCAATGAGGCTCAACACACTGCCGACAGAAAGCTTATTGGTGCGCGCTTTTGTTTCGTCAATCACAACTTCGTCCAGGCCCAGGGGCGCGCGGCCGGCGACAAGGCGCATGTTATTCATGCGCGCGAAGGGTTCCCAGTCGACGCCCTCAATTCGTTCCAGCCCGAAACCTCGATTGCCCTGCATCACATGGACAATTACGGGCAACGCGTCCTCGACGCCATCGATGGCCTTCAGCATTTCGGCATACTTTGTGCTGAGATTCGCTGTGGATGAGGTCAGCTGCATTGATCCGGGTCGCGTGAAGATTATCTCAGCGCGCAGGTTTGAGCCGCGCCGGCGCAGATCGTTTGACATGCCACGGGCCAGCCCCGTAAAGAGCATCACCAGACTTACGCCAAGCGCAATCCCAGCGACGCTCACAAGCGTCCGGACTGGCCTTTGACGGATATTCGAACGGATGAGACTGTCCATGATTAGTGCGCTACTCGTAATAGACAACTTCGACCCCGCGCGGGTTGCCCACGTGAGGATACCGGACAACTGTCTTTCACTTCCGACACTCTTTTCCGGCGCCTATACCATACGGCATTTCCCACTAAGCCAACAAACCCGCAGATGTCGACCTAATTTGAGTGTGGGTTTGGTAGCAACGATCGATCCACGCACGAAACCACACGAAACGTTTTGAGAGCTGAAATTTGAGATCTCAGATCTCAAAGGTTTCAGCTATAATTTGGACCATTCGAGACAAAGGGATTCGGGATCTTGGCAAGTCCTATCAAGTTTAGTTCCTCGGCTCCGGCAGTCGAGATTGATGCGCCCAAAACTCCCTGGCCTGCCGTAGAGGTGGAACGGCGGATAGGTTTGCTCGCAAGCCTGGAATGGAGTGTGGTCGGCACACTCGCGTTGTTTATCGTGCTCGGTTTTGGCTTGCGCGTCAGCAACCTGAACGCGATCGGCTTTGCCGAAGACGAAATGAACAAGCTGGATGCAGTACGCGCCTACGAGCGCGGCCAAATTAGCGCAAATGCCGAACATCCGATGATGATGAAAGCGCTCATGTTCGTTTCCGTGGAGGCCGCGGACGTCTGGCAGAACATAGCCGGCCGTAGTGTTAGCGATGAGTTTGCTTTGCGCCTGCCTAATGTGATCGTCGGCGCTCTCACGGTCATTCCACTTTTCTTGCTCACAACGGCCTATTTCGATCGGCTGACAGGCCTACTGGCTGCTGGGTTTTGGGCATTTGGTATCAACGCTATCACGTTGAATCGGGTAGGCAAGGAAGACACTCTGCTGGTGTTCTTCATGTTGTTCGCGTTCTACTTTTATGTGCGCGCAAAGCAGACAAACCCGAAGAATGCGACAGCCAGACGTCGCAGTTATGTTCTCAGCGGAATATCGTTTGGACTGATGCTGGCTTCAAAATACTTTCCTCATTACTTTGGACTGAACGCGCTTTTTCATCATAAGTTTCACGTGCGCAAAGCCGAACCCGGCGAGCCGAGTGGGAAAACGCCCCCGATCTTTTACCTGATGATTCCGGTAGCGTTCCTGATTGCGAACCCCGCAGTTTTGATGCCTCAGGTTTGGGAATATCTGAATGCTTACATGGGGGAGCGCTTGCTGGTCCATACTGGTTATCTCTTTGGCGACCAGCTCTACAAGAACAACATGTCGAGCACGCCTTTTTGGGGCACGCCGATTTATTTCTATCTCCTTTTCATGGCCATCAAGATACCTTTGCTGGTCCTGGCGAGCTTCATTGCAGGTCTCGTCGTTTCACTAAAAAAGTGGCGGCAGCCCGGATATGCTTTCGTCGTTTTCATGTTTCTCTTTTGGATCGTCCCTTATTCGCTCATAGGCGGTAAGTGGTTGCGTTACGCACTCTCACTTATGCCATTCGTTTACATGCTCGCTGCGGTGGGCGTTATGACGCTGATCGGGATCACGTCGGCATTCTTCAAGGATTCCAGACGCGCGCCTGCAGTTGTTTCAACAATTGCCCTCGCGATCTTCATCATCCTGCCGGCGTGGACTGCTTATGCTCACGGCCCACATTACGCGCTGTATACCAACGCGCTGGCCG
>JBOGOU010000301.1:0-2364 GCA_050748205.1 Pyrinomonadaceae bacterium | reverse complement strand
TCCGTAACTCACCTGCTCCATTCCGCTCACCACCGCCACCGCCGCCGCTCGCTTCTTCACCTGCTCCTCGAACAGCCCCGCCACCGTCGCTGCCCGCGGATACCCACTCCCCGTCTCGTTCCACTCGTACAAAAGCTTCCGCTCTTCGGCAGCAGTCAACAATCTGAGACTTGAAAGCTTCTGCTCGATATTTTCGGCGAAGCCTTCGAACACATGGCGCAGGCGTTCCAACATCAACGCGATGTTGTGGGCTTCAAAACGGTCCTCGTCGTAACGGACCGTGATTAAGAATTCGTCCTCCCCGTAAGCTGCGAGCGTCAGTGGAAAGTTTGAGCGCGCTTGCACGGTGCGCAGCTCTCTGTTTTGCCACTCTGGCGTTCCTTCCGCATGCAGGACGGTGTTCATCTGGGCCTTGTCGTAAGCCACTGCGCTTTCGAATAAGGGGGTCCCTCGCGATAGCTCGCTATAGTCGAGTACCTTGACCAGTGGAGTGTGTTCGTAGTCCCGCAGGTTCACCCACTGTTGCCGAAGCTCTTTCAGCCACGAAAGCAGGATCGAGTCAGGCGACAATTTCACCCGGATCGGTAGAGTGTTAATGAAAGGGCCAACGATGGAGGCAGCGCCCTTTCCGTCCAAAGCAGATTTGCGGCATCCCCTGACACCACCGAACACGACATCCGCCTGTCCGCTGTAGTTGCTCAATAGCAAGGCCCAGGCGCCCTGCAACATCGTGCTGAGCGTGAGGTCGTGCGCGCGCGCCAATAATTTCAATCTGGCCGTCAAATCCGCAGGTAGTTTGAGCGACTGCTCTCCGAGCTCTGCGTCTGAGTCCTCGGCAGACACAGAGCCGCTGCCCATGCCCAAAGGAGTCGGCTCGGTGAAACCTATCAGTTTCTCCCGCCAATACTCTTCTGCACGCTCACTAACAGGCTGCCGCGACCAGTTGCAGTGCTCACGATATGGGGGAGGATCTTCCAGGTGTAGCTCTTGCCCACGACAGAAGGAGTCGTAAAAGGCGAACAGCTCTTTCATCGTGAGAACGTCAGAGTAGCCGTCACTCAAAATGTGGTGGAAGGTCCACACCATGCGGAAGTCCACATCCGCCAGCCGCAGGACCTTCAGGCGCATGAGCGGCGCTTTCGACAATTCGAATCCGCGGCGCCTCTGCTCCCAGAGAAAATTCCGCAACCGCTCGTCGTGCTCATCCGCAGGGAATACGCGCCAGTCCAATTGCTCGAAGGGAAGTTCAATTCTTGCGTGTACCTCCTGAACCGGCTCGCTGATCCCTTTCCAACGCAGGCTCGACCTCAGAATCGGGTGTCGCTTGAAGACGTGATCCCACGCGCGCCTGAGCGCCGGAACGTGGACGACCTCATGCAGGGTCAGGATGATCTGCCGCACGTACATTGCGTGATGCGGGGCATAAAGGCTGTGAAAAAGCATGCCCTCTTGGAGCGGCGACAGGACGTATGAATCTTCTATGCTCGCCGGCAGACACACCGATCCGGCTGCAGATCGGGTAACCAATCTTTCGCTACCTATCGAATCCATGCCCGTTCCACCTATCCGGCATTAGAGCGCACTGCAAAGCTCCGCGGCGTCTGCTGACGAAACGTCCGGTCTTCGCAAACTTGTCTGGGCGACTGAGTCTGCGGAAGTAGACTCGCTAACGGTTGGGAGACGGATATGAGGCCGCAACTGCTAAAGTACTTTCTTGAAAGCAGTTGAGCTTTACGATAATATGAAATTTGGCGCGGCGAATGCGCAAACACGTATCCGCTCGCGTCCGCGATGGGCCCCAACCGTCACCACCAAGTCATGGATGGGGCCTGTCTATCTTCCCGCTGCACTTCCCGCTAAAATAATTTGCCCACTCTTAATCTTTAGAGCAATTAAGCGGGCCTGCCAAGCTGATTTCAGGGTCAGGAATGCCCCTGCGAGCCGCCTCGCTTATTCGTCCTAAATAGCGTCACCTTCAAATTGGTGGCGCTTTCTTAAAAGGATGGCGCGTATTCGGAGCCATCACTGAATATTAGAATGTGGGAAGCGGACTCTCGCTTGATATGTGAGACCCTAACGGCCTGAAGGGTCAGTCGATTGAGGAGGAACGATCGTATTTGAGTGAGAGAGTATTGCATCCCAAAACCTCGTTAAAGAGTTCATTTGCAACAATCTTTGCAGCGTCATGTATGATACACGCATTCAAGATGCTGTCAATATCCCTTCTACCGATATGATGAGATTTGATCGGTAGTGACGCAAGGTAGAATGAGCCATTCAGGCGAAAGCACGTTTTTGCTTTGCTGAACCAATAACGCTGACGGGTCAGCTACCAGCGCGCGGCACGGGCCTGTCCGCGCTGTG
>JBOGOU010000300.1:0-6311 GCA_050748205.1 Pyrinomonadaceae bacterium | reverse complement strand
GCTTGAAAGATTCAACATCGGCCGTTCCCCCGTTCCCTGTACCGCGTTTCCTGTCGCCCGTCTCCCCGTTTTCCCTTTTCCCTGCTATCCTCCCCGCTGAGGAGGTTCCACTGTGAGCTCGGGAGATGCCAAAGCCATTGTACACTTTGCCGGCAACGATCTGTTCATTGGCATCACTCCTTCAAAGCATGCTGTGACACTCGACGCGGATCGCGAGCGCAACACTGCGCCAAGTCCAATAGAACTCTTGCTAATCGCGCTCGGAAGTTGCACTGCAGTGGACGTCATCGGCATCCTTGCAAAGAAACGTGAAGACGTTAAGGAATACCGTGTCGAAGTGCGAGGCGATCGGCGCGAGGAGTACCCGCGAAGTTACACCAGGATGGAAGTCCACCACATCGTTCGCGGTCGGAACGTCTCCGAGAAATCCGTCAAACAGGCTATTGAGTTATCGGAAACAAAGTATTGCAGCGTTGCTGCTACATTGAGGCCTGGAGCGGAAATCGTTTCGAGCTTTGAGATCATCGAAGATAGCTGAGCGGATAATTGATCAGTAACGGGCGCTAAAATGCAAATCTTTAAGACTTCATCTTTGTCGCTGATGGTGGCGTTAGGGTTGGGACAGGCCAGTTGGTGGAGCTCATCCGCCATACGGGTTAACGCCAGTCCCGTTTCCGTATCGGTCCAATCGTCAAGAGACGATTCGCTGGCATCTGTGCGGCGAAGCGATCGCGAATCTCGTGGCGCCGATAACAAGCTAGCTCGCTTAAGTCTGGAAGAACATCTTCGACGAGCAAATATTTACATGTCAAACCGTGCTTTTGCTGAAGCACGCGAACATTGGCAAGCTGTAGTAAACGGCTATCCGCAAGAACCAAGAGTGGCCGAAGCATTGCTCGGGATCGGCCGATCTTATTTTCAGTCGCGATACTATGCGGAGGCCTTTAACACCTTTGACCGGCTTGTCCGCGCGTATGGTTCCACCAAAGAAGGTCGCGAAGGGCTCAACTTCAGTGCGGCCGCGCTTCTGCGCATGGGCAGAGCATCAGACGCCGCGGAGAGATATATTGAGTACATAAATCGCTTTCCAAATGGCGAGCGGATTGACACCGCACATCTGAATGTCATCGACACATTTCGCGAGGCCGGCAGACCACAAGAAGCGATTGACTGGATCACCCGTACGCGGCAACGGTTTGCCGGCACGGTAACTGAAACCAATGCGCTATTCGCGCAGCTTCGCCTTCACGTGGCCGAGAGCAACTGGAAGCAGGCGGTGTTGGCAGCCGACGAACTGAGCCGAAGAAGTTTCCAGAAAGGAGTACTTACCACTCCTTCGGAAGTAGGCTACTTGAAAGCTTACAGCTTGGAGCGTGGCGGGAATCGACAAGACGCCATTGCCGCTTACCTCGCGATACAGGATGCGCCTGATTCGTTTTATGGCTGGCTGGCTACTGAACGCCTAAACTCACTCGCTGAGGGTGTGAGCCGGAACCGCATTAAAGAGAGAAGTGAGCGGACCGCGTCTTACATTTCTGAGGCTTCGGGCCAGTATCCCGCTCCTTATCGCCAGGCAATTCTCAGGACGGCCAGATCGCGCAAGCTCGATCCGCGCTTTATCCTGGCGATCATTCGCCAGGAAAGTGTGTTCCGTCCGTTGGCGAAATCGCCGGCGGGCGCGCGCGGGTTGTTGCAGCTCACGATCGATGCGGCAGAGAAATACGCATCCAGTGCCGGGCTCAGCGGCTTGCGAGAAAGCGAACTTTACCGCCCTGAAACATCAATCCTTCTAGGCGGTGAATACCTCGCCGAATTGGGAAGGACGTTTCCCAATATGCTGGAAGCCGTGGCTGCGTCTTATAACGGCGGTGAAGATAACGTTGGGCGCTGGGTAAAACGAGCGAAACACAAAGATTCAGGGGTCTTCACTGCAGAGATCGGGTTCGAAGAGACCAAGGCCTACGTACAAAAGGTGATGACTAACTACCGGGCCTACCGCCAGCTCTATACGGCAGACCTGGACAGGAGGCAGTAGGCAGGCGGCAGTTGCGCAGGAGGCAAGGGCAGGAGAAGAGTTCATTTTCCATTTGTCATTTGACATTTTTCATTCGTCATTTCAGAAAGGGCACCTGGTCAGGAGGCAGTCGGCAGGAGCAGGAGGCAGCGGGCAAGAGAAGAGTTCATTTTCCATTCGCGAATGACAAATGAAAAATGGAAAATGAACTCCTGATAGGCAAGGTCAGTCCGACTGGGGAGTTGCCGAATGTCATGGACGGCCATTTGACAAGCCGCCCTAGCAGAGTCGGAGAGAGTTTTTTCTGAAATGACAAATGAAAAATGTCAAATGACAAATGGAAAATGAACTTTTCTCCTGCTCCTGCCCACTGCCACCTGCCGTCTGCCTCCTGTTCCTTCAAGGCTCCGGGCTAAATCGGCGATCTTCAAAACCTGTAGCGCCTTCGCGTCTTCTTAAGGGATCAGGCTGAGGATAGGGTCGCGGCATTATCCCGAGACGAACCAAACCCTGGTAATACTCGTAGCGTAGCACTACCTCCGCCGCTGGATGTGGCTCAAGGTCCATGTCGACCCAACGGACGTCATTTCTGACAGAACGGCCGATGCCGGTCGCCGCATACTCATCATCTGGTAAAGGCGCTATTGTTCCTCTCTTCTCCGCCTTAGTTGCTTTTTGAGATTCCGCGGAAGGGCTGGGAGCTTCGGATCTCTGTCGGTCCCGCTCCCCTTCATCTCGATAAAGGGGACGTGGACGCGGTGGCGGGGCAATCGGAACTGGAACCCGTCTTACTTCCCTGAAGAATACCGCTGAAATCACACCGAGATTAGAGGTCTGACCTAGTCTGGCGGCGTAAGAGTCGCGCTCGGTTGTGAAATAAAAGCGGCGCGCACGCTCCGAACTCATCTGCCAGCCACCGATATGGATCGTCCCATATGCTTCAATCACCCATTTACTAGCATTCCACGCCGACGTACGTCGAGCATCGATAGAGTTCAGACCATCAACTGACAGGGCGACCGCGACACGATAGGGCAAAGGATTCCGAAGTCTGACTTCGTATTCGGCGCCTGGGATTGCTTCTACGTAAGACCGTCCTCGGGAATAGTACTCGTCAATCGGGCGCCCATTAACCAGGATGTCAACTTCAAACCGGCTATCGGCGATGATGGGCCTTTGCCACTCGGAGGCGCTAGACGCGCCGTAATTCGGCCCCGCGGCCTCGCTCCGGGCAATGAAAAACAAAAAAGCGCCGGCCGCAATGGTGCCCAAACCGACGCAGCACACTTTTAGTACAGTTTTGCTCATGTTGTCCCCCTGCGGCACAAAGATAGGGCTTTGCCCTTACCGTGGAACGTGGAAAGCAATCACTTCTTGCACGAATCTCAGACTGTGTCGCAAAAAAATTTGCCCTACACACAGGGTCTTTTGCGACAAGTTCGTTTTGGGATATTGAGTAAAGGCGTCAGGAAAGCTACAATGACGGGCCGAGTTTTCCCCTGATGATTTTAATGCCACGTGCCGTTTCCTAATCCAGACGGAAGTGTTAGGAGAGTTTGATGGAGTATGCACTGACCGCAACCAAGACTGAAGCTCGGGCGGGCTCGTATTACGATAAAATCGCGCGCCTCTACGACCTCAGCTTCAAGCTTAACGGCTATGGGCGTTCCCTCGACCAATACTTCTCGCTTTATCCGCTTCCGTTAACGCGAGGAGCGCGCATTCTCGACGCAGGCTGCGGCACGGGGTTGTTAACTCTGGCTCTCCTTCGAGTCTTGCATTTTCCGGTTAAGATTACTGCGCTCGATCTTTCGGCCACATCGATCGTGGAAGCTGCGAAAGCTGTATCTCAGAGCCCAGGCCGGCAGCGAGATGTGAGCTTCGCTCGCGGGAATGTTCTATCTCTACCGTTTGCGGATAACTCATTCGACCTCGTTGTCACCAGCGGCGCTCTGGAATACGTTCCCCTACAGGACGGCCTAACGGAGCTGGCCAGAGTGATCGGCCTGGAAGGTCATCTCTTACACTTGCCTTGCCGGCCTTCGCCAACCAGCACGCTCCTCGAGATCTTCTTCCGCTTCAAATCACATTCTCCGCGTGAAGTTTGGCGGCACACCGAGCGCCACTTTCGCATCGTTCATCACTACCGCTTTCGGCCACGGGAGGTCATTGGCTGGAGCAAGTCTGCCATTCTGGCTCAAAAGACTTAATCCAAATCTGTGCATTTACTTCGCCCGGAACTAAACGAATAATCCGATCATCATCTTGAACAGGTTTATCTCGGCCGGCATTAGTGAGGTTACAACTCCAGACTCCAGACTCCGGACTCCAGACTATCAATGCTGAATGTATTCGTGCAGCAACTTGATCTCATCACCCTGCTCGCTCAATTCCACTCGCATAAGATCGCGCATAGAAAGCATTCCCACCCATCGCTCGCCGTCCACCACCGGCAAGTGCCGCGTTCCGATCAATTCCATTCTCTCGAGTGCTTGATGCGGTGTCTCATCACACCTGATTACCGCTCGCAACTCACTGGTGACTTCACCAACTCTTAACGAAGCTGGATCGCGCTTCTGAACAATAACTCGCCGTACCACGTCTCTCTCAGAAAACACACCTAGCAACTTCCCTTCATCGTCAACCACGCAGACAGCCCCTACATTTCGGGAAGTCATGAACTCCGCGGCATCCTGGACGGTTGCCGAGGGTTTCATTGAGTAAGGTTCGCGGTTGCGAATGACATCTCGAATCAACATCGTCGTGCCTCCACCTGCCGGTCAGAAATGAGTTGACTGATTGTCTGGCTTTGGCGGGTATTATAAGAGAAGGTTGGTAATCTGTCTCTATTAATGCGATTTTAGAAGTTTTTCCCGCCTAACTGAAAAGAACAGCCTGAGCGGAAGGCCGGCGGAAGGTTGTTTCGCTCGGGGACGTGTGGCGGGCCGTTTTGTTAAAACCGAGGCGCTCGCTGTGGATCTTAAAGAGCCGGTGTATGGCCTCCCAGTATTGCCCTTTCCCCCGCATACGTTCACCGAAAACGGCTGAGTTTAGCTTCCCTTCCCGCGCGTCACGAACGCGATTCATGATGCGGCTGGCCTTTGTCGGTAGTCTCTCACGCAGGCGCTGCTCAAAATAAGGTGCGACACTGCCTGGTAGGCGAAGCATACTTACGAAAGCGTGAGTAGCGCCTGCTTCCTTGGCGCGCTCCAGCAACTCAGGAATGTCGGTTGTCAGACCGGGGATCACTGGCGCGATCCCGATGCCCACGGTGATGCCGGCCGCGGCAAGATCGGCCATGGCGTGAAAGCGAGCTTGTGGAAGAGGCGCGAAGGGCTCAACCGCGCGGGCGGACTCGCGATCAGTGAACGGAATCGTGAAAAACACTCCCACGCGGGCGTCGCGCGTCAGTTGTTGGAGCACGTCTATGTCTCTACGAATCAGGGCCGACTTGGTGATCACGCCGATGGGATTGCGAAACTCGGCGCAGATCTCCAGGCACTGGCGCGTCAATTTATAGTGGGCCTCGAGCGGAATATATGGATCAGAGGTGAATGAAAACACTATCTCCTCCCCTTTCCAGGAAGGCTTCATAAACTCTTTGCGTAGGAGCTCTGGGGCTTTGATCTTAACAACCAGCTTCCGTTCGAAATCGGTGCCCGCGCCATAGCCGAGGTACTCATGGGTAGGCCGGCTGAAACAGTATGTGCAGCCGTGAATGCAGCCACGATAGCAATTGACCGTGTAATCAAAGCCGACGTCGGGGCTGTCGTTATGCGTGATGATTTGGCGCGTTTCGGTTTCTTCAAAGACTTCGAGTTTCACTTCGGGCGGCTCTCCCAGCCATTCTACCGAGTGAGTGAGCCACGGGTTAGGAGGGTTTTTTACGTAATGCATGAGTGCAATCCTGTCCTAGCGATGCAACACAGCTTACCAGATGCAAGGGGATTTGGCGAGGTTCAGTTGACTGTGTGAAAACCCAAAGGATCTTACGCTGATTTGCAGGTAAGGAAGGTGGGCTTGCCCCCGCCTCAAGCTTGAATAGCTTCCAAACCACAAGAAAACTATTCAAGTCTGGTAAGCTCACAGGTAAGGAAGGTGGGCTTGCCCCCGCCTCAAGATGGAATAGCCTCCAAACCACAAGAAAACTATTCAAGTCTGGTAACCTCACAGGTCAGGAAGGTGGGCTTGCCCCCGCCTCAACCTTGAAAACCACTCAGCTCAAAAGCAACCATTTAAGCCGAGGGCCTTTCTCCGTTGGAGCCTTGAGTGATTTCTTGTGATGTGAAGGCTCATC
>JBOGOU010000299.1:0-4395 GCA_050748205.1 Pyrinomonadaceae bacterium | reverse complement strand
ACTTCGACGTCGCCTTCCACTTCCCGTTTCGTTTCCCGTTGCTGCTGGTGCAGGAGCGCGATGGCATTCATCAGCGAGAGATATTTCTGTTGCTCGCGCCGGAAGAGCAAACGCTCTGTTGGATAAGTCAGCCATTGCATGAACGGATTGACTACCTTGAGCGGCCGCAGGAGTCGTTGCGCGTTGTGATGCAGCCGCCGCACCTGCTCCGAAGTGGCCTGTTCCATCACCCCGGCCAGCGTGTAGCGATGGCGCTGCCGCTCCAGAATGGCTTTCGTCTGCTCCCGAGATTCATCCATTGTCAGTTGCACAAACCGGCTGCGCGTCTCTTCGTCGAAGGCCTCCGGCGAGGTCGTGGTAAGCACGATCACCACCGGCCCAAAGACTTCGTAATGCTCCGTGTGCAGCTTCCCGCTCTGCGGGTCCGTCCGGGTCGCCGCGATCGAGAGATGCTGGTCACTGGCCAGCGTGCGCAGGGAATAGACTGCTTGCAGCGCCCCTTCATCTTCGGCGATGGCCAGCACTTTCTGTTGCAGTGAGTAGGGGTCTTTGTAGAACAATGCCTGCCCCGTCAGCCGCGTAACTTTCACCGCTTCCTCCGGCGGCACGAACGCGCAGAGCGCATCCTGCAACGCACTCTTGCCCGCGCCGCTACGGGCGACGATCAGCACCGCCAACGGCTCGGAAAGTTTCCTCGAGACTGCAGCCAGGTAGGCTGTCAACACCGTCGCCCGTTCACCTACCAGCCCGCACTTGCGAAAGTCTTCGACGATGCGCTCGGTCAGTTTTCGATCTTTCAGATAATGAAGTGCCGCGTCTCTTTCCACAGGTGTCATCGGCGTATCACTGTGTTTTTGATCGTCGCCATTCTTGCGCATTGCCAGCCGCGCCGCTTCCAGTTTTTCGATCATTTGCAGCAAGTCCGCTGCGACTTGTTGCTCGCCTACACTGCATAGCTTCGCCGCGCTCTGCGCAAACAACGCCCGTGCCCGAGCCTGATAAAGATCGAGCGTATCGAGATGAAAGTTGCCGTTGAGCGTGAGTCGCACATTTACTCTGAGTCGCTCCAACCCCACCGGCGACAAGCCCCGGACGCGATACTCACGGTCAGCAACTAAGAACAAGATAGAGCCGTCGTTGCTCGTTTCAACCTGCACCGTGGAACTCGGCTTGTCCGTTGTCGGTGGTGTCATAAGTCTGCGCAGGTCGTCTGCCGTGCCGCCTGCAGCGATGAACTCCGAAGCATCTTTGGCCGGCAACTCAACTGAACGCGCTGCAATGTTCATCGTCGCCAGACGCTGCGCCATCTCGATTGCCGCCGCGCGGCCCGCTTCGTCAGCATCCAGCAGCAGCACCACACGCTTGACCCGGCACTCAACCAGGTGCGAGAAGATTTCATCAGTCAAGCCAGTCGTGCCGTAAGTGGGAATGACATTCCGCAGGCCCGTGCTCCACAACGCCGCTGCATCGATCACGCTCTCGGTGATGATCACTTCATCGGTGTTCTTTGCGCCCTGCGGATTGAACACGCCGCGCCGCGTTCCAGGCAGATAAAGATGCCTTCGTCCTTCAATGCTGCGACCGTAGAGATCAACCACGTGGCCACTGTTTGCTCCACCAGCAGCGACTAAAGGAAAGGTCACGCAGCCGCGCAGCAACTCACGTCCCGATCCGGTCAACACACCTACCCGACGCAATGCTCTGCGTCCTTCTGCCGGCACCTTCTCTGCCAGCGTCCCGTCTGAGTAGCCAATGCGAAAGCTCGTCGCGATCTCCGCCGCCGTGATGCCCCGCGAGCGCAAGTAGTCCTGTGCTGCCGGTGTCTGCAGCAACCGTGCGCGATAATGATCCACTGCGCGCTCCAGCCATTGCTGATCTGCAACCGCAACAGATTTCGACTCAGCTTCGTTCCCGCCTAGTCGCCGGTGCGCTTCGCGGAAGTCCACCCCGTCAGCCTTCATCACAAAGCGGTACACGTCGCCGCCCTCGTGACACGCACCCAAACAGTTCCACAGTTGTTTCTTTGCATCGACCACCAGACTTGGTTCATGGTCGTCATGGAAGGGACAGAGACCCACAAGCTGCTTGCCGCGCTGCATGAGAACGACGCCGCGGCTGCGAATGAACGCCACCAACTCATTCGCCCGTTTCACCCGCTCGATCTCTGCTTTGTCGATCAGCATTTGCCTTTGGCTGTTTTCCAAAAAAGCTGTCAAGGGAAAAGTTCAGCACCCGAGTGATTAGTTGAGCGGCCAGAGTATAACTAGTATACTAATCACCATGCAAGGCCTTTCTTTCCACACAACTGCGGCTCCGGAAAACCAGCCTTATACTCCCGGCGTTATGCCGAGAAAAAGCACCAAGACGCGACCGCCTCAGGGAATGAGACTGGCCGAACTGCGGAAGGCTGCGGGCCTGAGCCAGTACGAGCTCGCCCGCTATGTTGGCGTACCTCAACCCAACATCGCTTTCTGGGAACAAAGTGAGAAGCCACCCCGCTCAGACGTGCTGCCGAAGATGGCCGATGCCCTGGGCGTCAGTGTCGAAGACCTTTTGATTGTGGATGCTGAGAAAGCGGCGAGCAGAAAAGCGGCTAAGAGTAACGGCAGACCAGCCGGCAAGGTGCGTGAGGTCTTCGATCGTGTCTCAAAGCTCCCGCGCCGCCAGCAGGAACACATCGTCAACTGGGTCTCGGCTTATGTCTCTCAGTACGAGCAAAACAGATAGAGTTATTATTTCCTCAACTCAAACCACACCCATCCTTCAGTCGCGTTGATTGCGTTGACCGAGATCGCTGTGACTCCGAGGTCAGCAATCTTTTCTCCACAAGGGCCGGCGATCAGTGATGTTCCGCTGCCCCCAGTCAAGAGTTCTTCACAGATCACAGTTTGTTGAGGCGTTTGATAGAACTGCATCTTGACCCGGGAGAGACTTTGAAGAGTGCCGTATTCCGCGCATGGGTCCGCTGCGATAATATCAACTACTCTGACCCCAATCTTGCCGTTGTCGGAAGATTCGCCTTTTTTGAGAACAAGTGCGCCAACTGTATGGACTCCGCCCTCCTGCGACTCTTTCCACCCTGCTACCGCTCCCGGATGGGCCGGCTCCGGAAGCTTTGCGGAGCAACACCCGCGAATAAGACCTGCGAAGGAGGCTAGGGCTATGCAAAGAAAAGCGTTGATCATTAATGTCCTCATGGCTCGCCCCTCGGTACAGTTCCGTTCTTCTTAAGCTCTTGCCTCAACTGGCTCGGGCTATAAGGGTTGTTGTGAGTAGAACCAGCGTCTACCTGCTCACCCCATGTTGTCCAGTATTTATCGCTGCCGTTTTTGAAAGCTGACGATCTTCGATCCCAGTGAGCATAGAATTTGTTCAGATTGCTTGAGTCATCGTTAGCAAAGTGCAGACCCGGCTCAAACGATGTATTTGTTATTTGACGAGCAGAGTTATTCTTATGATCACCTGCCATTTCGTAATAGCGGTCGACATCGTACCCATTCCGTTCTAGAGCTGCTAGAAACTGGTCCTTATTGGCCACACTAACTGTTACCCTTCCCTCGGTCTGGCTCGCGTCACTTGGGTTAGGTTGAGTGTCGATAGAGTTAATCGTTGAGATTTGCTGCCAAACTTCACTATTGGAATGGCCCCCAGCAGAATCAATGAAGTTCTTAACGGTTGTCACTTTGTCTGCAGTCGCCTGTTTATCAATTCTGCCTTTTGCATCCTTAACAGTCGCAAGATTATTGAATGCTTGTCTAGCTGTCTGACCCTTTGGAACCGTGATTTTTGGAGTGATTATTTTCCTCTCTTTCTGCGTGAGCTGATCCCACGCATCCATGCCGTCAGGGTCGACGTATCGTAGAGGGTTGTTGAGAACAAAGGTGTAACGGTTGAAGGATTGTGGGTCATGGGTCGTAGCACTTGCCATCAACGGATCCACCGAAGTGAACCTTCCCTGCGTGCTCGCGTAGTACCTTTCTCCGAAGTAATCAAGGCCCGTTTCAAGGTCCCGTTCTTTTGAGGTGAACTTCTGCCGCACGCCATCAATCGCATTTGGACCTGTCGGATAGCCTTGTGCCGTCGTTCTTCCACCGGTGCCGGCGAAAAGTTCCTCACCGAACGGCAGTTAGAAGACGCAGTGGGACTCAACCACGCGCATCCGCGAGCAACCGATTTGGTTTTTCAAAGAGCCGAGCCGCCGTCACCTGCGGCGGCTAAGAAAAGGATAGCAGCTAAGAGGAAAATAGGTATAGCGCAGTTCCGGCCGTCTTGCCCCTATGGGCGCGAGTGATTGGTGTTTTTGGGAAGAGTAAGGTGAGGGCCGCTCGATAAAAATGCGTCTGAGGGCCTTAGTTGAGTCAGATCTACGCGCAACCATTCGGGTAGATTGCTTTT
>JBOGOU010000298.1:0-1675 GCA_050748205.1 Pyrinomonadaceae bacterium | reverse complement strand
GTCAGCAGACCACTCACCTTCTAGAAGCGCTTCATGCCGGTCTTGTGAGGCCGACAGTCGGTCTTCGTCTGACTTATCTGCACCACCTGCGGCATTTGTGATACTGGTCACAAGGCCGAAAAGAGCTGCAGCGTTGACGACGCCTTCATTGTAGTCAACGAGGTTCGCCTCGATGAGGGTCTCAGTTCCAACAAACTCAACGCCGAAACCAATAGCATCAACGTGAGCACGGGAGGACTTATTCCCGTCCTTATCTACGAACCATCGTCGGGTCGTGCGTTCGCGCTTACCAGTAGAAACATTAGTATCTGCCATGGTCGATCTCCTTTTCAACGTTGAAGAGGTGACCGGGGAACGGGTGCTCCCCGTTCACAAAGGAAGTATCTCACATTTCACCTTTAAATGCAACAGGCTAGAGTGCGGCAACTTGACGCAGGAGGTAGTGGGCATTTATGCGGCTGTGGCATATATATCACTCAGGTATTAGTGCCGCCCGGCCCGACCCCCCAGGCGGGGTGGGGGGCCTTTTTATCCTAAGACCCCTTCCACCGCGCGAAATAAGTTACCTAACAATGGACGAAGGAGCCGGCGCAACCCGGCGCAAGCGCCGAAGACCTAAACACTATCATCGAGCACCTATTACTCTCCGCCTGCCCTTCTGCGAAGGGCCGACGAACCCAACCCCGGCCACTAACGCTTTTCAAATAGACACAGCCCTAGCCCACCCACATCCTCTCATACACGCGCGCACCCACGTGCGTAGGCGTACATAAAAGGAGAGCGGCGTTGGGAGACAAACTCACAGAACGAGTAATCGAGATCCTCAATGAACGCATAACCCCTTCCTTAACCGGCATTCGTGAAACACAGGAGGTTATATTGGCAGCACTTGATGATCTCAAAGCCGCGGTCGCGCGGAACAATTCAGTCCAGGCATCAGCTACAGAGTTGATGGTAGGACTACGAAGCAAGCTCGACGCGGCTATCGCAAACGGCAGCGACCCCACAGAGCTCGAAGCCCTCAGCAAAGACCTAGGAGCACAAACCGATGCCCTGGCTGCCGCCGTCGCAAAGAACACCATCGCGGATTCTCAAGCTTCCAATCCCGTTCCAGCTACTCCTGTAGAAGAAGTACCTATGTAAGCGCAAGTGCGTTTAAGCTTGTAAGCCAGCACTTGCCGGCGGCCTTATCTGCCAGCTAGAAAAACAGGTAAAAGTCCTTGAGCAACACCCAAGCCTATCTTAAGCAAACGGTTGAACTCCTAAAGCCGGAACCCGCGGAGCGGAAACTTCCGGCGATCGCCACCAAACCTCTAGAAATCTTGGAACGCATCAGCGACTTTTACCTTCTTTATCCTTTCGCAACCATTATCGAAGCCTCAGACTTCCTAACTTACAAACCTAGGTTTATCTCTGCCATTAAAAACTCCGACGCCTTCCAGCGCTTCCACATGCCGCGGGCCAGAGCCCGCCAAGAGGAAGCCGTAAGCTCAGTCCTGGGACTCAAAGAGAAGTTGACCGGAGTTGTGGAGCAAACCCTCGAGATCCTCGCCGAGAAAATTTCCGACTACGACCCCGACCTAAATCCCATGCCTGTGTCTGAAATGCTCAACGTAGTTGAGACTGGAATGAAGAGGCTAGGTTATGGGGAAGCTAAGGCGCCTCAAGTACAACT
>JBOGOU010000297.1:0-9068 GCA_050748205.1 Pyrinomonadaceae bacterium | reverse complement strand
GCCTTTGACCACGCGTTTGGCATGGATGTTTGGGAGTTTTTCGCGAAGAATCCGGAAAACGCGCGACTCTTTAACGACTCGATGAGTGGGATGACTGCCGCCACAAACGAAGCCATCATGTCAGGCTATGATTTCTCTGGAATCAGAAAGATCGTCGACGTGGGAGGCGGTCACGGTGGTTTGATAACCTCAATTCTGAAAGCGCACTCGGAGATGACGGGGATTCTCTTCGATGCGCCGTCCGTAATTGAAGTTGCGCGCAAGCGCATAGAGGCGACTGGCCTCGCAAATCGCTGTGAAACTGTAGCCGGCGATTTCTTTAAAGCGGTACCAGCGGGCGCGGACGCGTATGTCATGAAGTGGATAATCCACGATTGGAATGACGAACGATCCACAACCATTCTGAAAAACTGCCGTAGCGCAATTACCAGCGACGGAAAGCTGTTGCTCATCGACGTCGTAATTCCACCCGGCGGCGAGCCTCATTTTGGAAAGTTTATCGATCTCAACATGTTGGTAATGACTGGTGGCCTCGAACGGACCGAGGAAGAGTTTCGCCGGCTGCTGCAGGCGTCGGCCTTCCGCCTTGTTCGACTGGTTCCCACGGACTCACCCTTCAGCATTGTTGAGGCCGTTCCTGCCTAAGGTATGGCCTTTGGGCTTTGAGCTTGTACTTGAGTGCTTTGAACTTTGGAATTCAGTTTGAAGTCGGAGTTTTAAGATAGAGATGAACAAAGCTCAAAGTACAAAGCTCAAAGTGCAAAGACCCAAAACCAAAGGCCAAAGGCCATGTCCTGCGGCCATTTGTTCTTGCGCGCCCTGTGGGCCCTGTCCTACAATGATTCCCAGTCGACACAGACTGGATTGGAAGTAGCGCGCGGTCGTCTCCCACGTCAGCACTTCTCTGGTAAGCTCTCAAAAGTTGCAGTCTCAGGCATCACTGCTGACCTCTCCAGCATCTGTGTTGACAGCCTTCTACGGCCTGTCCTAACAAGTTCGGGTGCTTGACGTGAAAATCGGGGGTCACATGCACTTTCCGGCCAAATATGCTGTCAGGATCGCGCTCCTCTCAGCGTTCATCTTCGCCATTGCCTCACACCAGACAATTTTCAACCTGAAAGCCCAGGAAAAGTCCGCGCAAACACCCGCAACCAGCCCAACGCCGCCAAAAACGGAAGGTGTAGCCAAACAGACCGGTCAACAGAATTCTGCCGGTCAGCAGAATCCGGCTGGCCAGCAAAAGATGGGTAGTGAACTCGACGGGCCGCTAATCATAAATACCGATCTCATCACGCTCACCGTAACTGTGACAGATACTTACGGTCGCTACGTTTCCGGCTTGAGTCAGAAGGCTTTCACGATACTTGATGAGAAACAACCTCAGGAGATTACCTTTTTCAGCGATGACGATTCGCCCGTGTCCGTAGGCGTGATCTTTGATGTTTCGGGTTCAATGAGCGGGGAAAAAATCAAGCATGCGCGCGAAGCGCTGTCAAAGTTTATACAGACAAGTCATAACTCAGATGAATATTTTCTCATCGCCTTTAACTCCAGGGCCCAGTTGCTGCTAGACAAGACTCGCGACGGTAATTCGGTCCTGGACAAGCTCACCTTCGTGCAAACGCGTAACAACACTGCCCTTTACGACGCCTGTTACCTCGGTGTCGAGAAAGTGCAGCGCGGCGCCCATCCCAAGCGCGCCTTATTACTGATCAGCGACGGGCAGGACAATAACTCTCGCTATACCTTTAGTGAATTGAGGAGACTCTTGAAAGAGTCGGACGTCGTTTTGTACGGCATCGGGATTCTAAGCGGGAGCGACGCCGGCAGCTCACTTGGCATGGAAGGCCAGGGCATTCTCGACGAGCTGGCAAACGTTTCTGGAGGGAAAGCCTTTTTCCCACGTTCCTCTGTGGAAATGGATGACATCTTCGAACAAATCGCGCTGGAATTGCGGCACCAGTATTCGATCGGTTATAAGCCCAGCAATTTTTCGAATGACGGCAAGTGGCACAAGATCAAAGTGAAAGTGACGCCGCCGCGTGGCCTGCCTCGCCTGTTCGTGCGTTCCAAAGAGGGTTACTACGCGATTCCCGGCGCACGATGATTTTGCCTTTTGAAACAGTTCGGCAACGCACAAACTCCCCTACGGCATCTTTCTAATGTGTGCGCAGTGGACCCGAGTGGTTCGCGACGCTGTTTGCCCCAGACCTCGCGACATAGAGCGAGCAAGCAAGCTCCAAGCGCTCCGCCCCCAATTTTCCGGGGCTGGGGCGCTTCGAGTGATCGGGTAGCTCGCGTTAGACTCGGGGCTTGGTATTTGCAGCTATTGGACGTTAAATTGATTGGGGATTAAAGTTAGTGAGATATTGTTCCAAGTCTCGAAGAGGCATTTCAACAACCTGGGCTTTTGCTCTCCTTAGTTTTATTGCGTTAGCCGCGGCGGCTATTGGATCGAATCACACATCCGCCGCCGGCGGTCAGGATTCGCGTCCTCGCCGAAACGGACAGACAACCCCGACCGCTACTGCAACGCCTACGCCCGTACCAGCCCAGCCCACAGCAACAGCTAACCCGACGGCGAGACCTCCGGCCACTGCCACTCCGGTGCAAGGCACCAGTACGACGACTACGCAGACGCCGGTAAATCAGCCAACAGCTACACCAACGCCTGCTCCGATACCGACTCCGGTCGACAGAATTACACCGCAGCTTGGTGAGCCGCCCCCGCCGCCGGTGCTCAAACCAAAACCCACGCCCACGCCACCTGAAGAGTTTGGCGAAGGCGAAGTGGTTCGAGTAAACACGGAACTGGTAACCCTGAACGTGCGCGTGATCGACCGCAACAATCGGCCGATCGATAACGTGCGCGAGAATGATCTTCACGTCTACGAGGACGGGGTCGAACAACCCATCGAGTTTTTCACCCGCGAAGAAGTACCCATTAGCTACGGCCTGGCGGTTGATACCTCCGGATCTCTGCGGACCCAATTGCAAAGTGTTATCGATGCCGGAAAGACCATCGTCAACAGCAACCGGCCCGGCGACGAAACCTTCCTGGTTCGCTTTATTAGCAGCGACAAGATAGAAACCGTTCAAGACTTTACCGCCAGCAAAGATCTCTTGCTCGACGGTCTCGAGAGCCTGTACATCGAAGGGGGTCAGACCGCGGTTATCGATGCGGTGTATCTCTCGGCGGAACGTATCTCCGAATACAAAAAGGGTGACGACAACGACCGGCGCCGGCGCGCGCTGATCGTCGTTACCGACGGCGAAGATCGCGTGAGCTTTTATAAACAGGACCAGCTGTTCGCCCGGCTGCGCGAGGCTGATGTTCAGATCTATGTCATCGGATTCATCAACGAGCTGGAAAAAGAAGGCGGATTCATTCGCAAGAGTCCTCGCGACCGCGCCGTAAATCTAATCAATAAACTCGCCTCCGAAACCGGCGGCCGTGCTTTCTTCCCGCAGTCGATCGCCGAGCTACCCCAGATTGCGAATGAGATTGTGCGCGATCTGCGCACGCAGTATGTGCTCGCCTACAACCCAACAAACAAGGCGCGTGACGGATCGTACCGGGCTATCAAGGTGGCTGTGTCTGATGCTCCGTCGCGGGACAAGCGCATCGCGCTGACGCGCAGTGGACGCATTGCGCCGAAAGGACCCCCACCTACCCCCAAGCCACCGGCGCGCACGACGACCGCAAGCCCTAAGTCAGTTACCACAAACAAGAAGCCTTAAGTCTGTAGTTAAAAACCGATCCACGAAATTACACGAACGAACACGAGAGTTGTTTGGTCCCATTAGGCGCTCTATGAAAACCTTCAGATTACCATTAGCGATATTTTTGACCTTCCTGGCCTGCTTCGCCAGCGCCCACGGACAACCTGCCCAGGGCACACAATCAGAAATCCGCTCGCTTCCATCAATCACCTCGCGAGCCCAGTTTGACTCGCTCTCTCGCGTTTATTCCGACACCTCTTACCCGCTGCCGCATGTGCTCTTTGTTATAGACCGCCGCGAAAACAACAAAATCTATTACGTCAATTCGCGCCGCTACCCGTTTCATAAGGATTTCGTCAATGGCACTTATCTATCTCTTGAACGCGGGCAGGAATTTTTTGACAACAACTACCTGAAACCGAATCGCCGCTTCATTCTCGGCACAATCGCGTATCAAACTCCATTGCGGCGATTTACCTTCGAGTTTTGGGAGGGTGATCTGATTCCCGCAGACCAGATTAAGACTGCCTACGATGTTATCAACAAGAGCTTCTTTGAATCCGTAGCTTTCAAACCAAACTCCTCCCGCCAGGACGAGGCGTCGGCCGACCTTGCGGGCCAGGCGCGAATCCTGCAAAGCGATATCGCTAAAGAGCAGGAGTATCAGCCTCTAAACCTGGCGCGCGGTTTGGGCCGGATCCACATCATCGAGAAGCTGGATGAACACGTCGAGATCGGCTCGAACGAGATTCTGGTGCTGAATGAGGTGCCCATCCAACTCCCACCGGTTGCGGGCGTGATTGTCACCAAACCCTCCACTCCTCTGTCTCACATAAACCTGCTCGTGAAAGGCTGGGGCGTTCCTAACGCTTACATCAAGAACGCGCATCAACTCTTGAAAGAGTTTGACGGCTGGTGGGTCTCGTTTGAGACTAAGCGCGACACCTACACGATCAAACGCGCCGATCTTGATCAAGTAAAGGAATATCAGAAGCGCATGGCTTCTCGTCCCGACCTGATCAAGCCGCGTTCTGATCTGGCAGTTAGCCGGATAGCACAATTACGTCAACAACGAGCCAAAGATGTTATTGCCTTTGGCGGCAAGTCGGCCAATCTTGGCGAGATGATACAGGCGCGCCTGCCTGGGATTATCGTTCCTGACGGCTTCACAGTCCCCTTCTTCTACTACGATCAGTTCATCCGGGAGAACAAGATCGATGCGAAGATCGACGAGATGATGAACGATCAGAAGTTTGTCCACGATCCGGCTTACCGGCGCGCACGTCTCACCGAGTTGCGCGAACAGTTTCAAAAGGGACAGGTAAATCAAGACTTGCATGAGACGGTCCTGCGTATTGCCCATAACCAGTATCCGGGCAAGGGACTGTTCGCACGCAGCTCTTCAAATTCCGAAGACCTGCCAAACTTCAGCGGCGCGGGTCTGCATTCGAGCGTGCCGAACGTCAAAGGCGACAAGGAGTTGATTGAAGCACTCAAAACCGTTTGGGCATCGCTCTGGAATTTTGAGGCTTATGAAGCGCGCGAGCGCGCCGGCATCGATCATTTGAAGGTTTACATGGCCGTGCTGTTCCAGGAAGGAATCAATGCCGACAGCGCGGGGGTGATGATCACCACAGATCCTTACGACAAGGAAAACAAAGGCGCCATTTACATCAGCGCCAAACGCGGACTGGGGATCAAAGTTGTCGAAGGAAAGCGGATTGCTGAACAGATCATCTTTCGTCCCCAGTCAAATGCGGTTCAGGTGCTAACCAGATCGGCTGAAGATAGTCTGCTGACATTTGACGAAAAGGGTGGCGTTAAAGAGATTCCAATTACCGGCGAGCGCGCGGTATTAACAGACGACATGGTCCGCCGGCTCGTGAAGGCTGCCGAGAGTATCAAGCGTGTCTTTGGCGGCAAGGATCAGGACATCGAATGGATCTACATGCGCGGACATATCTACATCGTGCAGGCCCGGCCATTCATTGCATAGCCGCCTCATCCGGAACCGCGTGCGCTAGCAACGGATCCTAAGCTCAACTCGACGAGCACTACTCCACTACAGAACCGCGAGCGGTAGCGACCGGATGCTAAGCTCAACTCGACGAGCACTACTCCATTACGGAACCGCGAGCGGTAGCGACCGGATGCTGCCACTCAGCGCAACCAGCAACCACTCAACCACGGAACCATTTTGCGGTAGCCAAAGTATCCCGCCGCTCAACGGAAAGATTACGGAAACCGCGAGCGGTAGCGAGCGGATGCTAGCTTCAATCTTAATAGTGGGGTAAATGTGTGTTGCTCAATTTGTCAGGAGTTGGTTCCCTACTGGCCCACCGCCAGATCGTTACCATCGGTTCGTCGATATCATAGAGCCACTGACCAGGCGCATAGTGCGGGATCATTGCCGATGATACGCGAGAGATTTCGATACCCACGTCAAGACTTATCGACGTGAGCAAATCATTAACTCGGCGAAGAAACTCAACTTCTGTCATGCCGCCTTCCGTTTCTTCCCAACTTCTTTGGTCGCTCGTCCCGCCAGCAAGCGCTTATAATACCATTCACCTTGACTTGCTATGTTATGCTCACCTCCAAGTACTAAAGGCGACAAGACTCTGCCAGGAGCCCGTCGCCCAAATCTTTAGAACGCCTCGCCCGCGTTTCTCACCCCGACCAGTTCACGTTACAATTTCGAAAGCCAACCCCTAACCTCACATTAGGAGCCAATCATGAATCCTCACTGCGAGTTTCAAGACGACCATATTCCTCTTGCTTATCTGATCACATTTCGCAGTTACGGCACTTGGCTGCATGGTAGGTCTGGATCCGTCGACCGCTTCCACAACGTGTACGGCACTCCAAAGTTGCCACCTGACGAGGCGAGGCGACAATACAATAGGCGTTTACTGGCACAACGACCCGTCAAGCTAGACGGCAAACAGAGAGCAGCGGTTGAGGACGCAGTGCGGGAGACTTGCAAAGTTCGCAAATGGCGCTTATGGGCCTTCAATATTCGCACCAATCACGTGCACACCGTAGTTACTGCTAGCTGCGATCCCGAGTTGGTTCTGATCGCACTCAAAGCAAATGCAACGCGGAAGATGAAGGAGGCCGGTTGCTGGCACGGTAAGAGAAGTCCCTGGGTTCATCGCGGCAGCAAACGCTACCTCTGGACTGACGAACAGTTGGGCGGTGCCATAGCCTATGTTTTGTACGATCAGGGCGAACCGCTGGATTGACACGCTCCTCCAGATTGAAGCTGGCATCCGGTCGCTACCGCTCGCGGTTCCGTAATTGAGCGGTGTTCGTCGAGTTGAGTGCCGGCATCCGGTCGCTATCGCTCGCGGTTCCGTAATTGAGTGGTTCCGTAAGTGAGCGTTCGTCGGGGTTGAGTGCCGGCACCCGGTCGCTACCGCTCGCGGTTCCGTAACCACGCTGTTGTGGGGCTTGCGCTTAGCCGCCAAATAGCCGAACCTCCACTAACTCCAGCAGTTGACTCCCCAGCATCACGACGACAGCAGTTGTAATCAAGATCAAAGTAGTGAAAGCGAGCACATTGTTGCGCCGGGTGTTCTTCAGATCCCCCGTGAGACGCTTGTCGTTGATCAGCAGGAGAATAAACACCAGAATTACCGGCAGCAAAACGCTGTTGAGCACTTGCACGCCGACGAGCAGCTGAATCACCGGTAACCCGGGAATCAGCGCAAGGAATACGCCGGCCACAATCATCGCGGTGAAGAGGCTGAAGAAAACCTTGCCGCGGCGAAAATCAAGATTGACGCCTTTGGGAACACCAAACGCTTCGCTCACCGCGTAGGATGTATCAAGCGGCAACACCGCTCCTGCCAGAAGGGTCGCGCCCAGTAGTCCAATCGCAAAAAGAACTGTGGCCGAGTTTCCCATTACGGGCTCCAGCGCGCGGTGCGGCGTCGGCGGCAGTCTCGATGTCTCGCTGACCCGCAACTAGAACCACTGCCGGGCAAACCCTGCTACTCCGTTTTTAAAATTTGAATTTGCCGCATTGCTCACACTGGCATATTATCCACGGGTTTTTTGACACCTTCGTGGCGAAGAAATACCGCCGGAGTTAATACAAACTTTCCGTTTCCAAGGAGCTAATCAATGCCGTGTGACTCGGAGCTATTAAAAGGAATTGCAATCTTTGAATTGTTGCACGATGACGATCGTCAGGAGTTGGCAAAAGTCGTCGACTCACAACAACTTCAAGCGGGAGAAACGCTCTTTCAGGCTGGAGAACCTGGGGAATCACTGTTCATCGTTCGCTCGGGCTCGATCGAGCTTTTCATTAAGGATACTGCCGGGCAGAGGATTGTTTTGACAGTAGCAGAGGAAGGCCAACTCTTTGGCGAGCTGTCGCTGCTGGACAGCGGCCCGCGCACAGCCACCGCATTGGCTCTCACGGATACGGAGCTTCTCGTACTCGATCGGGAAGATCTCCTTTTGCTGTTCCAGAAGAGACCCGATTCCGCGCTTCACATGCTCGCGGCCATGAGCGGCATGACACGCAAGGCTGACGAGCTGCTTCGCACACGCGTTTCGCGCAACGTCAACGAAGAGATGGAGGAGCACCTGACGCCTTTGGAGAGAATTGCCGACTGGATTGCCTGGTTTAGCGGCAGCATGCTCTTTCTAATGCTCAATGGCGCCTGGTTTATCATCTGGATCGCAATCAATACACTGCCTCTCGGGTTTCAAGCCTACGATCCCTTTCCATTTGGTCTTTTGACAATGATCGTATCGCTCGAGGCGATTTTCCTGTCTTGCTTTGTACTGCTTAGTCAAAATCGCCAGGCACAAAAGGATCGAGTGAGGTCAGATATTGAGTATGAGGTGAATATTAAAGCCGAGCTCGAGGTGGCTCACCTGCACGAGAAGACCGATCGCATTTACGAAAATATGCTGGAGCGGTTCGCCAGGCTTGAGAAGCTCATAACCAGTCACAGATAATCACGAACTCGGATGGCGATGTCTGGCATGTTTAACCTGATGTCGCACATTTGCCTCTTCGATGGAGTGGCTCTGAGTAAGCGATAAATCCATTTTAGCCATTGTTGCCAGCTCTTGATAATACTTGTGAAGAGTGGCGATCTCTTCCTCGCTGAGATCTTCGACATCAATCAGCCGGTTACTTGCGCCTTGCAGCGCCGCAACAATCTCATTGAGTTTCAGATGTATCGCCTGTGCGTCCTTGTTTTGCGTGCGCTGGATAAGGAAAACCATCAGAAAGGTCACGATCGTCGTGCCGGTGTTAATTACGAGCTGCCAGGTATCTGAGAAACCGAAGAACGGCCCGGTGAGTATCCAGACGAGAATCACAC
>JBOGOU010000296.1:0-2807 GCA_050748205.1 Pyrinomonadaceae bacterium | reverse complement strand
GTATTTCACGCAAAGACGCAATGGGTCAATTACGCAATGTATAATACGTCTTCCTCTTTGGGTGTTTGCCCCTTTGCGTCTTTGCGTGAAATCCTTGCTCCAAAAACAAGACTCTGCACTGTTGTTTCATAGATCGACAAAAGAACTGTTACCGGTAAACTATCCTTGTTTTTGCTGAAAAGTGACCCCTCTACGTTATCCAATTCAGATCCCTCCCGTGGAATCCGTTGGCTAATCCTTTCACGGAGTTGGTTGCTCACCCGCCACCAATCTCTGGTGGCATCATGCCTGTCTTAAGATCTCGCGCGCGATGATTATTCGCTGAATCTCAGACGTACCCTCGCCAATCGTGCAAAGCTTCGAATCGCGCCAGTATTTCTCCGGTGGATAGTCTTTCGTGTAGCCGTATCCGCCATGAATTTGAATAGCTTCCTCACAAACATTGACGCTTATCTCAGAGGCAAACAACTTGGCCATCGAAGATTCTTTAGTGACCTTCTTACGCTGGTCCTTTAACCATGCCGCGCGATACATCAACAGGCGAGCAGCATCAATCTGCGTCGCCATGTTCGCGAGTTTGAACTGGATCGCTTGGAACTCGGATATGGGTTTGCCAAATTGCTGTCGTTCGCGCGCATATCGCAGTGCAGACTCGTATGCGCCCTGCGCAATTCCCACCGCTAGCGCGGCTATTGAGATGCGTCCTCCGTCCAGGACCTGCATTGCATTTATGAAACCCTGCCCTTCTTCTCCCAGACGGTTTTCGTCCGGGACATAACAATCCTCGAAAACAACACTGGCTGTCTCCGAAGCGCGCAAACCTAGTTTGTTTTCCTTTTTCGCGGGCGAGAATCCTTTCATTCCCTTCTCGAAGATAAAAGCTGAGATACCTCTGCTGCTCTTGGCCCGATCCGTTACGGCAAAAGCAACACAAGTGTCGGCATGTATCGCATGAGTGATGAAATTCTTCGAGCCATTTACCACCCAGCCGCCGTCCTTTCGCACAGCCACTGATTTAGTACCGGAGGCATCAGAACCTGCCCCTGGCTCCGTCAATCCCCAGGCGCCCAGGCGTTCACCACGCGCCAGCGGCACGAGATACTTCTTCTTCTGCTCCTCATTACCAAACTCGTAAATATGGTTGGAGCACAGCGAATTATGCGCCGCGACAGAAATGCCGACGGAACCGTCGACGCGCGACAGTTCTTCAATGATTGAAGCGTATTCCACATAACCCATACCCGCGCCGCCATATTCCTCCGGGAAGACAACTCCCATTAGACCGAGTTCAGCGAGCTTTGGCTTGAGTTCGATCGGAAAGTGTTGCGCTTCGTCCCACTCCATGACATGGGGCGCGATCTCTGCCTCGGCAAACTCGCGCACGCTCATCCTGATCTGCTTTTGTTCTTCGCTTAGTTCAAATTCCATCCTGCCCCCGACAAGACCAGATTTCACGCGACAAAGGCATCCTCGCCTGTTACAAATACAGGCAAGAATGCCTGCCTGATAGCAAAAACCCCGTACCAGGGGCTACCGCAGCATTCTACCTCAACGACTGGCCGAACCGTGACTCGCCGGGGTAGTGTCCTGATTTCATTTTCTTCAACTGCCCATGCGTGAAGTAGGCACGGAAATCAAAACGATCAACGAAGTACCACTTTGGGATCTGAGATCTCAAATTTCAGATCTCAAATAATCTCAAGTTTCAGATCTCAAATAACTTCAAAATTTCAGATCTCAAATTTCAGATCTCAAAAAGTTGGTTTCGTGGACCGTTTGTGTCCACCAAGCCAACTCTCAACTGCTCCTGCCGTCTGCCTCCTGCCGCCTGCCTCCTGCCGCCTGCCTCCTGCCGCCTGCGCTTAGGACGTGACCTTGGCCGCCCGCGCTCGACCTCTTTTGTCCTGCTGCCCAACCTTTGTCAGACTCTTAACTTCGCGCGGCGTCAGCAGGCGCCAATATCCAGGCCTTAGTTTGTCGTCCTCAAGAGAACCGATTCGTGCGCGCCGCAGCTTCACAACAGAATGTCCTATGAGATCGAACATGCGTCTTATTTGCTGATTTCGACCCTGGTGGAGAATTACTTCAAACCAGGCATTCGTTGAAGTTTCGTGTACTCTCGTAATCTTCGCCGGGGCCGTGCGGGTGCCGTCTTCGAGAGTGACCCCACGCCGGATTCGTTCAATGGCTGACTCAGGCGGCAGACCCTTGACCTTGGCTTCGTAAACCTTTTCGACGCGATTGCGTGCGGCCGTGATGAAGTTGGTAAAGTCGCCATCATTCGTCAGAAGCAAGAGTCCTTCCGTATTGAAATCTAACCGGCCAACTGGATGGAGCCGGCCCAGAGATGCGGGCAGGAGCTCGGTTACTAACGGACGACCTTCAGGATCAGAGACGCTTGAGAGATAGCCTTTCGGTTTGTTGAGCAGAACATAGACTCGCTCACGCCTGGCGAGTACAGGGTTAATGAGTTTTCCCCGAACTTTGATGTGGTCCCGCTCCGGATCGGCCTTTGTTCCCAGCTCGGTAACAACCTTGCCGTTCAGCGTTACCTGACCGGAAGTAATCAACTCTTCCGCGTGGCGTCGTGATGCGATTCCGGCCGCGGCGATCAGTTTTTGTAAACGCTCTTCCATAATTAGTAGGCAGTAGGCAGTGGGCAGGAGGCAGTCGGCAGGAGCAGGAGGCAGGAGCAGGAAGCAGTTGGAGGAGCAGAAGGCAGTGGCAGGAGGCAGGAGGCTGGTTACGGTAATTTGCAGGTAAGGAAGGTGGGCTTGCCCCCGCTCAAGATGCAACAGCTTTCAAGC
>JBOGOU010000295.1:0-7660 GCA_050748205.1 Pyrinomonadaceae bacterium | reverse complement strand
AGCTGGGCCTGATCTCTTACGGAGCAAATGGTACGGAACGCTGGCGAGTGCCGCTGGGTCCGTTCAACAGCTTCTACGGCATGGCTGCATCGCCCGTGCTTGCAGGTAACACGCTGGTGTTGGTGTGCGACCAGCGGACGAACTCTTTTATTATTGCCGTCGATGCCCGGAATGGAAAAGTGCTTTGGAAGAAGAGTCGCCCCAACGAGGAAGCATTTTCCACGCCGGCCATTTACACGCCGCGGGCAGGAGCGACGCAAGTCATCGTCTCAGGTACACACACTCTGGATGCGTATTCATTAGACGACGGAGAACGATTGTGGTGGGTCAGGCAGGTCGGCTCGTATCCCAAAGGCGTGCCGGTGCTCGGGCCGGACAGGGTGTACGTATGCGCCGACGGCTCCGATGAACCGATGTTCCCACCCTTCGAAGTCATGCTCAAAGAGTACGACAAAGATAAGGACCAACGCCTACACCATGAGGAAATGAAGTCCCATCCTGAAGCCTATGATCACTTTGGATGGATGGACGCCAACAATGACGGATACATTGATCGTCCCGAATACGACTTCATCCGCACTTCGAGTGCGTCGGGCCACGGTCTTACCGCCATCACTTTCGGAGGTCAGGGCGACCTAACGTCTACGAACGTTGTTTGGCGGGTCAAGAAACTCTACCCAAGTATTCCTGCTCCGCTGCTTTATCGGAGCGTGTTGTATCTCATGAAGGAAGGCGGGATCGTCACAAGTCTCGATCCGGTGAGCGGAGAGGTTTTGAAAACAGGTCGCACGCCCGACGCGCTCGAGGATTACTTTGCATCTCCGGTCGCCGCTGATGGCAAAGTCTTTCTGCTAAGTGCCAGCGGCAAACTGACCGTGCTTAAGGCAGGCGCGCAGTGGGAAATCCTCGCCGTGAACGACTTGGGTGAGGAGTGCTGGGCCACGCCTGCGATTGCTGGCGGCAGCGTATACATCCGCACGCGAAACGCGTTGCACTGCTTCAGTCTGACAACCAGATAAGCCGGCTCTGGATTACGAGCTCCTACATTCTGGTGGCAGTGCTTGCTTCGCTGCTCGCAATGGAACAGTTCTTTCAGTTGCCCATGCGAAGAAAGTCCGCCCTGACTCAGACCTCCAGATCTTCAGCGACTCGGCCTCAATTGCGGTTGTTATTCTCAAGGTTGCTCCTACTTTTGAGCGGAATTCTTGTGGGGTTACTGATTGCCGAGCTCTGCCTGCGTCTGTCGGGTTTCACATATTTCAATCCCTACATGGTCGATGTTGACGTTGGTTATTCGCTCAGGCCCGGCGTTGAAGGCTGGTGGCAAAGGGAGGGACTCACTTATGTCAAGATCAATAATCAAGGCTTTCGCGATCGCGAGCACACCATCGAGAAGCCACCGGGCTCGCTAAGGATTGCTATTCTCGGAGACTCGTTCGCCGAAGCCTTTCAAGTGCCGCTGGAGAAAGCCTTCTGGTCGGTAATGGAGCGGAAGCTCCAGGAATGTCCTCAAGCTAAAAAACGGAAAGTTGAGATCCTGAATTTTGGCATTTCTACTTTTTCGACCGCTCGCGAATTAATCCTACTGCAAAAACGGGTCTGGCAATACTCGCCGGACGTGATTGTGCTGCTCGTCACGACTGGAAACGACATTAGAGATAATTCGCCAACGCTTAACAAGTATGCAGGACTGCCTTTGCCATATTTCGTTTTTCGAGAGGGAAAACTAACATTGGACGATTCTCTACTCGCAGCCCGAAATCGCTCTTTTGCGTTTCGTTTACGACAGTCGTTCGTTGGTAAATCATTCTCCTGGCTTCAAAATAACGTGCGTTTAGTGGGATTGATCTATACCTTCCGCGAAGCGTACCAGTCCTCGAGGACCTTCGATCTTCAGCAACAGCAAGCCGGCAACAAAGTGCTTGGAATCGAGCCGGGACTGGATAACGAGGTGTTTCGCGACCTTGTTAGTGGTGACTGGAACGACGCCTGGCGAGTGACTGAGGGGCTAATTCTGGAGATGCGTGATGAGGTGCAGGCAAAAAGGGCAAAGTTTTTGGTGGTTACCGGGAGCATGGGAATCCAGGTTTATCCAGACGCCGAGGCTCGTCAGGAATATATGGAACGCATGGGCATTCGCAGTCTTTTTTCTCCTGATTATCGTATAAAGTCCCTCGGCGAGCGGGAAGGATTTAGGGTCTTAAATTTGGCGCCGCTGCTTCAGGATTACGCCAGCCGGCAGAGAGCTTTCCTTCATGGCGCAGGCAACCCAAAAGGCCTGGGTCATTGGAATGAGCTCGGCCACCAGCTAGCGGGCGAGCTCATTGCACAGGAGGTCTGCACGGGTTCATTTGAAGAAAAGTAGTTCGTGGGCCAAGGCTGCCGCTTACCGCGCGCGCTCTTACCTACGAGCCCACGGGGCTCGCGGCTATCTGCTGTGTCAGTTGATAGACCCTCACATAATCGATTTCCATTCGCTGCGGCCAGATCGACTGGTCGACTCCGTGCGCGCCACCCCATGTGCCGCCAACCGCAAGATTGAGAATCAGGTGAAATGGCTTGTCGAATGGCCACTGCTTAAAGTCGGCAGTCGGTTGAGTCGCTCGCTCATTTAAGAATGTGAAGTAGTGCTTGCCATTGACGTACCAGCGTATCTCTTTAGGTGTCCACTCTACTGAATATAGGTTGAATGCTGTACTAGCGTTCGGCACTTCGATCTTAGCGGTCTTCTGCGTACCAATGGAATGATAATAGGCTCTTGTATGGGCCGAGCCATGTACAACGTTTGGATCGTATCCAACGTGCTCCATGATGTCGATTTCGCCGTTATCCGGCCAGCCGCCATTTCCGTAGCTCTTCAGGGTGGGTAGCATCCATATCGCGGGCCAGGTGCCACGTCCAGAAGGTAGCTTCGCGCTCACTTCAAAACGCCCATACGTCCAATCGCCTTTACCTTTGGAGACCAGACGCCCGGACATGTACTCGTTACGACCCGAACCGTCCCGCCGCGCTTCAATAATCAGATGTCCGTTTTCGACCCGCGCATTCTCTTTGCGTCGCTCTGTATAGAATTGCAATTCTTTGTTTCCCCAGCCATGGCCACCAACATCGTATCCCCACTTCGACGAATCAGGCAGCCCAATGTAATCAAACTCGTCGGACCAAAGGAGCTGCCATCCAACTGCGCCCTGAGCTTCCGACACAGCTGTCTGTTCATGGCACAAGCGGAATGCGCTGGCAGCGACAAAGATAAGCGTGAAAAATAAATACAGTGTGCGCATGAAGGTTTACGAAATCTTAGCTTACGCTAATGAGAATTGTGGTTAGGCACCTAAGTCTAACCCAGGTATCGGTCTGGTTCGTAGTACCGGTATGATTGCTCTGAACAGTCGACCCGCCCGCTACAGCTGCGTGAAAACTCGTTCAAATCGAGTTTTCACGCAGGAGGCTTTTAGACTGATTTTTCCGTTGGGCACTATCCAGACCATTCCATCGAAAAAGGTGTCTATTCTGGTGCTGGGGCTTGTCGCTAACAACAAAGTCGTCACAAGGCTACGACACAAGCCTGCCGTCGTAACTTCAGGTAAACTCAAGTCAACCGCATACGATTCGCACATAAACCAGGATGAGACCCTCGTCCAATAGAATGCTATGAAGATTCTGATTCTGAGTCATGACGAAGTTTTAAAACTCCTTCCGATCAAAGAATGCATCCCCGTCATGCGTGAGGCCCTGATCGCGCTCGCCGCCGGTAAGGTTCATCAGCCGTTAAGAACAATTATTCGGCCACTCGACGCCAAAGGGGTAATGGGATTGATGCCATCCTATATGTCTGGTGAGTCGGCTGCCTTTGGGTTGAAAGCGATCTGCGTATTCCCTGGCAATCCAGCTCAAGGTAAGGATTCACACCAGGGAGGCGTACTGCTTTTTAGTGCGGAGACCGGCGAGCTGCAAGCCATGATGGATGCGTCAGCTATCACGGCCATTCGTACAGCCGCTGTCTCGGGGGTGGCGACAGACTTACTGGCCCGAGCGGATGCTTGCAATCTCGCGATACTCGGTTCCGGTGTGCAAGCTCGCTGGCATTTGGTAGCGATGTCTGAGGTTCGTCCCATCAAACGTTGCCGCATAGCGAGCCGCCACATTGAACACGCGCGAAACTTTGCTGAAGAGATGCGGCCAAATTTTTCATTCCCAATTGAACCAGTTGAGACTGTCGCAGGAGCTTTAGAGGACGCTGACTTGATTGTCTCTGCGACCACCGCCGTCGAGCCAATCGTGAGGCGCGAATGGATCTCAGCGGGGGCTCACTTGAATCTTGTAGGGGCGTGCTTTCCAACCACGCGCGAGGTAGACGGTGAGACAATGGCGGCAGCGAGCCTGTTTGTGGACACCCGTGAATCAACTCTTAACGAAGCAGGGGACTACCTCTTCGCAGCGCGTGATGGGTTAATCGGCCCCGATCATATTCGTGCGGAAATTGGCGAAGTTCTTAACGGAGATAAACCTGGTCGGACATCACCGGAGGAAATCACCTGTTTCAAATCTCTGGGAATCGCTATTGAGGATCTCGCAGCCGCAGAATACTTATACAGAAAGGCGAGGGAACAGAAGGTTGGTTCGTGGGTTGAGTTTTGAGGAGAAAGAAAATTTTCCATATATCATTTTTCATTTCTCATTTTCCATTGATTACTTCTTTTTCGTGTGCGTTCGTGTGATTTCGTGGATCGTTCCGTTCTCTCGGCTAGGGAAACGATCCACAAAATCACACGAAGCACCACGAAATAGGATTCAGAGAATGGCCAAATGCAAATTGAGAAATGTCAAATGATATATGGAAAATGATCAGCTACTGACGCTTGCGGAAATCCACGACGCTCGACGAATGATTGCGGATTCCGCGATCCGCACTCCGCTCGTTCGGCTTAACGCCAGGGAGGCGCCGGCCGAGATTTACCTTAAGCTCGAAAACCTTCAGCCTATAGGATCGTTCAAAATCCGTGGTGCGACGAACGCTATGGGCCATTTGACGCCGGAGACGTTGTCACGCGGAGTATTGACTGCGTCGGCAGGAAACATGGCCCAGGGTGTAGCCTGGCGTGCGCGTGAGCTGGGTATTCCCTGCACGGTGGTTGCGCCCGAGTCCGCGCCAGATACGAAGATCAAAGCAATCAAACGGCTCGGCGGACGGGTCATCAAGGTCCCATTTGAAGAGTGGTGGCGGGCGTTTGAAACAAGAACATTTGTCGGCGTGGATGCGACTTTCATACATGCGTTTGACGATCTGAATGTGATGGCCGGCAATGGCACAATTGCTCTCGAGATCATGGAAGACTTGCAGGAGGTTGATGCGGTGGTAATTCCGTGGGGTGGTGGTGGGCTTACCTGCGGGATTGCTACCGCCATGCGCGCCCTGAATTCGAAGTGCAAGATATACGCAGCTGAAGTGGCGACGGCAGCGCCGCTCGCTGCCTCGCTTGCAGCTGGAACTCCCAAAGATGTGGACTATCAACCATCCTTCGTGGATGGCATCGGCTCCAAGATCGTATTTCCGCAAATGCTCGAGCGCGCACAACTGTTGATTGATGGCGCCCTCGTTGCAGAATTGGACGAAGTCAAATCTGCCCTACGACTCATGGCTGAACGCAACCGCATTATCGCAGAGGGTGCCGGAGCATGTGCGCTTGCCTGCGCATTAGCGGGCAAAGCCGGCGGAGGTAAGGTTGTATGTATTGTCTCCGGCGGGAATATAGACTTCGCGAGGCTTTGCGAAATACTTACAGATACAGACGATAGTCAGGCATGCTGAAAGGGTCGAGGGCGCGATCAATAAGAAAGTCGTCGCGATTTAAGTGTAATTAGCCTGCAATAGCAGGCGAAAGCCTAAAGCCTGGGGCGTAAGCCTCAGGACACCGTAACAAAACCAACCGAGCCCGTGATAACGGGCGACAGCGGGAATCGGACGACTATCGCCCGTTATCACGGGCTACAGCTTCATTAACAACGTCTTCCAGGGGCTCACGCCCTAAAGGTTGCCGAATCCCTCGGCGCGGCTTGGCGCCGGATCTGAGGTTAGTTTGAATTCGGCTTTTTAGGTGGCTCGACTGCCGTTCGTACAATGAGGGCGGCGAAGGCTTCATCTCGAGTGCCGCGGCCGTCGAGGTAAGGTTTCCAAATTTCTTCAAGCGCCGCTTTGAAAGGGCCCATGCCCCGCTGCCATACGCCATACTTTTCTGCGTAAGGGATGTATTCCGACTCGCCCGTGCCGCCGCGCACGCCCCTAACTACGCGTCGAACAGCTTCTCCGGCCGTAAAGAAAATCAGCGAATGGTCCAAGCCTCGCGGAAAGAACTTGTTCAGCTTAATCGCCTGTTGACGCAGCGCTTCGAAAATCTGTTCGTCCCACTGGTGCATCCCTTCGTGGAAAACAGTTTCGAAACCATATAGCCCATGAAGTTCGGGACTCTGGCTGGACATGACGAGCAAATTGCCGGTCGTTGAATACGCGCCCGCCCAATTCGAGTAGCCTGATACGTGCACCGGAAAACCCACCGCCGGCCACTCGAGCTTGTAGGCGTTCGTAATGAAAGCGAGAACGGTAGCTCCCTGGGCGTCTACTAGCGCCTGAATGGACTTTTGCCAGTTGCGGTTGGCGTCGCGATGACCGTTCCACCACGCCTTCCGATAGATGGGCGCCGCGCGCCGAAGAATCGTCGCGACGCCCGGATCAATTTCCGATGCGGTTAGCGAGCGGGCATCACCTGCGCGCGCCAAAGCGTTGGTGACAGCGGGCAGCGGCGAGTCAAATACAATGTCCTTCTTACTCACCCCGGCCGCATACGAGGCAACGGCTTCGCGCCAGATTTTTTGTTCTTTCACACTTAGTTTCTTGAAGCCGCGTTCCTGGTCGGCGGGAGCGCCGGCTACCGCCTCACGCGCTGTATCCCTTTCCTTGTTCTCGGCGCGCCCCAGAACGTAAAGGAAGTGGTGCAGGTTCAGCCAGAATTCATCAGTATAGAAAACGAAGATGGCGCCGCCGCGATGGTCTCGTGTTTTTGCGCGCACGGTTGATGAAGCGCGTTGAGACGGAGAGGTGACCTGGGACTGGGCGCAAATTGAAAGCGATACCGTGAAGGAGACGGCGGCTATGGAAACAAGTCCGAGAATTCGCTGAGTCATAGGTATCCAGTTTCGCATCCCAAACATTGAAATTGAAGCCCGCCGCGGGACGCCGGCGTAAAGCCTGCGGCGTCCGCCAAACTGTCGGCAGTTGGCAGTCAGCGGCCAGCAATTGGCAATCAGCAGTCAGAAAATGCGAAATTGGCAGGATGGACGTTGGGGAATTCTTAACGCACGGCACGATCTGGGTTTCCATCGTTGGCTATGCTGTGGGGAGCGTTGTCTTCGCTTTGTCGCGAAGAAGAGCGCAGTGGGACTCGGCAGCGCGAGTTGTATGGACCGTGGCATGTGCCAGCCTGTTTGCTCATTTCATTAGCGCATTTCAGTTTTATCACGGTTGGAGTCACGCGGCCGCTTATGGCGATACTGCCCGGCAAACTGAAGAAGTATTCGGCCTCCACTGGGGCGGTGGTCTCTTCATCAACTATGCTCTGCTGATTGCGTGGATTGTAGACATCGCCTGGTGGTGGCGCAGTGGGCT
>JBOGOU010000294.1:0-7115 GCA_050748205.1 Pyrinomonadaceae bacterium | reverse complement strand
GCTTGAAAGCTTCCCGTGACCCTGAAGGCTATCCTATCTTGAGCGGGGGCAAGCCCACCTTCCTGACCTGCAAATTACCGCGCGCAATCACAATCTCTCCGGACCATCGGGTCAGCGAGGTAGTGGTGGGCCTTCTGCTTGAGCGGTCACCTTACATTAATACTGCACCTCACTGGATTTCCTTATTTATCTTTCCCGTCGTACGTAGTATAAAGCCGACATGCCGCGTGAAATCATTGACCAGGAAGCTCTCGTTGCAGCCGTTAAGAAGCTGGCACTTACCTCCGAGCTATTCGAAGAACAAAACGGAAAACCCAAGTACGCGGGAGACGTGGAAGTCATCTTGCGCGGGCGCGATTACGGCAACGGGAAAAAGGTTGGCCCATACATGCGCCTGCTCAACTATGACGCCAACGAAGAGATCATGCGACAAGGGGAGTGGGGCGGGAACACTTTCTACATTGGCGTGGAGGGAATTTTCGACGTCTTCGTCAAAGATGCCAGCGGCGGTAGACGGCGGATCAATCAGCTTCAACCCGGTACTTGTTTCGGTGAAATGGCCGTACTGGCGGGCGTTGAGCGCAATGCGACAATCGCAGTGCCGCCAGGTGCAACAGCTACAGTGCTGGAAGTCACGCGGCCGGCGTTGCGTCTCTTAAGAAAACTGCCGAGATTTGGACACGCTCTCGATGAGACTTATCGTGCGCACGGATTTGGTCGTGTCCTGGAAGACCTGACCCAGTCTGTTAACGATCCTTTGAACAAACAGATCATCGAGAAGCTGCGCGAAATCTCCAAGTTCGTCGTATACGGCAAGCACCATGTCCTTTGTCAGGAGCACACCCCGATCGAAAAGATATTTTTGATCAAGAGCGGATGGGTCAGACGCTCTCGCGGCCTTCCCTTTGACGCAGCTTCCGCGGGAATTGTGATGGGAGTTGGTGAAAGCATCGGCGTGGACTTTCTCGGAGCCGGAAACTGCCTCGGCCTCGAAGGAGCTACACAACCCGATGTCTGGAAATATGGCGCATCGTTGATGGCGCGAACTGAAGTGCTCGAGGTTCCTGTTGCTCCTTTGGCAGCCGATCCTGGCCTTCGCGATCGCATTGTTTTGGCCTTCTCGGCCTTCTCAAATGCAGACGACAGTCTACCGCCAACGATCGATACAATTTCGGATTTGCGGCCGATGGCTGCTGCCGAGCAGGAGATCGCGACCGGCATCGTGGACGGAGCAAATCTCCTGGTTATGGACATGGACCTTTGCGTGCGGTGTGGCAACTGCTCGTTTGCTTGTCACAAGGTCCACGGCGAGTCGCGTCTTTTGCGCCGCGGTATTCATATTGGCAGGCCGGTGAAGTTGGGAACGAGTCGAACGCAACACCTACTTTCTCCTCAAGTCTGCATGCACTGCAAGGATCCGGAATGTCTAACTGGCTGCCCGACCGGCGCCATCTTTCGCGATCCGTTGGGACACGTCGATATCGACCCAAAGACGTGTATCGGGTGTTTCGATTGCGCAACTCAATGCCCCTACGATGCAATTTCCATGGTGCCGCGAAATGGAATCGTCGATCACGGCTTCGATCTCTTCGGCACTCTGAAACGGACGCTGAGTCTTAGCGTTCCTTCGCCGCCAGCTACGCCTCCGGCGTCCGACGATGTGGTGGCTATCAAATGCAATCTCTGCGAGCACACACCGCTGAATCCAGCCGGCGCCCGCCGACCGGCGTATTCCTGTGAGGAGAATTGCCCCACAGGAGCTCTGGCCCGCGTGGACCCGATTACGTATTTTGACGAGATTGCCAGTACACAGGGCATAATCTTTCGCGATCAAACGCACGCTATTGGACGAAATATTCACAAGAGTGATCCTCTTGCCCGGGTCTGGCATATAGCGGGTGTGAGCCTGACGATCGTCGCGGCCATTGCGACGATCTGGGGACTGGTGACGCACGGATTTGACGGTCGCATAGCTGGCACATGGTTGACAACGCGCTGGATCACAGGTCTGGCGGGTCTTCTCGGAATAACGGTCGTCATGACTTATCCAGTTCGCAAACAGATCTACAGGCGACGGGCCGGTGCGCTGCGATACTGGATGTTGGCCCACGTCTATTTTGGGGCAGTCGCGGGCGTGCTGCTCTTGCTACATGCAGGGACGCACACCGGCGGGCTGCTGACCACGTCTCTTTACGTCACTTTCGATTTCGTCATTGCCACTGGGATCTTTGGAGTCATCTCTTACATCGTGGCGCCGCGAGTGATGACCAGCATCGAAGGTGAACCTTTGCTCGTCGAGGATCTTGTCGCGCGCCGCGAAGAGCTGGGGGAAGAGTTCGCTGAGATCGTGAAAGAGAGCCAGGGCTGGCTCCGCGAGGAAATCGAGGACAAAGTAGCCGGTAGATTTCTCAGCAAATCCTTTCTGTTGCGGCAGCTCATCAGCCGGCAGCCACTTAAGACGCTGCTCGCCGAAGCTCGCGAGGAGTTTAAGGAGCGCATCACCAGACTAGCCACCGACGACGAGAAGGTGCTCTTGCAAAAGGCTGTCGAAACAGCCGTGACCTTGCGCCGGGTGGATGCGCTGATTTTCCTTCATAAGATTCTAAGAGTGTGGATTCCACCCCATGTGATCGCAACATCCCTAATGCTGGCGCTGATGCTTGTTCACGTAGTTCAGGTCGTGTTCTTCGCACCTAGATAGACGTTTGGCAGCGCTCTCGAATATCCATGACTCAGGAAAATCGATTCATCATAATTCGCGAGGATCTGGTTCAAGATCCCGTCACAATTATCACCGATGGGCTGCTGATCGGCCGTTTGCTGGAATGCGAACTTGTCTTGAACCACCCAGCGGTGTCGCGCGCACAAGCCGGAATAAAGGGGATCGATGGCGTTCACTACCTCTTCAGTCTACGACCTGCAAACCCTCCTAAACTAAATGGCAAAGCAATTGAAGAAAACGAAGCTCTAGCGCCGGGCGATATCGTGACCATTGGCCCGTTCCTGCTGGAGATCGATCGCGCTGATGACGCGCTCGTGATTAAAGTCTCGCTGGAAATCGGCCGGGCTGAGGAGTTCGGGGAGAGCAACCTGGACACAACGGACAAATTGTTCTTACCCGAAGAGTCTGAGGGCAAGCGCGCTAAGAAGCCTCGAGCCGACGCGTTGCCCGGGAACAAAGCGCTTGATTTCTTCTGGGACAAGCGGATTCGAGAGGCCGGTAAAATGGTCCGACCTTCTCCCTTGTTTCCCAGAAGCCAGAGACGCGCGGGTAAGGCGCAGTTCAATTGGACACCTACATCTGACCTCGCGCGCCGTTGGCCAGTCTCGTTTCTGATCTGGGGTGCGGTCGTCGTCGGAGTCTTATCAGTGGCTGGCGCGTACTGGTATGCGAATGCCTACGCTCCAGCGCCAGTTTCCCGAAGTCATGAGTTGGATAAGTTTGAAATTACTCCGGCCATCGCTACCAAACCAAACGAAGGTTCCTGCACAAATTGTCATTCTTTCAGCAGCAACATGGAATCGCGATGTGCCAGTTGTCATAACACGCCAGCTTTCGTGGCGACTGTAATTAAGCCACATGTTGCCGCGGGGATTGGTTGTGTCTCTTGTCACACAGAGCATCGCGGCGTTGCGTTCAAGCCCGCAGAGGCGGCACTCGCCACTTGTACCTCCTGCCATAACGATGCGAACACAAACACCTATAACGAGCGCCGCGTAAGGACACCGCACGGCGGTGCGTTTGGTTATCCGGTAGTCCAAGAGAAATGGGTTTGGCGAGGACTTGATGATGATGACTGGAGTCTAAAGAAGATCGACGTTGCTCGCTTGCCTACCGACACAGACGATCAGTGGCGCAGCAAACAATTTCATCTGCTTCACGTGCAACGCGTGCGCACGGTAGCTGGCATTCCCGGCAACTCGCAGGGAGAGCTTTCTTGTTCAAGCTGCCACAAGTCTTTCAACAAAATTGACCGTGAAACACCAAAAACAACCTGCGGTGCTTGTCACAACGGCAGAGTTGAACCGGGCACAAGTCGCGTGCTGATTGCGAATGACAAACCCAACTGCACTTCCTGTCACGTTCAGCATGTCAAAGACACGAAACACTGGAACAAGTCTCTGCTTGCCGACGCAAATCCCACCCACGGGAGTGGGTGGATGGTTCAGATCCAGCCTCCAAGGAGACGCTCTAGGTAACGAGCAAAATCCCATCAACGGCAGTTGGTGGATTGTTCAAGTCCAGCCTACAAAGCGCAACGCGAGGAGAACCAAAATCCCACCAACAGCAGTTGGTGGATTGTTCAAGTCCAACCTAAAGCTTGCGTCGGGAAAGTACATGGTCGTACTCTCGCACTATTGAATCACCATTTGGTCTTCGCCACTTGTGGTCGCCAGGGAGTCTTCACCTCTGCCTTAGGGCAGGCGCTGAGCGAGTACTGGCTGCGAGTCGCGTCTAGGCGTGGCTTCGCCATTGATCAGATCAGTGTGATAGCTGATCATGTGCATTCGCTGGTCCGAATTGTACCGAGGATGAGTATTGAGGAGTGTGCCTTGTTATTGCTTAACAACGGACAACACTTCATTGGGCAGAACTTTCCGCAAACGTTGGTATAGGCTGGCATTAACCAACTCTGGCAAGCTTCGGCTTACGCGGGGACATGCGGCGAGCTGACGACGGCATTAATAAGAGCTTGGCTGAGTGAGCGCGAATAGGTTGGATCTGAACCATCCACCCACTGCCCCGTGGGTGGGATTTTCCTCGTTGCTGAGCGCGGTTCTTTGTAGGTTGGACTTGAACAATCCACCAACTGCCGTTGGTGGGATTTTGCTGGTTACTTAGAGCGCTTCTTTGTAGGTTGGATCTGAACAATCCACCAACTGCCGTTGGTGGGATTTCCAGAGTTTTGACACAGTTTCTGAAAGGCGGCCAAAAATTCACTCAGTCGCTTACGCGATAGCTCGAGTGGACTGAAACTGCGGCGCCGGATAGCAGCTTTTAAAAAGCGTTCGCCGCGACCGCCTTATGGCACGGTACGCAATCATTAGATCCCGGCGCCTTGCCTTTCACGGCGGGTCTGGCAGCGATAGCTTTGTCGTGACAGACGTTACAGTTGAGATGATAGGCAACTTCATTGGTCAACTTCGTCGGCGCCGGCTTGTCAGCGTACTTGACGGTGGGCAACGGCGCGCTGTCATCACCCGCCTGCAGATGGCAACTGCGACACGACTTCACGGGTTTCGCGTCAGCAGCCCCCAACAAAGCAGCAGTCAATGCGACATCTCGCTCGCTGGTCTTCAGAGGTGGTTTCAGGGCAGAGGCTGGTTGGTCGGTGTGATGGCATTCCACGCACGCAATCACGGTCTTCCCATCGATGCTGTAGTTCTTCGTGGAGTGGTTCTCGTGATTAAACGCCACTTCTCCATACTTATCTGACTGGCTGTCTTTTCCCAGTACTACTTCTTTCGGCTGCACCTTGCTCTCTTTGGCAGTCTCTTGTGCAGCGTCTTGCAGCCCCGCAAAAGCGGAACGATTTCCGGCAATGATTCCGGCAACGCAGGCCAACGCCAGACTTGCGATCAATAGATTCTTCATCGCGTAACCTCTGAGTACGTTTTTACATGAATAGCCGGGGAGGGAGTTTCAAGACCGGACAATCTTAGTTAGGGGCAATGAAAGTGTCAAACTTTTTGTTGACGGGCACATTTGGTGCGGTCCTATGAGGTCAGTGCCACCTCGCGGTAGCGGGTGGGGAGCCTCACAGGTTGGGAACGTCGGCTTCCCCCCGCCTCAAGGTGGAATACCTTCAGGCTCACAGGAGACTTTCAGACTTGAGTGATTTCTTATGATGTGAAGGCTATTCCATCTTGAGGCGGGGGCAAGCCCACCTTCCCAACCTGTGAGACTCTCTGACTTGATGGTTGCTCTTGAGTTGAATGGCTTTCAGAATTGAGGCGGGGACAGGGTCCGCCTTCCTTACCTGCAATTTACCGTAGGTGCCAATGTGGGGTTCCGCGCTCCCACGCTTCAGCCCGGCATGCGAAAAGTTTGGCCTAAGTGGCACCGCTTGCAGTCCTTAAATGCAAGGTCGCCTCCAAAAGCTCGTCTTCCATTGTGGCATGTCAGGCAGTTCATGCGGCCCAAAGGGAAGTGTTCGGCCGGGAAGGGCGAACTTACTTGTCTAGTTTGCGGCGCCCCTGAGGTCAGAGAGTGACAATCGTTGCAGGCGAGGCGTTCTCGTGGTCCATGTTTCGCATGACTGAAGGCGAAGCGAAAAGCTCGTGCGTTAGTAGGTGTCCGGGAGTAGCGTTTTTGATCGTGGCAGACTCCGCATGACGCAATATCGCCACCCGCCGTCGACTTACTGTTCGGTGTGTGACAGCTATAACAGCCGTTGTGCGCGTTTAGACCAGCAGGAATGATCAACCCCGCGCCACGCAAGACTGATCCACCGTGGCAAGCGGTGCAGCCGTTTCGTGGGCGCGCCGAGCCGGCCATATGCTGCGAGTGATCGAAATTTACATTGAAGTTCTCGTTGAATCTAGCTGGAAAACCCTTGAGTGGCGGATTGGAGCTTTGCACATTGGCATGACAGATCTCGCACATCGGTATAGCGGGAGTCACAAACTGCCCCAGATGACAATTAGTGCAGGCCTTGTGACCAGGAAACCTTGGCGTCGCTGAATTGTCGGCGGCGCGTTCGTGGCATGCAGTGCAGGGAATCGTCGCGTGACGCTGACTGGTATGGATGAATTTTGAATAGTCGAGTTCCGGGCCCTGGGCCGATAGTACGGAGGTAAATGTTTGGGAGTAGCCTCCGTTCGGTGTCTCTGTTTTCGGCTCCTCCATGGTGAACGAAGTCCGGGCAATATTCAGCGCCGTGGCACAGAGGATACAGAGCAGACACGTAGGTATTAGCCGCCGAAACAACCTGGATTTCTCAGCAAGCGTTTTCATCTTCGTGCGGTTCGTTTGATCGGTTCGCGCCCGGCGATCAAATAATGGCTGGCGGGTGCATCGAGTCGACCGACGTTTGAGGTGTGACAGTAAACGCAGACATAGCCTCGATTCTTATCCACCTCGGCCAGCTCATGGGCAACGTCAAGCCGTAAAC
>JBOGOU010000293.1:0-1873 GCA_050748205.1 Pyrinomonadaceae bacterium | reverse complement strand
GCTTTGGGAAGGTCAGACTGTAGAAAATGCCACGCAAACATTGCATCGATGATGCGGCCAGGAAACGTACAACCCGCCGCCCGCAGCCGGGGAAGGTCGTAGCCCTGGTTCCAGAAAACCACCTGCTTCGCGCCTGCCAACACTTCATGGCAGAGCCGGATGTAGGGTTGCGCCCAGGGCAGCGAGATGGCTGTTCCAACACGGTTGCTAAAGCTGATGCGGACAATGGTGTAGCTGGCATCTTCCACCTCCTCGTTGTCATCGGTATTGGGGGTTTCGATGTCGCAAACCAGCAGGTCATTCGGTTGGGTTAGGTACTCCCTGGCGGTTTGAAGGGGCGGGTCGAGCAGCAGGTCGTATTGGCGGGGCTTGGCTCCCCGTTGAGCGATATCCAACGCCCTCTGGACAGCCATGCACCAGACACCCGAAAGTTTCTGATTGCCCTTCAGGATGTAGCTGGGATGGAAAGTAGGGACGGCGGGAATGCCGTAAGGGGTGGAGATGTAGTAGCCTTGGTGCTGCTGAATGCCACTCAAGCCCGCCACCCGCCGCAGAGCAACATTACCCATCGGCACCAGCACCTTGGGCTTCATGCGCTCAATCAGGTCATCCAGATAGGGGCGGCAGTGTTCCAGGGCCAGGGCTGCTTCGGGATAGCGTTCTGGATGGTCGGTAAAGCCAAGATGTGGAGCTTTGCACCAGAACGAATTGGCAATGACAAAATCAGCCCTCGTCGCACCGATGCGTTTCAGGTTGCGGTCGATAAACCAGCCGGAAGGGCCGCTAAATGGGGTACCTACCGGCTTGCCGTTGCTGCTTCTCACATTGCGGGCCTCCCACTCCCATCCCGAATCGCCCACCAGCATGACCCGGTTAAGGCCAAGACCGTCGAAGGGAATGAAGATGGTGCCCCTGGGTTCAAGGGGACAGCCGCCGCATAGAGGACCACCAACTAGGGACACCGCTGCGAACCTCCGCTTGGTGCCATCATTTGGAAAAGGTATAACATTGTATTGTAGGTGATTTTGGGGGTTCCGGGATTCGACACCTCAAGTCCTGGCAGGCGTCTAAACTCTTCCCCTTATTTCACAAGGGACGCCGTAATTGTCCTCCAACTGCATCACCGTCAAGGGGTCCATGTCGCCGACAAACAACTGTTTAGGGTAAGCAAACTCGGCCAGGTAGCCCCGCTCCATCTCTGTGACGCGCCCCCACAAGCTGACGGTTCCAGCAACAAGGGAAGTAGTTGAACCGCGCGAAAATTCTTCAAAAAGGAGAACAACATGTTCAAATTGCTTCAGCGCATGAATCCCCAAGCTGTCTATGCCATCTTTCCGTTTCCGCATTGGCACGAACCGGGGCCAGCGATAATGGTACACCACGCTCCAAAGGTCTCCTCCCCGAACTAGCCACAAACGATAGCCAATAACTGGCTCAGTCGTCCGTATGGGCCAGGATGAGAGCAGGTTCGGGTTTAGGTACTGGTTTGGGTGCTGGTTCGGTAGGTACCACATAGGGCCCCTCTCTCACTGGAACCGGCACTTGGACCGGCTCAACGATGATTTCACGAACTGGGTTTCCCAAATTCATTTTCACCTCCTCCCCAAGTCAAAATATTTTCCGTGGAGCTGCGATTTTCCCCCGTTTCTTTGGGTAGGGGGCCCGCGATACACGATAGGCACGCAGCTCCACGGGAACTTTTGTGACAGCCGCTAACTGAAACTAACCAGCGGCCCCGCCTTTTTCTCTACAAACCTGGTGATGGAGTCCTTCCCAAAGTGCCCGCCAACCTGCCGCGCAAATCCCCCGGTTGCGGCATCGCGTGGCCACGGTTCGAGCTTGACCGGCGTGCCGTCTGCCTTGGTATAGGAGC
>JBOGOU010000292.1:0-17277 GCA_050748205.1 Pyrinomonadaceae bacterium | reverse complement strand
GACTGGCTGTCAACAAGTGAAGATCTCCACCGTTCGTTGAGCCTTCATCAACCAGCATGCCACAAGGTGAAGATTGCCCGCCTCCAGATTCATATAGTTGGCGGCGAAGCTAATAAAGTTCACTCATAAAGTGGGCAGACAAGATAGCAATCCCCAGACCACGACTTTCGTCGCCTAACTCCTTGCCCTTCAACTACTATGGAATAAAGTTTCTTTGCCTTATTTAATAAAGTTGCCCAGGATCTCACTCAACCCCCGCTCCTGCTTCACTTGCGGATTTATTTCATCGCCGAAAACGGCACTGTGAATAAAGTTCACGATCATCGTCAAAGGTCTTCATTAGTAGAGGGCGAATCGTCATCTGGAAGCTTTTATTCACGAGAAGTTTTCAGACCGGATTGCGAAGCAGGTGATTGCTGCTGAAGTGTGCAACAACAAGAGTCCCGCGCTGTACAGCTTCAGTTTCCCCTGGGACCAGCCGGTACCGATAAAAGCTCCGTAAGCCGGAAGCTCTAAGATTGCAACCATCATGAAAGGAATCGTTATTGATTTAAGTGCGATGGCTGAAAGCATTGTGTACGGATAAAAGACCTTCGCCCAAAAGTAGTCACCGTGCCCAGCGCCCGCAGATGAGAGCGCCAACAACAAAGTGAGAGGTGTGGCTATAACGCCTACGATGACTGGAAGCCATTCTTTTGAGGACTTCATGCGCCTTCACCGCTGCTAGCACTCTCCGCCGCTTGGTGATCTTCAAAGACCCACCTACCCTTCTCAAGTACCCACGTTTCGTCATCAACCTCGCTGACCCATTTCTTATCGGGCTTTGACCACACCGTCATCTCCACTCTCACTCTGGCCCGAGTACCTTCAACATCAATCTTATTGATTTCCGCCTTTACTTTTCCAAAGCCATACTTGCGCAGTCGCCGAATGTAGCCTTTCTTGTCGTTGTCATTCTTCTCTCGTGCATTCTTCGACAACATTTCCCACATCAGGTCATATCTACCATTTGAAAAGTAGCTGTGGTAGCGCTCAACCTGATTTCGCAAGGCTGCTTCGCTGTTCAGCCCCACTTGGTTTGGAGAAAAAGCGAAGATCAGAGCAATTAGAAGGATCGTTGATAGCATGTGAACCTCTCTCCTACTGGGTCTGCCTCTTTCTCTTTTCTTCCTCCTGTTTCTTTCTTATTGCTTCTTCAGCCTGACGCTGAATATTTTCTCGCGCAAGCGTTTTGATTTGATTGACTATCTTCATCTTCTCCTCCGGGGTTTTGGCTCTATTGAAGGATTGGACCAATGGCTTCAGCGTCTTCTGGTCAAGAGGTTTATACAGGAAAGAGATCTTCTTATTGTTATAGAGGACCGTCGCCGCTGTTGTTAGTCGATTGAAGCTGTCCAGTGCCATCGTGTCAGCTTTCCCTGGGTTGTTGTAGGTCTTGTCTGGCGCATGTCCCGCCAATGCATGACCTAGAACTGGACCATACCCCGCGTGTGAGTAGGAATCTTGCTGGGCATGCATGAAAACTCCCAAACTGCCCAGCGTCGTTGTTTCAGAGGAAACTCCTGCAGCTGATTCGGCAAAATTGTTCCACAGGTTTTGTCGCTGCCCCTCGCTCGTGAAGTGATAATTCCTCCGAGCTTCAATTGACGAGTAAGGGCTCATGCCCGGAGTTTCATCGGTCATCTGATTGCCCATCGCTATTTCCCAAGCTTGACTCCTGCTAAAGCCGGCTGCCTCTGCTAGAGCCTGGGTCAAATGGTGGTGCACATCCTCTTCGTACAAACCATTCCGGTCTATGAACCGAAGGGGGTTGTTCAGAGTGTATGCATACTTATTGAGGCTTTGAGGATTACTTAGATTGGGCCCGGCGATGTCTACTCCCGTGAACCTTCCCTGCGTCGACGAGTAATACCTGGCAAGGAAGTAATCGAGGCCGGTTTCAATGTCCCGTTCTTTGAGGGTGAACTTCTGGCGGACACTGTCGCCGGTGTAGCCGAGTGCAATGGTTCTGCCACCCGTGCCAGCGAAGAGTTCCTCACCGAACGGCAAGTAATCATGTCGCTTGGTTGAGGCCAGGCTGCCTGTGTAATCAAAGATCATGCGCGGCGTTCCTAATTGATCGGACACCAGCCAGCGCAGACCCGGCGCGATGCTGTACTGGAAGTCTACTGGCACATAACAATTGCCCGCGCCGCCTGCCGGCCCCCAGTTCGTACCGTCTCCATAGGTGCCGGAATTGATTGTGGCCACTGATGTCGAGGTAAGAACGGTACTCACGTAGTCATGCCAGGGGTCGCCGCCTGAAGTTTCCGTGCTCACCACATAATAGATGGTGCTCGCTGCAAGCGTCACCGGCGTCGCAAGACTCACATACTTAAACTGTCCGGATGTTCCCCCAGTCATCGACACATTGGCACTGGCAACCACGGCGTTATCGCTGGCGCGCACGATTTTCAGCATGTGCGTGCCGGTATTGCCGGAGACATAAATGCGGCCCAGGGACGTTACTGTCACTGGTTGCGCGCCGGTAGTGACCTTCATTCCCACATGGCCCGTGTAGTCTGCTCGCAATGCGCCGAGCGTTTTGCCCGTCACAAAAGAAGCTTGCGAGGATTCCCAGGCTTCCACTTCCGTGATCCGGCTGTAACCGTCAACCGACTCCCACGTCCGTACACGAATCTTGCTTGTCGTGAGCGGAGGAAAGGTAATCTTGCGCCAGATCTTGTTATTGCCAACAACTTGTCCGTTTGGCACTATCGCCCAGCCGCTGCCGGTCCAATACTCCACATCAAAACGCGTCAGCCCATAAAGCAAGAAGGTCATGGCTTCGGTTGGTTCCGAGGGTGAGGAAAAATTGTCTGGTAAGGTAAATACATCGATCTCATCGATCGTCTTACTGCCGTTGAAATCAACCTGCAGCCAGTCAGGGAATGTATTGCCAGGGGCGGCATCGTTCCAGCCGCCATCCGAACCCCAGTTAAGGCCTTTCCGATCGCTGATCGCCCCACCAGGCGCATACGATCCCGGGGTATAGATCGAAGACGCGCTGGCGACTGCGCCATTGGCCGCCAAGGCAAAGTTCTTTCGGCCTTCTGTGGTTACCAGCAGTTGCCCGTTACGATACCCATATTCTTTCTGCGGACTCGTCGTCGCGCCGTTTGCCGCATACTCAGCCAGCAGTTCGCCATCGAAACCATAGACCTGCCAGGTTTCTAGGCCATCAACCTTCCGACGCGTGCGCTGGCCGTCCGCATTGTACGCATACTCCTGCCATTGATTACTTCCGCCCCAGGCTTTGGTCATTCGGTTCTCGGCGTCGTACTGGCGATCACCCGCCCCAGTGTATGTATCTTTTTTCAGATTTCCGGCAACATCGTATTGCATCTGCCGTTGCTCTTCCGACAGGTTCAGATCTCCCGGTGCGTAGAGCCGGTTCGTGCTCGTCTCGATAATAAAGTCCTTCTTGTTAATGGCGGGTCCGCCCGTCGGTCCCCAGGTATTAGTCTGATGGATGGTGCGGTTGCCCCAGCGATCGTAAACAAACTCCTGCTGCCAGTTACCGCCTTCATTTACCCGCTCCAACCGATTAAGGCGGTCGTAGCTATACGACTGCACAAACAAGCCTGCCACGCCCCCGCTGCCGTCATTAATCCAGTGGTCCTGCTGCTTTAAATTTCCATTGTTGTCCGTGCCGTTGCAGGCGCCCCAACATTGAGCGCTGTAGTGATTGATGATCGCCCCACGCTGCCAGCCTCCGTCCGTCGGGCCTGTATATGTTGTGCCAACGCGGATCTCCGACAACTGGCCCCGGCTGTTGTAGAAAGATTTGTTGTACAGCGGCGTATCAGTACCAAACCGCTCTTTTGCCATGCCGCCCATTGCTGAATAGATTATGCCGCTCGAGTACGTGCGGCTCACCTCGTCGCCCAAGTTACCGGTGAAAGCCAGATTCTGCGCGTCCTTATCTCCCAACCTTCCTGCGGCATCGTAGTTGTAGTCAACTGAATGCTCTGAGGGGTAGATTTGTTGAGTGACACCACCCGCGAGATTGTAGGTACGCCGCGCTTGGTAGGACGAACTCCAAACACCGCCCGTTTCGTATCGCTGACGCCGTATGAGCGGTCGACCCAGGGCGTCATAGGAGTCAATATAGGTGGCCGATGTCGTCGTTCCTGCTTGCCACACCTGATTCAGGCGTCCTTTGCCCTTAAGCGCAAGATCATACTGACGATAGGAGTCAGGGGTAGTGTCGGAGTAGTCGACTAGCGTGTTGCGATTCAACGCGTCGTAGGTATAGGTCGCTACGATTGCACGTGCATCAGTCTTCTGAGTGAGGTTACCGTTGGCATCGTATTCGTAAGCGACAGACCACTGATTGTTTCCGGTTAGGGGATCGCTAATGTTCAGCGCAGGGTTGACGGTTTGCTCAGGATTTCTGGCTCGAATCAATCTTTGAGGGAATCGTACAGGAAGAAGCGTTGCTGACTACCCTGCGAAACGCTTATCAGATTATCCAATGCATCGTATCCATAGCTGGTTAAGTAGTTCAGCTCCGGAGCCGACCCCGGATCTTCGTAAACCTCCTTCAAACGCCCGAGGGCATCCGTAACGCTCTTGCGCTTCTTTCCGGTCGGTTGATCCTGGTCTGTTACTGTGACCTTGTTGCCGACGTAATCAGTTGTGACTACCGCATTGTCAGGTGTCGTAACTGTTTTCACACGACCGAGTGCGTCAAAAGTAGTGGTCGTCCAGACAGGAGTTTCACTCTGCCATGGACGGTAAGGATTTGAAATCTTGTGGGCCCGGCCCATCGTGTCGTATTGCGTTTGAGTAGCGATGAAATTCGTGCCGCCTTCATACTGCTGCGTCTCAGTCGTGCGCCCCAAGCCATCGTAAAGCATAACAGTCTTCAGAACGTTGTCATCGAAGCTGTTGAGATCGCTCGTCACGATGATCTTGCGCACCGGGTCTTGGTAATCATAGCTGGTTTGATTCTTTACTTGCGTATCGTCGGCCGCACGTACCACCTGCTTCAATCTATTCAGCGGATCATTGTACGCGAAAGTCGTTCTGTTCAAGTTAGCGTCAATCGTCGCGGTGACCAGCCCGGTTGCCAAGTCGTATTCAGTCGACGTCGCCAAAGACGTCAGCGGTCCGACGCCATCAGGGTCAGCCGACGTGTTGAGCGTCGGGTAAGCATATTGATAGGTTAAAGAATAATCGACTTGCGTGGGATTAATTTGTGTAGCATCTCTCGCATCCCAAATATTGCGTACGTTGCCGCACTGATCGTATTGGGCATGATTAAGCAAATATGAGCCAGCGGGGAAGGTAGAAAAAATTGAGCCGTTGAAGTTCAGCCAGTGAATGGTCGTGGTGGCATTGCCGCGAACATTAGTGCCTGGGTTAGTCCAACCATTTACTGTGCCATACGTAAGTAAGGGATAAGCGGCTTCGTCATAGCTGACTGAGGTTTGCGCAACGATATTTCCCGCGCCGTCCTTCACGCGTGAGGCGGTGGGCAAGGAAAGCAGGTTCCGCGCCCGGTAATCGACGTTATCAGTCAAGTAATCGGTTTCTTCCGTGCGCAAGGGCGTTGTTCCGTTGGGAATGGCGGTAATACTGCCCGTTTGGCCGGTTGCCTGGGCGATCTGTACATAGTCATAGTGCTTCGTGCTAGTGACGTTAAGGTCCGCGTCGTAGCTGATCTCGGTAGTTGAGGCCAGCGCATTTCCTGCGGTGTCGAGAATGACATCCACCTTTTTTGTCAGCAGTGCATTGCGTGTCGCGGTGCCGTATCCGCTCGGTAATGGCCCGGAAAAGTCGTAGGACATTAAGGTGCGCCTTAGCATTTGACCATTTGCCTTATAAAAACGTTCCTCGATCGGCAAGCCGGCGCGAGCGTCATCAAACCCAAAATCGATCACACCAGGCCCTCGTCCGCGCTGCAACACTCTTTCGCTGTAATCTCCGGCGGGGTTAGTTGTACGAATGACATAAGGGCTTTCGCTGACTACCGCATACGTCCAATGTTGAAGGTTTGTGTCAGAGCCGTCCGGACTAATCCAGCGTTCAACAACTCCACGATTTGCCTGAGCATATGGTTCGTTTAGCGGATCGAGGCCCGGAATCTTTTCATATCGGAATTTCTCATAACCACCACTCGGATAGACTATCTTGTCAATTTCGCCGTAGATATTGTATGTGAAAATGTACTTTGAACCATTCGGCAATTCGAGCTGGTGTAAAACCACCGGATTGAAAAGCTCAGGCACGGTTGTCCGACTCCCTCCTTCCGATACAAACAAAGAGGGGCTCGAAGTACCGCCGCCAAATGGCATCATGTCACCCATGGGTCGCAAGGATTGAGCTACTGTAAGGACGCCGGTATCTCCAAGGTTGCGGTAGCGAAAGGTGTAATTTGCCGGAGTTCCGCTAACACCTGAGAGCGAGTAGATCATGTCTCCAGGGGAGGCGCCGCTAACGTAATGCAAGCCAACTGTTCTGTTAAGGGTGTCCGATACAGTGCCATTGTTATTGTAAATTAGCGTATTGCCGTTGCGGTCGATGAACTTCCGAGGATTGGCGCTCATCAGATAACGCGAGCCGTCGGGAAGGTAAAGAGTTTGCTCCGCCGCTATATATTTAAGTCGGGAGGCATCCACTGAGTAATACACTCCGGGGTCGGTTGCATCCGTGGCGGGATAGGTTCTATCCGAGCTGCGTAGTTCATGCGATGAGCCATCAGGCATCCGGACGCGGAGCCGTCTAACGAAATACGACTGATTGAGCGGGCACTCTGCACAGGGATCCCCGTCAAAATTGTAACGATTAACCAGCCCTGCTTCGATGTGAGGGAAATCCAGGCTTCCAGTCCAACCAGCGTTTGATCCGTTGTCATAGGCATCGTGCCCGTAGTAAACGGTTACCCAAGTATAATTGTTATCAGTAGGCAGGCCCTGCGGGTAGGCAGTAAAGCTGGGCTCGCAGCACGGTCCTTCCTGATAATAGCCAGAATACTCCATAGTCCAGAGCTTGGATGAGTAATACACTGTAATCGGCACATTAACACCAGCGCGTCCAGGATAAATTTTGAGGGGAATCTCAAAGTTTAGAGCGAGCGTTGATGGATCGATCTTGAGATCGCTTCGAAAGCCGTGATCCACCGTGGCTTGCTGGCTCTGAACATTTTGCCCATTTGCGGAGAGTTGCAGCATTAACAGAAAAGGAAGGCATCCGATTAGGCAGGCGATCCGTGTCGGAAGATTTTCCGGTAATCCTTTAAGACTAAATAGTGATTGAGTGGCTGTGACTATGGGCCTGATGCTCCTTGAAATGCACAGTTTGCGACGAGAATATCCGAACGGAATCAGCTGAGATCGTTGACGCGAGGCTTTGCGAGGAGTCACGCGAGAACGAGGAAATGAGAACTGAGTAAAACAATCGGGAATCTACTCCCTTGGACCATGGCTGTCAACGAAGTTCTCGTCAAGAAATCAACTCAAACGCTTGTTTCCTCAAACGAATTCAGTCGAAACATTAGACCACCATGAGCTCTTAAAGTTCCTTAGAAAACTCTCGAAGAGTTATCGAGCAACTATCTCCCATTCTTAACCTGTATGGACTGCATTATGAGAAGCAAACACAGGTGTGATCGAGCGAGGAGCTGCTTTCGCGGATGCCAGCAGTGCATCAAGCGTGCTTCGATCCAAGGCTGGCACTCAAACGTGAACACCGGACCGCAGGCGTCTCGCCCGCAATGAGCGCGAAGCGCGAACATGAAGTACCGCAAGCGAAGCAAAGAGAATTCGCGCCTGCGGCGCTCATTGCGAGCGAGACGCCCGCGGTCCCAGTGAATAGCTTGAGTGGTTGCGGGCCTCGTTGAATTCAGGATCCATTGGCTACCGCAAGTGGTTCGGTGGGTAACTACGACCGGAAAGGCGATAAAAGCGGAGGAGCCATCACTCACATTAAGGGTGAAACGGTCAATTGAGGATGTTGGTGGGCGTGACCTGCGAGCGAGCGCTTTCTTCCTTCAGGGCCATCAGTTTGACCTTCTTTAGTTCTGTTCCCCTCATGCCAAAGAAGGTAGCCATCTGGACGACTTGGTTTGAGCTCACAAAATCCTTCGGGTTTGAGCAGAATCTCTCCAGGCCCGGACCGAACTGACGGCAACTCATCCCCTTTGGTATTTTGAGGCCGAGCTGGCAGTCACCAGATTGCTTATAATGCGAACACAATTCACAAACTATCATTTTGTTCTTTCTTCCCGCCAACTTCGCCCGACTTCAGATGGTGCCTTCGCAAACTGAGATTAGGACGCTACGCGATTTCGTTCCGATAGCGCTGTAGGAGGTCCTTTAGAAACGGTGCACCGTCGAAGCGGGGACGTGCGTTTAGCTCGAGAAGACAGCTAACTCCTAACTGATAACCAGAAATTGACCCCAGCGAGCCATAGTTCTCGGCGCTGGCGGTTGGTTTAAGTCCCACTTTATACAGTCGCCAGTAAACGGCCCGCACGAGGGCGGCCTCACCACTCAAGAAGCCGCGTCCCTTCAGCACCGCGACCCGGTCGCGCCAGACCCCAGTACAAATCTCACCGAATTGCGCTGAATTTACAGAAGTCATCACAACCATCGGGGCTAAACAAAAAACGGCTGCGGCTCGACAATCCTCAAGACCTCGCCGGCAAAGCTGGCAAGGGCTTTTGGCTCGTCGTCATAGACATCGAATACCGTCAGAAGTTTTGTGATCGTCATTAAGTCACGGAGACGTTCCGTGAGATGAGTCAGCTTGATCTCGCCACCCTTGTTGCGGAGAGTGACATGGCTTGCGATAAGCTCGCCCAGCCCGCTCGAATCAATGTGCGTGACGCCGGCGAGGCTCAAAAGAATCTGAGTTTTTCCTTCGTCAACAAGGCAGCGAATTGATTTGTGCAAGGCTACAGTGCCGCCGCCAATTCTCACCCGGCCTTTCAGGTCGAGAACAGTCACAGCGCCCACGCGGCGCTCATTAATATAAAGATTAATCACTTTTGAGTTCTCCTTAGATTTTCGCTAGCCCCTCTAATTCTTGAGCTGTGGACTTCAGGTGATCTGGGTGATTCCAGAGGAGCTGAGAAGGGAGTAAGCCAGACTCGGTTCGCAGTTACTTTATGCCAGCAATCAGGTATATGTCAAATATAGAATATATTTCAGATAGACAATATTTCCCGCGTGTGATACATAGTTTTTTGTACAAGCGAGAGGGTTCATGATGGAAATTCGAGTCGATGAGTTACTGGAGCAGCACGGGCGTACATTTTATTGGCTGGCTAAGGAGACGGGCATCAGTCACACGACACTCTGGCGCTTGAAGAAGGGTAAGGCGCTGGGGATTAACTTTGACACTCTGGAGAAGTTATGTCAGGCGCTTAAGTGTCAACCGGGCGACGTGCTCTCTCTTAGAAATCGGAAGAAAAAAGGCAAAAGGCTAAACGTAAAAAACCGATCGGCGAAGTAGCGCTGCGCCAAGTGCGCTACAGCTTGCTCAAGGGTCTCACGTTGTCACATATTGGATATCCTTAGAAACTCCTTTGCCCACTCCTTCAGGGACAAGTTGTAGTTCGATGGGATCACGCATTAGCAAGGCAAGTTCCGCTTGTTCTAACCGGGTACCTCGATACAGACTGACCAACGGATCGTTCACCAGGCAAAAGTCTACGTCGCTTCCGCCGTCTATCGTTACAAGCTCCTTGAGCAAGCGAGCGTCCAGGGCTACCGGTTTGAAAAGCAGCATTTCCACATTACGCGAACGAGCGATCATGGCGGCGCGGCTGCTGTGAAATAGTGGCACCCGAAAGCGTCCGTGATCGTCAAGCGCGAACCAGTCGCCATTTGCGCGGCGCATTGCATAGATATCGCTCATAGAAGTCCTCACAGAACAGAACTTTAAGATAAGCCTGCGAAGTCGTCTGTGCGCTAGGCCGCTTATAGCCTGCCTTTGCATATGTGCGTTGGCGCACGGACAGCTAGCCTTTCGAGTTGTATATCTGGTCAGGGCCTTAGTTTGCCCCAATAAAAGGTTTAAGGACTCTGAAAGGTTCAACGAAACAATGATTAGGAATGGAGCCAAAGGCATTAACTGGAATACTGCCGCATTCATAGCGCTCTTTCATCTCGGCGCTGTGGGTGCGCTCTTCATGTTCCATTGGCAGGCGTTGATGGTCGCGATCCTGCTCTGGTGGGTCTCGGCGAGCTTCGGCGTGGGGATGTGCTTTCATAGACTTTTGACGCATCGTGGCTACAAGACGCCAAAGTTGGTGGAATACTTTCAGACCGTCTGCGGCACGCTCGCGTTGGAAGGCGGCCCCATCTACTGGGTTGTAACGCATCGTATCCATCACGCCTATGCTGATGCCCAGGGTGATCCACATACACCGCGCGATGGCGGTTGGTGGTCACACATGGGATGGATTCTAAGGGGTACTGCGCAGCAGTATGACAGTTCGGTGGTGGAGCGATATGCCCCTGACCTGGTGAAGGACAGATTTCATGTGTGGCTTAACCGTCTGTATTGGGTACCGCTGGTTCTGCTGGGTTTGGGGTTGCTCGCGTTCGGCGGTTGGCCATATCTGATGTGGGGCATTTTCTTCCGCGTTACTTTTAATCTGCATGCGACGTGGCTGGTTAACTCGGCGACGCACATGTGGGGCACGCGCCGGTTCTCAACACGCGACAATTCACGAAACAACTGGTGGGTTGCGCTGTTGACCTTCGGCGAAGGCTGGCACAATAATCATCATGCACACCCAACCGCGGCACGCCATGGCCTTGCCTGGTACGAGATCGACATCAACTGGTGGGGCATTCGCGTCATGCAATTTCTAAGGCTGGCGAAAACTATCAAACTGGTCGGTGGGGCTCAGCGTTCTCAGGCATGACGGAAAGTCGCTGGGCAAAAGGAGTGAACGTTTGAATGGACAAAGAGAATGACACGATCATTCTAGTAGTGGAGGATGTCCACGAGACGCGCGACGGCATTGAGAAGTTGCTGAAGGCAGATGGTTATCGCGTGGCCGTAGCCAGAGACGAGCCAGATGCAATAGCGAGCGCCCAGCGTCAGAGTCCCGACCTGATTCTGGTGAGTCTGGCCGGCTTGCCGCGCGAAGTTATCTTTTCCGCAAGCCGTATCCGCGAAAGTGCGGCGCTAGGAGAAGATGTGCCCATTGTGGTCTTCTGCAGTGAAGAGATCGCTGAGGGTGATGAAGTCGCGATCGGCAAAAATGTACATGTCGCACGCCCTGACAACTTCAATCAGTTGAGAGGCCTTCTCATTCGTCTGCTCCACCAGGTTCCAAAGGCCGCTTGAGGTCGAACACTGGGACTGCGGGCGCATCTCACCCGCAATGAGCGCGAAGCGCTAATGGGTTTTTGTGAATTAGGATCTTGCGCCTATCGGGCGCGGTGCGGGGCGAGACGCGCGCGGTCCTAGTAAAGAACTTGAATTACTTAGCTATGACCACTGCGAAAGAGAATTTATGAGCGCCAATAACAACACAGAGAAGCCTTTTATCTTTAGATTCATTGATACACCAGCAAGGGTTCTCTTAGAGTTGACAAATGCAACCGAGAGGACGCTCAAGTCCATCGAGATTCTGACTGTCTTTCTGAAAGATGAAGAAACTCCCGGCGGCGGTCCTTCACAAGCTCATATTAGATTCGATGTCGTAAACTCTATGCAACCAAGAGAGAAGGCCGTTCTGTCTCACAGGACCTGGATTAATGGAAGGCCCGCTGATACCGATTGCGATCAGCTGGAACGACTTAAAGTAATATCAGGCCAACCTAATCCATATGTGCTGGATATATCATGGGAGGATGCGGAGGGCAGGACACGCTATCAACGGATACCGGTTGGCCACTGAGAGGCAATCGTTTAAGGAATGAAGCGCTATCCGAGCAGGCGATCAAACTCGTTCTTGACAACGCGGTAACACTCGCAGACGGTCTCTTCCAGCCTTTCGCGGTCGAGGATCTTGATATGGCCGCGGACGTAGCTGATCGCTCCGGCATCTTGCAGGCGACCGGCAGCCACGGTAACGCCTTCCCGGCGCACTCCCAACATGTCGGCTATCAGTTCCTGGGTCATGACCAACTCATCTGTTTTCAAACGGTCATGGCTTAACAAAAGCCAGCGGCAAAGTTGCTGCTCCACCGAGTGAAGACGGTTACAAACGGCCGTCTGCGAGATCTGGGTGATCAGTGCTTGCGTATAGCGCAGCAACAATTGTTGGAACTTGCCACCCTCCGCGAACTCATCTTGCAGCGCTTTAGCCTTCATTCTTAGGGCACCGCCAGCGCTCTGAACTACGGCACGATTGGGCATGGTGCCTCCGCCCATGAAGAGGGCAATCCCAACTATTCCATCGTTACCTGTCAAACCCATTTCAGCGCTCGCGCCGTTTTCCATGGTGTAGAGCAATGAGACGATGGCTGTTGTGGGGAAATAGACGTAATCCAGTTGGCCAGCGAATTCGTAGACGACTTCACCTAGAGAAAAGGAGACAGGCGCAAGCTGTGGAAGGAGACGTTCATACTCGTCACCCGGAAGTGCGGCGAGAAGCCGATTTCCAACTGGCCCAGAAGATATTGTGGATACAGACATCACCAATCTCGCCTGCGATCGCCCTAAAAGGATCGTTAGGCGCTGAGAAATCGTGGCTCTTCCGAACAACCGAGGGTGGGCTTTTCGAAGCAACCGCAACCGCAATAGCTGCCCTGAAAACATATCATATGTGTGGTCTAGCGCACAGACGGCTCTAGTCCCTGAGCCTATTCTGATTGGGACAGAAGCGTACCAAGGGGGGAGAGCCAAAAAGACCGGACAGAGTTTTCGAGATTAAGGAGAAAACAACATGAACAGCGACAACCCTGACGCGTTGAGCGTCCGCTCGTTTTTGAGTTTGTCTATGCTCGCCATTTTCCTCGGAACTATAGGACTGGCCACTGCCTTCGCCCAGGATCGGTACGCTATTGAGAGAGCGCGAACCGCAGTGCGCGAGCAAATACTGCGGGAGCAGGGCGTGAGCACGGCCGCTGTCTCGTTTCCGACAAATATGCGTGCCGACACCTACTTCATCTCGAATGCGCAAACAGGCGTGCGCGGCCAGGGCATCTACACACGCGACAATTACTCCGGGCCGCGGACCTTCTCATACGAAGCGGTTGTAAACATCCGCAACGGGCGGGTCGACCGGATCTCTTATCAGCTTGAAACGGACAGCCAGACGGGCAACGTGCCATCCTGGCTTGTCGGCGCCTTCCGCGGCCGGCACCCGGTCAGCAGGGAGCGCATGACCGTAACCATCTATCCGTCGGGTCAAACTGCTGCGGTTTACGAAAACGGCGGACAGGACAGCGGCACTGTCTACGGAAGCACCATCAGATTCGGTGCAGTCACGTGGGATGTTACGCAGGCGGACAATGGGTTCCGCGCTCGAGGGAACGGGCGCACCGAACGGTTCGACCGGGTGAGTGACGGTGGGAGTGGCGGCGGCGGTAGCAATGATCCTTGTGCTGTGCCGCGATGGATGGTTGGACGATTCCGCGGCATGACAAACAGCGGCGAATCAGAGTTGGTCATCAACAGCAACGGCTCCGCAACCGCCCGGTCACTGACGACCAACCGAGCGTTTTCTGGTAGGTACTCTGAAGGCTTCCTGACCTTTGACTTCGGCTCGTACGGCATTGCCCGTGAGCGCGATGGGATTCGCACACTCGCCGTTAACAATCCAAGCGAACAAACGGCCTACGCACGCGTAGGCCCGGAACCTCGATGAGCATTGGATTGCGCTTGGCGAGCGCCTGCTGCGATCTCGTCCACTGGTTTGAGGATGGCAGATCGGTTCGATGAGTTCGATTCAGTCAAAGGACAGTTTGCTGCGCGAGTGGCGCGAATCTGCTCCTTACTGGGAGAGACACGCCAAGACTATTCGGACAATGTTTGCGCCCGTGACGCGCGCGCTCATCGAAGAGGCCGGAATCACTGAGGGCCAAAAGGTGCTTGATGTAGCAGGCGGGCCCGGCGAACCTTCACTTTCCATAGCGGAGGTCGTTGGACCTTCTGGTTTGGTCATGTGCACCGACCTTATTGCCGAAATGGTAGCGGCCGCAGAGCGCGAAGCCGGTCGGCGTGAGTTGACAAACGTCAAGTTTCAAAAGTGTTCAGTCGAATCGCTTCCGTTCGAAGACAATTCATTTGATGCAGTTGTGAGCCGGCTTGGAGTGATGTTCTTTCCCGATCCGTTGGCCGGGCTACGCGAGATGATACGGGTGACCAGGCCGAAGGGCATTGTTTCGCTAGCCGCCTGGGGCAGGAGCGATCGTAACCCGTTTTCTTACCTCGTTACCAACGTAACGTCGCGCTTCATACAGACACCTCCCGCGGATCCCAATGGTCCAGGCGCGTTCCGGTACGCCGAGTCGGGAAAGCTCGCAGCCACCCTAGCGCAAGCGGGGGCAACCGGCGTCAAAGAGCGACTGCTGAGGTTTTGTATCGCTGCGCCCGTTTCGTTCAACGAATTTTGGGAGATACGTTCGCAGACTTCCGGCACGCTTCGCGAGAACCTCGAGAAGCTTTCAGCGGAAGAGAGAATTCAGGTGACACGCGAAGTGGAGGAAGCGGCGCGAGAGTTTTTTCCTAAAGATGAGATGAGCCTTCCCGCTCAGATGCTCATTGTTACGGGACACAAACCAACGCCGAATTTCGAATTTCGGATTGCGAATTTCGAATTTTAGTTGGCAGGGAAGAGAGAATTTCGAATTTCGCAATCCGAAATCCGCAATCCGAAATCCGCAATTCGAAATTCTCCCTCAGCCCTTCACACAAACCACTTGCTTGATCTCGGCGACAACTTCGACCAGGTCTTCCTGGTTCTTCATCACCGCTTCGATTGATTTGTAGGCGCCGGGAATTTCATCCAGCACCCCCCTGTCCTTGCGGCATTCGACTCCAGCAGTTTGACGAGCCAGGTCAGACTCGCTGAAGGCTCGCTTCGCAGCCCCACGAGACATCTTTCGTCCCGCGCCGTGCGAACAGGAGTTGAAACTCTCCGGCAGGCCGCGACCTTTGACGATAAACGATTTCGCGCCCATCGACCCTGGGATAATGCCATAGGCGCCCGTTGCCGCGTTGATAGCGCCCTTGCGCGTCACGAAAACGTCTTCGCCAAAGTGATGCTCGAGAGCGACGTAGTTGTGATGGCAGTTCACTGCCAGTTCCGGCTTGAACGGTTGGCGATGATTGAATAACTTGTTAAAGACCTTCAACAAACGCGCCATCATGATCTCGCGGTTCTTCATCGCATAACCCTGCGCCCACTTCAGGTCTTCCCAGTACGCCGCAAACTCCGGCGTACCTTGAATGAAGTAGGCGAGGTCTGGAGAAGGCAGTTCCGACAAACGCCACAGGCTCTTGGCAGTCGAGATGTGACGGTCGGCCAGCTCCTTGCCGATGTTGCGCGATCCGGAATGCAGCATTAACCAAACGTTGTCGTCCGTATCCAAACAGACTTCCACGAAGTGGTTGCCGCCACCCAGAGTGCCCAATTGCTTCATCGCTTTCGCTTTACGATCCAGCACACCCCTGTGAAGTTCGCTGAAAGTTTCCCAGCCCTCCCAGTGTGAAGATTCATCAACCGGATCCCTGTGATCATTAAAGCCGACCGGGATCGACTCTTCGATCTTCGAGCGTAACTCCTTCAACTTTCCTTCGAGAATCACGCTTTTGAAGGGTGTCTTGACGGCCATCATGCCGCAGCCAATGTCCACGCCGACTGTGGCTGGTATAACTGCATCTTTGGTAGCCACAACGGAGCCAACCATGCTGCCCTTGCCCAAATGGGCGTCGGGCATCAGCGCCACATGCTTGAACAAACACGGCAGGCGCGAGACATTGCGCAACATCGACTCCTCTTCAGTGCTAAACGCGTGGTTCGCCCACGAAAGGATTTCGTGTTCGGCGCCACCGATTGGTAGCTTTTCGTAAGGCATCGTTCTCCTTCCTTTCCAAAGATAAATGATAACGCAATCTTCGCCACTCAAGTAGAACCAAACAAAAGAAGCGGGCCTAAACGCTCCTCATCGTTCGACCTTTGATTCAGCCAATAACGTTTGATCAGTCCAAGACGGATGTCCTTTAAGTCTGTCAAACTCACCTCTGACAAGCGACAAAATCCCAGGCAAGGAGTTTAAAGATCATGAAACGAAGAGACTTTCTCCAGAATTCGGCCGTCGTGGGCGCGGCTATCGGAGTTTCGTGTATTTCCGGAGCACCGGTGCAAATGCAGCAATCGGAGAGTCGAAATGCGCGACCCTCTGGCTCCCAGAATGCGAACAAGCTGGAGCCGCCAAGCAAGGGCAAAATTCCCGTGGCGTTTCTGATTTCAAGAGGCGCGACGATGATTGATTACGCCGGCCCCTGGGAGGTGTTTCAGGACGTCCATGTGCCGAGCCGAGGCGACATGGAAGATCAAATGCCCTTCGAGCTATTCACCGTCTCGGACACAACTGATGTGGTAGTTGGTTCCGCCGGCTTGAAGATTGTTCCTGACTTTACCTTTCAAACGGCTCCGGCACCCAAAGTGGTGGTGATTCCTGCTCAGGGCGGCAGATCCCAAGCGATGTTCGAGTGGCTTAACAAGGTTAGCCAGACCGCTGACGTAGTGATGTCAGTTTGCACAGGGGCCTTCATTCTCGCCCGGGCCGGTTTGCTTGCCGGAAAGTCTGCTACCACACATCACGATTTCATTGACAGCCTAGCTAAAGAGTTTCCGAATGTAGAGATCAAACGCGGACTTCGTTTTGTTGAAGGGCCCAAAATTTCGAGCGCCGGTGGGCTCACTTCTGGGATCGACCTGGCGTTAAGGGTTGTCGAGCGATACTTCGGACGAGACGTCGCTCAGGCTACGGCTACCTACATGGAATATCAGAGCAAGGACTGGATCGTTTGATCATGCTGTGAGACCCCCGGCACTGGAGCGCGGGCATCCTGCCCGCACTTCGGCCTTGCCTCAAAAATCACGAGCCGCTGCCGTCTCGGCTTTGCCGCCGGATGTGAGGCGCGGGCTCTGCCCCGCCATAAGCAGGCTTTACTAAGTTTGGGCTCGGCCCTCGGTGCGGGCTTTGCCCCAATACTTAAGGACTAAGTCCGCACCAAGGGCACAGCCCAAGCTTTGCGGCTGACCGTCCGGCGGGGCGGAGCCCGCGCCTCACATCCGGCGGCAAAGCCGAGACGGCA
>JBOGOU010000291.1:0-1110 GCA_050748205.1 Pyrinomonadaceae bacterium | reverse complement strand
CCCCAGATAAACGTTGTCAGCAAGAGTGCGAATCGTGGCATGGAATCGAAGCAGTGCTGAGTTTTGAGTTATAAGTTCTGAGTATTCGGGCGAAACCGAAGCAACCAAGCTGTCCTCAACTCAGCACTAAGAACCCAGAACTTCGCCTTTTTATGGTTTGCACAGCGGACAACGGCGCTGTTCAGTCGTCCCGGCCTGCTCCATCGCCGCTAACGCCCGCTCCTTGTCCGGATAATCGAACCACCCACCTTCCCAAAAATCGCTTGAAGAACCGATCGACGTAGACGGCACCTCAGAACAGCGCTCCTTGTGGAGCGTGACCCGATCGATCGAACGCGCAATGTGAATCCAGTAGCTCATTGTGGGAACAGTTAGGGGTGAAGTGTCAGGGGTGAGGGGTATGAAAACAAAGGTTCGGCAACCTTTCACTCCTCACCCTGTATCCCTCACTGGTTTAGGGCAGGAGCTGCCACTCATCCTTCTCAATGAAGACCTTTACACCTGTCTGGAGCTTCTTAACATCGTCCTTGTCGAAGATCCTCATGTACCGCTCGATCCGATCAGGATCGTCGATCCGCTCTTCCTGCATCATTCCACCAACACTCTTGTATTTACGAATCAACAGGGACATCGAAATCCTCCTCTAACCCACTAGAAGTCCTCTCAGCTTGTTGTGTAGAATAAGGCAAAGCTCAACGGCCGGTCAAGAGCGCTTTCTCTCTCTGTGTGGTTTTCATCTCGCTTACGGATACGAAACATGCCGATCTACGAATATCGTTGTGGACAATGCGAGAAGCACTTTGACGCCACTCAATCAGTCCATTTCAGAGTGGAAGACACCCTGTGCCCTCACTGTAATGCCCAGAGCGCCACACGGTTATTGTCCGCCTGTACGACACAAGTGAAAGGGACTCGCAAAACCGGCTTCGCCGAAATGAAGGCCTACAGCATGTTAGACGAGCGGATGGATAAGTTCGCCAAGCTCCCGCCGCTGATGGGCACGCGCGCCGCCCCCGACGCGGCTCCACCTTCCGATCCCTCTACCGGCGGCACAACGGAGCACTAACAGGATGCTGAAAAAGGGGGCGGGATGGCTGGGACGATCCCCGT
>JBOGOU010000290.1:0-16148 GCA_050748205.1 Pyrinomonadaceae bacterium | reverse complement strand
ACAGAGAGTGCGGTAAGCGCTAAAAAGTCCATCTTAAGCATGCCCGTTTTTTCGAGGTCGGACATGACGTATTGAGTGGTGAGTTCATCCTTTCCGGAAACGGCAATTGGAATAAGCTCTTGAAGCGGCAACGGTGAGATGACAACGCCTGCGGCATGCACCGAAGAGTGCCGGGCACAGCCCTCCAGGCGCTGGGCTATCTCAAGTAGTTCTTTAACCTGAGGGTTCGTTTCAACCTGTCTCTTTAACTCGGGAACCTGCTCCAGAGCTTGAGCAAGAGTGACGTTTCGACCGCGAACGGGCGGTGGGATCAGTTTCGCAATGCGGTCCACTTCAGCGTAAGGCATCTCCAAAGCTCTGCCGACGTCTTTGATCGCCGCGCGCGAGGCGAGCGTTCCGAACGTGATTATTTGGCAAACTGAATCTCGGCCGTAGAGGTTCGCAACGTGATTGATCACTTCTCCGCGACCGCGCACGCAGAAGTCAATATCAATGTCGGGTAGAGATACGCGTCCCGGGTTCAGGAATCGCTCGAAGATAAGGTTGTACTGAAGGGGGTCGATGTCGGTAATCTCGAGGCAATAGGCCACCAGGGATCCGGCTGCCGAGCCACGGCCTGGTCCCACCGGGATTGAATGTTCTTTGGCATAGCGCACAAAGTCCCAGACGATGAGGAAATATCCGTACAAGCCCATTTGCTTGATCATGGCTATCTCACTGGAAAGGCGCGTCTGATAATCAGTGAGGGCGTGTTTCAGTTCATGGCGCCCAATCTGCCGCTCCCAAATCTGCTGGCGTCGCCGTTCGAACCCTTCTCTGACGGTTTTTTCAAAGTATTCGTCGATCGAGAGGTCCGAGTCCGATTGTGGTATCGGGTAATTCGGAAGATGGTTAATGTTCTCTGGTAGAGTCAGGTCGCATCTCTCGGCGATCTCCACAGTTCGCGTCAGAGCATCAGGTAATTCGTGTCCAAAGATCTGCCACATCTCTTCAGGCGAGCGAACGTAAAAGTTAGGGCTCGGGTAGCGCAGACGGTTGGTATCTTTGACAGTTTTCCCGGACCCGATGCACAACAAAATATCGTGGGCCCGCGCATCGTCGGGCCGAAGGTAATGCGCGTCGTTGGTTGCTACAAGGGGTACGCCTGTGCGCTTTGAAAGCTCCACAAGAGGCTTACGGATACGATCCTGGGCCTCCAATCCATGCTCCTGAATTTCAAGGAAGTAGTTTCCCTTCCCGAGAATCTCCTCAAATTCAATGGAGGCGGCCACCGCGTCATCGAATTTCTCCCGCGCAAGCATCGCTGAAGGCACTCCCGACATGCATGCGGAGAGAGCTATTAGCCCCTTACTATGCTCAGCGAGGAGTTCTTTATCTATTCGCGGTTTGTAGTAAAAGCCCTCGGTGTAAGCCTTCGAAGTCAGCCTGACTAAGTTCTGATACCCCTCCAGGTTCTTCGCTAACAGAATTAGATGATAATTCGCTTTCTCACCTGGCGCGCCTGCCGAACGATCGCGGCGGCTGCCTGCTGTTATGTAAGTTTCGCAACCGATTATCGGCTTCACGCCGTGCGATTTCATCGCGTTGTAGAAGGAGATGGCGCCGAACATGTTGCCATGATCAGTCATAGCACAGGCCCGCATCCTAAGTTCTTCGGTCCGTTTCGCTAGAGGCTTGATCTGAATGGCGCCGTCGAGAAGGCTGTAATCGGTATGGAGGTGGAGGTGAACGAAATTTTGATCCGGCATATAAAGAGGGTATTCGGAATAATTGCTAGTCCTGACCGAAAGTCAGAAATGAACCTATGAATTCAGGATGACTGCGACACTATACCACGCCGACTCGTGACGGTAGTGGGCAGTTTGATGTGGCACGCGCATCTTGCGAGTGATCCACGGGCGAGATGCCCGTGCCACTTTTCAAACCGACTACCCTTTGTTACTCCCACTCAATGGTGCTTGGAGGTTTGGAGCTAATGTCATAGACCACGCGGTTGATTCCGCGAATCTCGCTTACCAGGCGACCAGAAATGCGCGCCAGCACTTCTTGCGGTAGTCTCGCCCAATCAGCGGTCATCCCATCTACGCTCGTGACCGCTCGGATTGCAACTACGCGCTCGTAGGTGCGTTCATCTCCCATCACGCCTACAGTCGAGATAGGCAGGAGCACAGGAAATGCCTGCCAAACAGACCGGTAAAGATCGGCGAGCCGCAACTCCTCATCGAGAATCCTGTCGGCCGCCTGGAGGAGTCGAATCCTTTCGTCCGTTACCTCTCCGATTATGCGAACCGCCAGCCCGGGTCCGGGAAATGGATGCCTTTCGAGTATTTCTTGCGGCACGCCCAGCTCTCTGCCGATCAGTCTTACTTCATCCTTGAACAGCTCGCGCAGGGGTTCAATCAGGCGCAGCTTCATTTTCTCAGGTAAACCACCCACATTGTGATGGCTCTTAATGACTGATGACGGGCCGCGCACTGAAACTGACTCGATCACATCGGGGTATAGAGTGCCCTGAACCAGATAGTTGACATCCCCTAGCCTGTTCGCTTCTTTCTCGAAAACCTCAATGAAGACTCTGCCAATCCGTTTTCGCTTCTCTTCCGGATCCGTCACTCCCTTGAGCGCGTCCAGAAACAGATGACCCGCACGCACTCCTGTGATGTTCAAGTTCATCGATTGCTTAAGGAGAGCGATTGTCGACTCGAACTCTCCTTCACGCAAAAGACCGTTATCCACGAAGATACAAGTTTGCCTCTCTCCGATTGCTCTGTGAACCAGAGCCGAGGCAACAGTGGAATCAACTCCACCCGACAGACCTGAGACAACACGACCCTTGCCTTCCAGCTGCTCCCGAATGCGATTCGTTTGTTCCTCGATGACTGCTTCCGGCGACCAGTCTCCTCGACACCCGCAGATGGCGAAGAGAAAGTTACGAAGCACCTGTGCCCCTTGCGGCGTATGCGCGACTTCTGGATGAAACTGCACTCCGAATATTCCGCGACTCTTATCTTCGATGGCGTTCAAAGCGTCGTCAGTAACGGCCGTCACATGAAAACCGGGCGGCACGCTGGTAACGGAATCGCCGTGACTCATCCACACGTCCATCTCCGCAGGAAGCCCCTTGAACAAAGGGCTCTGAGTGTCGGAAATACGCAGTCTTGCATAGCCGAACTCCCGGCTGGGTGAAGACTTAACCTGACCACCCATTTCGAAAGCCAAAACCTGTAGTCCATAGCAGATTCCCAGGACTGGTGACTGAACGGTTTCCAGCAGATTCGCGATGGGTCGTGGCGCGCCTTCCTGATAAACAGAGGCAGGACTTCCGGACAAAATGATCCCTTTTGGCTGATGAGCCGTAATCTTCTCGGCCGGAGTATTGAAGGGCAGGATCTCGCAGTAAACGCCCGCTTCGCGAACGCGCCTGGCTATCAGTTGTGTATATTGCGATCCAAAGTCAAGAATGATGACAGTTTCGTGATGATTGTTGTTGGTCAAGAAAGATAGCCTCGGATGGTGTTTCTTGCGTCCAAAGAGTGCATCAAAACTAAGATGTTAACGATGGATTATACTTTTCGCATCAGAATAATTCCAAACCCTGGTTTTGCTTTCTCTCGTATAGTTGTTAGATTGAATTGAAGATGCCGGTAATTGTTTCGCCAACACGGTTGGTTCTCTTCTTGCTTGCAGTGGCGGCCGGCGGCGTGTTTGCCCATAACCGGCCGGCGACAGCAGGTGCCCAGGTAGCCCTCTCTCGGCCTTTAACGGTTCGGTGGCGATATGATTCGACTCAGACCCTAAACCTCACTCCTGCGTCTGATGACGAGCGTATTTACCTGCCACTGGCGGGTGGAACAATCGTCTCGCTCAGAGCCAGGGATGGGCAACTCTACTGGAGATCAGAGATGGGGGGCGAGCTTTCAGCCTCGCCGGTGGCCGACGACCGGGGAGTCTACGTTGCTTCGGAAACAGTGGCCGACACCGCAAAGTCTGAAGCAGGAGTACGACGCGCAACCGGGACGCTGCGCGCTCTCGGCCGTGAGGGCGGTGTGACCCAATGGATGCGAACCCTCGCCAAGCCGCTCCAGGGAAGTTTAGCCCTCAGCGGCAACAAACTGATCGCGGGGGGAAACGACGGGCGACTCTACGCGTTAGACAAACGCACCGGAGAGATCGTGTGGGTGGTTTTCCACGGGTTGGAGTTCAATTGTCAGCCGGTGGCATTCGGGGAGCGCGTGTACGCAGGCAGTGAGGATGGGACTCTGCTCGCAATTCGCGAAACGAATGGCAGCGTCTTGTGGCGCTTTCGCACCAAAGGACCAGTTCACGGTCCGGTAGCGGTTGCCAACGGCACCGTCTACTTCGGTTCAGGAGATGGTTACCTTTACGCGGTCAATTCAGAAGATGGTCGTTTGCTCTGGCGCAAACGCACAGGCGCGGGAGTGGGAGCGGTAGCACTCGTCGACAACGCACTCCTTGTGGCGTCGCTCGACAATTTCGTCTATCGCTTTTCGCTGAATGGTAAAAGAGTCTGGAAACGGCTGTTGCCGGGAAGGATTTCTGCGCAGCCACTAACGGCACAAGACGGCGCTTTGTTTACGCCGCTGTCGAGCCCAGCAGGAGTCGTGCTCGGTCTGCGGGACGGACGGCAAGTCAATTCTCTGCCTACCGGTGAGGAAATAACTACGTCTGCTTCTCCAATAGCCGTGGGCGATGCCGTCCTGTTAACCACCGAGCACGGATTTCTCGCCTTCGCTCAGCCGAAAGAAGTTCCAAAACCCGGGATCAAGTAAACGGTCACCTCTCCACCGCGGCGAATCCCAGGCGTTACATCTGCTCAGCTTCAACCTTGGCCTCGCTAAGTTCTGATCGCTTCCGGAAAAGGCCTATCAAGCGAGAAACTAATCCGTGCAGAATATAAGAAACGACAAGCACCAATAGGACGTGGCGTGAGTAGAGAAAGATCAGCATTCCCACACCGACGGCACCAATTATGGTTCGCATGCTGCGACTGCGAGTCCCCACTGTTTTGAAACTCGAGAAGCGAAGAGTGCTGACCATCAACACGCTAAGAAATCCCACCAGAGCCATGAGAAGCACTGAATAGATTTGTGCCTTTTCGGGTCCATAGGCCAGCAACGGCAGAGGGGTGAAGTGGATTATGGCGGCGATCAGCCCGCCGGCAACTGGAATTGGCAAACCAACAAAGCTTTTCTTATCGACCTTTATTGTGCCTTCGGCGAGAATGCGCGGGCGCGAAGCTTGCACATTGAAGCGAGCCAGACGAAAAGCCCCGCACATGAGGTACATAAACGAGAGAAACCAGGCAAGCTGATGTAACTCGCTTCCCTCTTTCAGGCTGGCGCCATAGCCCCACACATATGCCAGCACTGCCGGCGCAAGACCAAACGTGACTACGTCGGCTATAGAATCGAGTTGGACCCCAATCTCGGTGGTAGTTTTCGTCAGGCGGGCGAGCCGGCCATCCAACATATCGAATAGCACCGCCCACCCAATTGCCTTTGCGGCGTTGTCGAGATACGTAGAAGCATGGATAAGGTCCTGGTCGACACCGCTGCCGATGAACTGAAAGCCGCGAACGGCGGCCATCACGGCGTAGAACCCCATGCCGATATTGGCCGCGGTGAAAACCGAGGGAATGAGATAGAGTCCCTTCCCCAAGCCGCGCCGTTCTGGGTTCTTACTATGAAGGTCGGCTTGCAACTCGATTTCTCCCGTCACCTTATCCTGCCAATAATCGTGGTGCCGCTCCGCACTCGGGTGCCTTTGGCAACCAGCACTTCCACATTCTGCGGGAGGATCACATCAGTTCGGGAACTGAACTTGATCAAACCGAATCGTTCTCCCAGGGCAATCTGTTCTCCCGCATTCTTCCAGCAGACAATTCGTCGTGCAAGAATGCCGGCGATCTGCTTGCAAACGATCGTAATCTTGTTTCCCTCAATTGTCAGTGTATTTTGCTCGTTTACAAGACTCGCGGTTTCATCTGTGGCCATTAGAAACTTTCCCTTGGAATACGAGATGTCTAATATCTTGCCTGCAATCGGTGACCTATTGATGTGGACATCAAACGGCGACAGGAAAATACTGATCAGCGTTGACGAGTTTTCCTCTCCCGGCGCCAGGGCGCAAACGCGCGTAACTCGTCCGTCTGCTGGAGCAACAACTACATCGGGATCATCCGGCGGCTGCCGTTTGGGATCGCGAAAAAAGAAAGCCATGAAGGCTGCCACCAGGATGAGGGGCAAGGCAACATACCAGTAACCTACAGCCAGCAAGATAATCGACAGGAATGCGGGCGTCAGGATATATGGGATTCCGTCGCGAACGATTCTCAATCCTCTTTTCGATCCTCTTAGCTCTCCTGCGACCTAACTAATGAGAGCGTCTACACAAAAGGGGACGCGTAATTGGATTTCCACGTCCCCCAGATCCTGAACTGGGAGAACACTTGTTCCCCCCAGTGAATTAATGACCCACGCTTTGATTTTTGTATTGCAACATTATCGAGTACATCTGGTCTTTAAGAGCCAGCTTCTTTTTCTTCAAGGTAATCTCTTCCAGTTGTTCTTCGTCACTCGGATAAGCCAGAGCTGAAAGCTCCCTCAATCGCTGTTCGTAACGGGTGTGTTCCCTGGCTAACTCTCGAAACTCAGGGTCACGATTCATCAGCTCTTCTTTCAGGCTATCCGTAGATGTAATGTCCATTTGGGTGCATGTCTCCTTTCAGACGATGAACTGGCAGGATTGGTGTTAGTGAAGGGGGTGGAATGAACCACCACGAAATGTCCGGGCACAAAAAAATGGTAGCCCAATTAATCATCCGAATCAAGCAGTGCGCTTGATGTCAGCGCTCATTATTAGCGCATCCTCCTGGGGCGCCGAATAGTAAACGCGTCGCAGTCCCACATCAGTGAATCCACACTTCTTATAAAGGGCCTGGGCAAGGGAGTTTCCGGCACGAACCTCGAGAAAGGCCACAGCCGCCTGCAGCCGCCTCCCCTCTTCGAGAACGCGTTTTAACAGCGCGCTTCCGATGCCACGGCGCCGGTATTCGACTCGCACAGCCACATTATTGATGTGCAGCTCGTTCGCTACAAGCCGGGCAACTATATATCCTGCGATATTGTCGGTCTTGGGTTGTTCCAGTGGGCGGGCGACGCGGGCAACCAGCATCAGCGGGCGACTCATGCCTTGGAGCTCGGCATAATACGCTGCCCACCCCCAACGGCTCAGCCCGGATTGCTCTTCAATCTCAACTACTTCGAGGAGATCATGCTCCGTCATGCAGGAAATCGGCACCGTTTCAGAAAGCTCTGATAAAGCTGGTCCTGTTATTGCCATTTCAACTCTGCATCTGAGGGACGAACGTAGATTGCGCTCAACGATTGAGGCTCAACGACATCGCCGGATTCAAATCGCTGAAATGCAAGAGCGGTTACGTGTTTGCTGAGATTAGCTTGTTCCGAAACAAGGAGCCAACCTTGCCGCTGCTTCTCGACTTCGTTGAACTCAATTCTCTGCTCTCGAGCATACTCTCGCAGGAAATCTCTGTGTGCGTGTGCGCCTGGCCCAGTCCACGTCAGATTTTTCAATGAAGCATACTTTTCGAGCAGCTGCCGGGGCGACAGATGGGCGGCTGCGTCCAATGGTGTGACGGTGTGATCCGTCGAGACGGAGAACAACTGTACAAAGACCTCTCCCCGGCCTGCAGACAGAAGTGCAACGGTGGCGACTGAGGGCCCGGCGGCGTGAGCTACCGCATGTAGCGTTGGGATTCCAATACAACCGCGCTTGAGCGTTGCGGCGAGCCCTTTGACTGTGGCCAGACCGATCCTCAACCCGGTAAAGCTGCCAGGGCCCGAAGCAGCAGCGAAAAGGTCAACCTCACCGAGAGTGACATCGACCCTTTGCAGGCATTCCTTGATGTCCCTTAACAGACTGTTTGAGTGTGAGACCCCTGCGTCACCAACCCTTGAAGCAAGAACCACTTTTCCGCGAGCAATCGAAACACTTCCGCCCAGTGTCGCGGTGTCTACTCCCAGGATCAGAGGACTAGTAGTCATCTCGCGTAATTGCCGGCATGGGAAAAAGGCTGAGCGAAACGGTAGTGTCCTAATTTAAAATTCTCATCAAGGTTGCGCGACCGTGTGGCGTAGGGGCGTTACGGAACCGGGAGCGGTAGCGACCGGATGCTATGCTCAATCAACCAAGGAACAGTAAAACGTACGTTGAATGCCAGCATCCGGTCGCTACCGCTCCCGGTTCCGTATTTGATGCTATAGGACACTACCTACCAATCGTGTCCACGCGACCCGACGACGACTATTCTAATCGCCATTCGTAGGGTCTCCCGTCTTTTACTCGCGCGCTGGCAAGAAGATCGCGGGCACGGATCGACGAACGCAGGAAAACTCTCAGAGTAGACGGGCTAATATGACCCAAAATTGCTGAAGCCAGGATCATCAATGTCTTGAGATTCCACTTCAAAGACTTCTTCTCAAGCATGGGCTTGAGCAACATTGGCGGATCGCCCGCCCAAAGTCGCATCGCGCCAAGCATGTAAAATGCAGCCAACGCATCGCCATTTTGAGAATGGCTCTCGCTGACCGCGCGCGTGCCATTAAAAAGCGTAGCGTTGCCTGAGTGATAGCGGTAGCTATAAAGAATGTCCGGGAGCGTCAGCACGCGACCGCGAGCTGCCATTCTCCAGAACAGATCCTGGTCCTCCCCACATGCGGAAGTTTCATCGTAACCACCGACCTGGTCAAACACTTCGCGGCGAAACATTGCCGAGCCATGCGGAAACGGAATGTAACCGGAACGACGCACCAGCCTCCAGCGATCGCGAGGACGCACTACTCGGCCGCTGGCGTCAATTCCGTTGCAGAGCGTTCCAATAACAGCAACATCCGGACGGCCCTCGATAATGTTCCACTGTCGTCTAAGCCGATCGGGATGCGCGATGTCGTCGGCATCCATGCGCGCCACTATCGGAGCACGCGCCTTTGAAACTACCGCGTTCGAGCTGCCGGAGAGTCCGAGCCGCTTTTTGCTTTCGTGAGGATGTATTCGCTTATCCCGGAGCGACCATTCCCGTAATAGTTCGACGGAACCGTCTGTGGAAGCGTCGTCGAGAATTACAAACTCAAAGTCACTCAGAGTTTGCCGGAGAATGCTGTTTATGCTCTCGGCAAGGAATGGAAGCGCGTTGTGTACCGGCATAACAACGCTAATAAGAGGTTTCGACGTCAAGTTCATACGAGTTTGTTAAGAAGACCGCCTTAGGCAAGAGTTTAGCGGTTGGGTCACCTGTTTGGCTAATTCGAAAAGAGTGTTGGTGACAAGTGGAGGCTACCAGCCGCCTTCTCGAGGCCAAACCACAACTTACTCCTGAGGCCGGTTCAACTTGCTGGCCGGCGGCTGCTCCTTCAAGTGGTTGACGACATACTCCGACAACAAGTCGGCCATAATGGCGTGCCCGCGCCTATTCGGGTGGATAATGTCTCCAAATTCAGATTTCAAATTTCCCATTCCGGCACGCATGAACGCGTCTGTGAGGTCAATGGTATCAAACCCGGCACGCCGCGCCTCCATCTCGACGATGCGATGCGCCACGCGATGAGAATATGTTCCTGCGTCGCCGACGAGGAGGGGTACGATCATTATTACTACCTGAAAGCCATTCTCTCTCGAACTGCTCGCGAGTCTCCGAAACGAAAAGCGGAGTCGCCCGACGCGGTCTCGGTCCCCATAGTAGGTAGTGGACGGGTATTTCGGCGCGTTCTTCATGAGATCGAGGAGTTCGACCTCGTTTTCACCTATGGCGTCAATCTGATGTTCATACTCACGGTGAAAAACTTCCGGCTGGTTCATATGACTCAGCCATCTTTTTAGCCTTATCTTCTCGATATTAGTCGACACAAACTGCGCCAGACGCGATCTGTAAAGAGAACTCCTCTGAGACCGCCTCCACTCAATATGCTCCAAATTCGTACTGGCGATGCTTATGTCGTTAAGGCAATAGGCTACAACGATCAGATTGGGATGATATTTCAGTCCTCGAATTTCAAGCAGCGAAACCTCCTGAAGGATGTCGTAACCGCCGACCCCAAAGTTCAGAATTTCTACATCTTGCTTACCGGAATACATGTGTTGTTGCAGTTGGCTGGAGAAAGTGTCTTCCCAAAGCACGAAGTTACCGAAGGCAATGGAGTCACCCAAAACAATCACCCGTTGTCCTGACGGACTGCTCGACGGCTCGGGCCCACGAAAGCCTTGCGAGTTAATCTTCATGTCGGTGCCGGAGAGGCCGCCGGTGGCTCCGGGTGTAAGCTCATACTGCAGGTCGGGATAGGCGGAAGCGCGCAATACGTATTCTTTACGGCTCTGCCAGTCTCCGAGAGGGTTATAGCCACAGAGCCGCAACCCAATCTCAAGCGCCAGTAGAGTGAGTAGGAATGACGCTGTGCTCAGAGCTATCTTCATCAGGTATTTGTTTCGCATATCGCGAGCGTCTCAGGTCGGTTAGAGTCAATACAGAACCGGGAGCGACCGGATGCCAAACTCAACTCTTCTTAAGTACGCGTTAAGTACGCGTTTATTTGGCGTTGACCTTAGCATCCGGTCGAACCGCTCCCGGTTCTGTATTGACTCCGCTGCTAGGTGCTCCAATATCAAGAGAACCACTCAATAAGCCATTTTCTCAAATCAGATCGGATCAACAGCAAGATTACCGAGGGAATGATCGTTGAGAGTAGACCGCCCAATATCACTCGCGGCAGCGGTGAGGTAAGAAGGGTCAAACTAACGCCGGCAATCAGCAGTCCGGCCCCTGCCGCCGCCGAGATGGATAGTGAAGTTCGAAAGAGCTTTGACGAGATGCCTGGGATAATCTGGTTTAAAGCCACGAGGCGGTTTACGCATGCAAAAGCATAAGTGATCACGACGGCCCAGGCTGCGCCGGTCAATCCGAAAGCCGTTATCAACGGATAGAGTACAGCGAGAAAGACGATCGCTTCCAGAACTCTTCCACCGGCCACCTGTTTGTGCCTGTTCAAGCTGAAGAAAACGGTGGAAATGATCAGAGCCAGCCCGCGCAATGGAATGCTCAACGCCAGGATCCGCAGAACTGTTCCAGCGGTGGTCCATCTGCCGCCGAAGAGTAGTTGAACTATCTCCCCGGCAAGCAGGAACAACGGCACTGTGATCGTGAGCAAGATCATCGAGGAGATACTAAATACTTTAGTAAAGGCTAGCTCCAGACGCTTTGGGCGCTGCGCCGTAATTTCGGCATAGGCGGGAAAGAGCACTTTGCCAAGAGCGAAAACCAGCACGCTAATCGGAGCGCTGGCAACGTTATAAGCCAGAGAATAATTGCCGAGTGCGCCGGTTCCCAATAAACGCCCGACCATGACGTTGTCAGCCATCGTGGTCACATATGAAGCGATTGCGATCGCAAGCACGAACTTTCCTAAGTTCAAGGCGCGGCGAAGAGCAATCCTTTCGAACGTCAGACGCGGGCGATACGAATGAAAAACGTAAGAGAGTACCGTCTCCAGGGCAGCGGTTAGTAACAGGCCAATCACCAGCGCCCAAACATTTCGCATGACCACAGCCAGGGCAACAGTCAACGTTATTCCGGCGACGTTCGTGACCAGTTCGTACCAAAAGATCCTCGCGAAGCTAATCTCCTTGCGCAGAATCACCAGGCCGATGTTTTGAAATCCCCGAACGAGGATTACTAAGCCGAGAATCGGAATGATGACGCGCAACTGTGGTTGGCTGTAGAACCGCGACATCGGAAAAGCCGAAGCCGACACTAGAAGAGTGATGACGAGACCTCTAATGACTTCGGCCGACCACACTGTGTTCAGGTGTGCTTTGAGCTCATCTCTCGTGTCGAACTGGGTTGCAACAATTGTCTGTTCTAACCCAATCGTGGTGAGGGCGTTCAACGCCGCCACGATTGTCAAAGCCATGCCGAACAGTCCGAAATCCTCTGGTACCAGAAGCCGCGCAAGAACGACTGAGCGGATGAAACGAAGCAATTCCCCGATCAGCGACGATGATACAATCCAGCTAACGCCGGACTGAACTCTTTTCGCCAGCGGCAAGTCTTTCGTATCTGCTCGGTCAGTTATTATTTCGGCAGATGGGGTTTCGGTTAGGCGAAATGGTGTCATTCAATCAATCATTCAAACAAGGTCGTACAACGTCGGCAAGCTTTAACCATCCAACACCGTCGATGTTCGTTTACCAAACCAGACCTTTAGACAGGGTGTGATACAGATTGAGCCATCCAGTGTATCTGAAGGCACACGTTCTCAACGACCGACATCTTACAGAAGATCTGCCGCTCGATGAACCTACAATATCCAAAGTGTGAGCTTGGAATTATTAACAGGAAACCCTGGTAGAGGTTCGCGCCGGAGGAACCGGTTTGTGGGAAACCTTGAGCGCTCAGAGAAAAAGAGCGCTCAGGAGCTTGCCAACCTGTTTGAGGCACACATCGCGGAAGGCAAGGGTGGATTCAAGTTTGAAGTGCAACGATTATTTTTGGCCGACACGGCGCCGAATCGTTTGCTTCTCAGTGTTCTCCGTGTCTCCGTGGTAACAAAAACCGTTATTCACCACGGAGGCACGGAGTGCACCGAGAATCCAGTAAGGACTTCGCCTACGGTCTCTTAGAAGAAATCAAGAAATGAAACGGGGCGGAAGTTGCCGGCAACTCGCGGTGAGTCGTTGAGTATACTGGTAGAGTGGTTTCTTCCTCTGTGCGGTAGCAATCAATCTTTGATAGCGGTTTCCCAATCGAAGCGAGCAGGGTTCTCCGCCAGCGTCACCTGTCTTACCGAATTCTCCGTTCCCACTGCACCTAACTACTGCGACGCTTCCACAGTCGAGCAAGGCGACGCCGCCGTCACGGAGCAGTCGCCGCAGCCAGGAATGGCTTCAGCGGTACTCGGGCGAGGGCGCCAACTATGGCTACGCTCAGCAACGATCTGATCCCAAGGAACAATCGCGGGCTCCCAGTTTGGTAGGACCTCGGTGTAGATTGAACGGCAAAGCTGGTCAAATCTCGCGTAACCGTCCTCGAAGTAACGCTCTACCATTAGCGACAGCGAACCGTCGTCGATCTTCCCCAAAGCGAACTCGTGACTCAAGTTGGTTATCTCTGGAAGCACGGTACCGTCTTCACGAACCACCAGTTTCTTGATTTCCTGGGATACACGTCGATGGCAGCCAGCTCCATTGCAGACATACGCGCCGCATGGATGCGCAAGCAGGAACCTTCGGCTGACACCAACCACGCTACAGCGTAAGCCTCTGGAACGATACGTGTTGGCATGGTCAGAAAGCTGAAGAAGCATTCGATTCGACTGCTGAGTCGTAAGACACTGATCAGTGATGTCCGTGCCCCGGCCAAGCTTGAGGAGGGGCTGCGCACGAAACTCAAACGCGCCGGTCTGGGCCGCCCATTCTACAAGCCATGCTAATGAATGAAGGTTACCTTGAGAAATGGTTGAAACAACGGTGACTGGAATACCGGCTTCAACGATGTTCCGCATACCTCGCTCAGTCGCTTTGAAAGCGCCGGCATGATTGCGAAAGCGATCGTGAAATTCGGCTTCGCCATCGATACTTATGTTTACCTGCGCATTCGCGTTCTTCAAGAGAGCAATGTGATTTTGTTTGACGAGGGTGCCGTTTGTGCAAACTGTGACCTTAAGCCCGGGAACCTCCTCAGCCGCCCGCAAGACTTTCTCAAAGTCACGGTAAAGAAGCGGCTCGCCGCCTGTAAGGTAGAGCGCGCCAATGCCCAGATGTTTACATTCGGCGATAGCGTGAAGGACAGGTTGCAGCGGCAGTTGCTCACGGCGAGAGGGTGAACCTCCCATGTAGCAATGAAGACACGTAAGATTACAGCGACCGAGCAGATGCAGCATCAATGTTGCTGATCCGGCGTCGCCGGTTTCAGTAGAGAATTCCATACGCACTCCTCAACTTTCAGGGCCTTGTGTGCACACCACTCGACGAGCGAGTTGGTTCAGTTTGAGGCTAAGCCCTAGAAGTTCCCACCGGACGTCCAAGTCACGGCTTGAACGCCAACTCAAGGCTTGAACTCTAAACTGAACCAGCACTCGCTCGAGCGAGAGGGCTCAGAAAAGGAACTCAACAAATCTCCGAATTGTGAGATGTGTTTACTCGCCTGGACCACCCGCGGCTGCGGCTGCGACCCGGCGGAGAACACCTCCCCGAAACTGGTCTAGGTTAACAACGCCCCAATGCGGACGCGGTGGCACGGTTCCAAAGTCGCCGCCATCGAAGATGAATGAAACGCTGGCACCACCGCCGGACTTGGCCAAATCGCCCTTGAGTGCAGAAGCAGCGACTTGATCGATAAGCTGAGCGGAGATTTGAGCAGCCGCCTCATTTGCGACCGTGTCAGCCAGTTCCAAGAGGCGACCTTCTTCAATGATTGAGCGTAAGGCTTCTGGAGCGATAGTGAGAGAGAGTTTACCGATTTCTTTTGCCATGCTTTGCCTCCTAAAGGTGGGACAATCCGTCGAAGTGAGATTGCCACACAAATCAGCGGTTATGATTGGACTGCCGAGGATCTGCAATACACGGACGGGTGCGCCCTGGGGGGGGGTGAAACCTGCAGAGATTGTAGATCCGAAGCTTTTAAAAACAGCGCGCCATATTTTTCATCTTTTAACATTTTTGTCAAGTGTTGGCCGACAGAGGCTGAAAATCCCACCCACGGGAGTGGGTGGATTGTTCAAGTCCAACCTTTCCCGCTCATTCTCAACACTTCAGGCGGGATCTGAACAATCCACCCACTCCCGTGGGTGGGATTCAAGAACTCACTAAGCGCTCTTGGCAGTCGGCAGTCGGCAGTCGGCAGTTGGCAGTCGGCAGTCGGCAGTCGGCAGTCGGCAGTCGGCAGTTGGCAGTCGGCAGTCGGCAGTTGGCAGTCGGCAGTCGGCAGTGGGCAGTCGGCAGTTGGCAGTCGGCAGTCGGCGGTGGGCAGTCGGCAGTCGGCAGTCGGCAGTTGGCAGTGGGCAGTTGACAAGTCGGCAGTTGGCAGTTGGCGGTGGGCAGTCGGCAGTCGGCAGTGGGCAGTTGGCAGTGGGCAGTTGACAGTCGGCAGTCGGCAGTCGGCAGTTGGCAGTCGGCAGTTGGCAGTCGGCAGTTGGCAGTCGGCAGTCGGCAGTTGGCAGTCCGGGTCTTCCAGTTCCTTCAAATTCGAAATCCGCAATCCGCAATTCCTCTTCTCTTTATCCGCGTTCATCCGCGGCTGGATTCTTTTCAAATTCGAAATCCGCAATCCGAAATCCGCAATCCGCAATTCCTGCGGGATTGTGAGTTGCAGAAGGCACCGCGCAGCACTAGAATGCCGCGGTAAATCTCTTACAGGTTTGTTAATGGAGGATGACATGAAAGCAAAAACGATGGTATTGAGCCTGGTGGTGTGTCTTGTTGCAGCGGCAGTGTGCTTCGCCAGCCCCATACATATGGGCACCTGGAAGCTGAACGAGGCGAAATCAAAGCTCGCCCCCGGCGTGACGAAGAACCACACAGTTGTTTACGAGGCCGCGGGTGACAGCGTGAAAGTCACGGTGGATGGCACCGACCGCGACGGTAACCCGGCTCACAACGAGTGGACGGGAAAGTTCGACGGGAAAGACTACCCAGTTACCGGGGATCCCGTTTCAGACGCGCGGTCCTACAAGGTGGTTAATGACCGCACGTTGGCTTTGACGATCAAGAAAGCTGGAAAGGTTACTGTCACCGGGCGAATTGTCGAGGCGGCCGATGGCAAAAGCCGCACCGTCACTACGAGCGGAAGGGATCCGGCAGGCAAGAAGTTCAAAAGCATTGCAGTATATGACAAGGAGTAACGGGATCTCTCCCGAGGGGCTGACGTAACAGTGATGCCCTCCCGCCGGTTATCGACGGGAGGGCATTTGTATAGACAGCTAAGCTCAGGAAACCCTTTAGTAGCCACCACACTTAAGCCACTCAAGCTCTTCACTGGGACCACGGACGTCCTCGTCCGCCTGCGCACCGTAAGTCCAAGATTTCTAAAACCATTCGCGCTGCGTGCGCAGCGGACGAGGACG
>JBOGOU010000289.1:0-45566 GCA_050748205.1 Pyrinomonadaceae bacterium | reverse complement strand
TGGTTTTACTGGTTAACCGCATTCCAACAACCTGTTGCAGCGGAGCGCGGGATAGCGTGGCTCTCAAGATGCTTCCTTGCGGCGCAGGTTGGATGCTTTTCGCCCGCGCCCGCTGAACAGGAGCGTTCGGCGTCTAAATTGAATTCATGCGATACCTGCTAATCATCCTAATGGTTGTGACTTCGTCGGGCTCGGCAATCGCGCAAACGCCCGTTTGTAGTCTCACAACTTTTTGGGTTCGTCACACTCCATTTTCGAGTTCGAGCCGTTGGCTCGTTGGAACTTTCCCGCTCGTGTTGGATGATGATGACAAACCCCTACGGAAGATGTTTCATCATGACGAGTCCGGCTTGGATATTTCGGTTGGGGTTGACACCATGAAGGCTAGTCTCTCTCCGAAAGACCCGACAACTATTCTTCGTGTTGCTTTTGCGTTTTCAAACAAACCCGACGATGTGTTCGACGCTACCGACAGTGTCTATGCGGACTCGATCTATGACAAACGTTGGCGCATGGTATCCGTGAGTAAGAGTATTGCGCGCGAGGATCGCATTTACACGTTCACTTTCGGTTGCGAACGCTTGCCACCCAAGAAACGTTCGCATTGACGGCGACGCCGAACAAATCGTTGGACGCGAGCGGCGGGGGCGTATTTCGTAACTTGCTCGATGCTGCGGAGGGTGCTTTGATTCGCGCCGCCGCGTCAACTCAACCGTTGGATGTGGCTAGGTGAACCAATGCCAAAAAGAACTGTGTCATCTCTGCTGGTAGTCACAGCGAGCCTGTGCCTCACTTTTCCAGTTCGCGCCGGATTTGAGCCGCGTACGCCTCTCAAATTTGACGCGTTTGGACAGGTTGGCTGCGCCGAGGAAGTAGTGCGCCTTGAGAATTACGCGAAAGAATTGAACAGGCAGCCCAGTGCGTTAGCGGTTGTTGCCGTGTACGGAGGCCGCCGTGATACCAGGGAAGGCGAGGTTGTCGCACGTCTCTTTCGTATTAGGGATCATTTGATACACAGAAATTCGATCGATCCAAACCGCATTGTCATGGTAGACGGCGGATTCCGCGAAAGACTTGAGATGGTGTTTTGGATTGTTCCCTCTGAGTCTCGTGACGCGGTGTGGGTTCTGCTCAGCTCTGAGATTTCGTCTAAGGACGTCCGCTTAAAAGCGCCGGTATCTAGTAAGTGGACTTATAAATGTGTGAGTTGAATCGGCTCATTACCGCCACACCCAACAAGCGCTTGCAGCGGACCGGAACCAGCGTGTCTCTCATCGACGACTCGCCACTAGCGCAGTTTTCGCCCGGCCGCTGAAGCGCAGCGTTAGCCGCCCTCGAAGAGTGGTTTGTATGAACAGGCTCACGTCTGATACCCAGTACGGTTTCAAAGTTGACTTGAAGCGGCCGAAATCGGAGTTGCGGGGTGTTGCCCTTCTGGGTCATCAGACTTTTGCAGATCTTCACGAACTGATCTCGAGTGGGTTAGAGCCCAGCGGCAACCGGTCTTTTTTCTTTCGCTTTGGGGAGATGCTTATTGAAAAAAGCGCACGACTTGACGATCTTAGCCTTAAGGTCGGGCAAACATTCGAATATGTTGTCGAATCAGATAATGAACAGAGACGTGAAAAAATAATCCTCGAGTTTATCGACAATGAATAGTCCGACCGGGCGGCTAACAAAGCCTTGCAGCTGACGCCGCGATAGCATCTTTCGTAAGTAACCGTTTTACCTTCAGCTTGGATGCTGATCGCGCGCCGCAGCTGAAGGCCATCGTTAGGCGCTTAATGGCATTCGTTTGGAACAACCCTTCTGTAGCTGCGTGAAAGGTCAACATGATGCAGAAGGCGATTATTACTGTGTTGTTTCTGGTTAACGTTGTTCCGCTATCTGTTGCTCAACAGCTTAATGATGTGCAGCTGGATGCGAGCAAGCCGAGCGTTTACCTCACCTTTGAGCGATTTGGCGAGAATGATTTTGTTTGGTTGCGGTTGCATAATAACACCCGATGGGCGATTAGTTTTCTCACTGAGGATCTTTATGAGGGGGTAAATGTGACACCTCTGACGTTAAGCGATGGACGGCAAGTGTCAGGCTTGGTTGATGACCTCGAGATATCGCCTGAGTATTTTGTTGAGCAAATAACTGACCGGGTTACCACCCATGGTCGGTATTGGTGCACCGCTTCGACATCCTGGCTCCCAGCGGCGCGTTCCGTTGTCTTCAGCTTCTCGCGTAAAGACTTGAAAGAATGGGATCAGATTTACATAACGTTCGTATACGAATGGGAAATCGGCAGCAATCCTGAGCATAGAGTAAAGTTTTACGGGAGAGATTTTGCGGCGCATCATTAATCATGAAACGAAAGTTCCTTACCATCTTCACGACGATCTTCCTCCTGCAATTCTTTGCGCCGGCCGTTGAGTGCCAGCGCAAATTGAAGGGTGTGCGTTACGTTCGCTCACTTACTGCCGCTGACAAAAAGCTTGAGCGGGCCATCCTGCGCAGTGTTCCTGATTTCCCCGCCAGAAACATAAGTGAGCCCGAAGCCGATGACCCGGACACATGGATACGTTACCTGTATAATCGCGCCGACCTGAACGGCGACGGGAAGCCTGAAACAATCGCTTGGGTGTACGGAAAGCGGGTTAGTGCCGCAACCGGCTGTGACGCTCTTATCTTTCGCTCTTTCAAAGGAGAGTATCGGCTAATCGGGCATATCACGGACGTATGGACTCCCATCATCGTGAGCAAGCGAAAGTCGCAAGGCTGGAAGCATTTGTTGGTGTGGGTTGCGGGGGGCGGCACGCTTGGTCATTACGTCGGAGTTAGCTTCGATGGCCGGAGTTATTCGGATGCTGATGGCTCAAATGTAAATTGGTACAAGCTGGAGGATGAGTCGAAAATCAAAGGAGAAGCTTTCGTTGCCGATGAGTATTCGTCAGGCTTCAAAGGGATAGTATTGCGTAAAGTTCTTGAGATGGAGAGGAAATGAAACACTTAGTGCTGGCCACTGCTCTTGCGGGAATATTTGTCGTCTCTCCAGGGAACAGCCTCGCATGTTTCGTGGTAGCACCAGATGTTCCTGAGGCGTTTGAGAGCGCGCAAGCGGTATTTATCGGAGAGGTTGTGGAAATCACCAAGCCCCTTACTTCCGAGCCTGACGCACCAGTGGCCGATCGGTTTTATCGGGTCACCTTCAAAGTTGAATATTCGTGGAAGGGCGCGGGATTTCACGAGTTTGGCGTATCGAAGATTGTGATTCTGTCAAATCAAGGCATGGCAGGCTCTTGCTTCTCCTGGGGAGCATTTAGTGAAGGTAGAAAGTACCTCGTGTACGCTGAAGAAACCGCAGAGAAGAACCTGGTTGTTCAGGTTGGTAACCGGACAGCGTCACTTTCCAATGCCTCCGAGGACTTGCAGGAGTTGGAAAAGATGTCGAACCCGTTCTTCAAGTTTCAATACAAGCGCGTACGGTTCTGGAGCGGTTATTCCCATCGCGCGCATAACAAGCGCTTGCAGCCGACGCCTCGATAGCATGCTTCTCACAATGCTGTCTCGCGCAGAAGGTTAAATGCCCCGCTCGGCGCGGCTGAAGCGAGGCGTTGGGCGCTAGCGAGATATGAAACTTAGAAAAGCATCTATCATTCGAACTGTCATTGTGAGTGCCATCGCGCTCGTGGCCCTGTCTGTCATCGGTGTCGAATGGATGCACTACCACAATTACGGACATCTTGTTTCTTATGGGCTCCATGTTGATCCCCTGCATCGCGATGCTTACATTGGCATTCCGGGCCAAACCAAAATGTATTACGCGCGGCTTTCGAATTATTCTCTTTGGCCCGTCAGTCTCCCCGCCTGTGACTATGTTACAGATGACTTTGGGAAGGGCACCGAGTTTCCTTACGCCGTCCAAAGATGGGAGGCTAGTTCAAACAGGTGGCAGACAATAGTGGACATGAGCGCAGAACGGTTCTGCCAACCATATCCTCTTGGCATGATTGAGACCCATCTTGTTACGAAAAAGCTTTGGCCCGGCTCCTCTGTTGAGGTCATGGAAGGGGAAGCCACAGGTGCACACGATTCATTCCGAAAGGGTGATTTGGCTCGTTTCGTTGTTTTCCGAAAAATGGATAGCACTGGCGATTGGCACAGTGCTATCCCGTCAGAGCCGTTTCCAATTCAAGATGATGTGATCCGAACCGGAAATGAGTCCTTTAGGTTGAAGCATTAATCTTGCGGCGCGCCCAACAAAGCCTTGCAGCTGACGGCGCGATTGCATGTTTCTCAAGTAGCCTTTTCGTTGCCAGGTTGGATGCTGATCGCGCGCCGCAGCTGAAGGCCAGCGTTGGGCCGCAGGGCAACCGTCACCCCCCAAACACCACACATCGGAGGTTCACATGAAGCGAGTCACTGGCATCGGCGGTATCTTTTTCAAGGCAAAGGATGCACCTGCGCTGCAGGCTTGGTACAAGCGTCATCTCGGCATCGATGTCCAGGAGTGGGGCGGTACCGCGTTCACCTGGGCCGACTCGGATGGCAAGCCCACAGGCGGAACGACCGTCTGGTCCATTGGTCCGGAGAAAGGCGACCAGTTTGCTCCAAGCAAAGCCTCGTTCATGGTCAACTACCTCGTTGAAGACCTTCACGCTGTGGTCACGGCGCTCAAAGCGGAAGGCTGCAACGTCCTCGACAAGATCGATGACTCTGAGTACGGCAAGTTTGCCTGGGTCATCGATCCTGAGGGAAACAAGGTCGAATTGTGGCAACCACCTGCCGGTCAATGAAACGCGCCCACGCTCCCTGCGGCAGTCTGCGGCCTAACCCTTCGCTGCAGCCGACCTGCTACGGCCTTCGGCCTCCGCAGGCGGCTGAGCTCAAACGTTCGGCCGCCAGCAAAGGAGAGATATGGAGACTGAGGTTCGTAGGCTCGAAGAGCAATTGGAGCGTGCCCTCGAGGGTGACGCGTGGCATGGCCCGTCCGTGCTCGAAGTCCTCGAAGGCGTCACTGCGGCCCAAGCAGCGGCGCATCCGATAAGTATTACAAGAACGTGCGCGAGGGACTGGAGATTTTCCAGAATGATCCCTTGCTCTTTGAGCCAGGGACTAAGTACGAGTATTCAAGCTACGGATATAATTTGCTGAGCGCTGTTGTCGAGGGCGCGTCAGGTCAAGACTTCTTAAGCTATGTGAACGATCATGTGTTAGCGCCACTCCAAATGCATCACACCGTCGCTGATCGCAACGATCTGATCGTCGAAGGACGTACCCGCTTCTATTACTTTGGCGAAAAGGATGGTCAATTCCACAATGCGCCGTATGTTGATAACAGCTACAAGTGGGCATCAGGCGGGTTCCTCACCACGGCGGAGGACTTAGCTCGCTTTGGTTCGGCTCACCTGAAGCCGGGGTTTTTCAAGAGCGAAACCCTGAACAGTCTATTCACTCCGCAACGCCTGAGAACCGGCAAAGAGACTGGGACTAATTCCTTCTCGGTAGGCTTTGGCTGGAGAATAGCCAAGGACGCCAAGGGTAACCGCATCTTCCATCACGGCGGCGCTATCGAAGGTGGTCGAGCGTTCCTACTTATCAACGAGAAATCTAAGGTTGTCGTGGCTCTGCTCTCAAACAACGTGGGGCAATTCGCAGAAACCGAAGCTGGAGAGATCGCGTCAATGTTCATAAGGCCGTAGCTAATCTGCCCTTGTCCTGCATTTTAAACGAAAGCCGCCGTCGAACAAATCGTGGGACCGGAGCGCGGGTGGCCTCTTTTTTAACTTGATTGGTTGATTCGAGGGTTGAATGTAGTCGCCGCGCCCGGTCAACTCAACCGTTATGCGGTGGTTAGTCAGTTAAATTAGGAGGATACGAAATGAAAAAGGTGCTTACTGCAATTGTTGCCGAAGTCGTGATTGCTCTCGGCGCAATAACATTTGCGATGGCCCTCACGGCGGACAAAACCCAAAAAGAGATCGTCGGATTGAGGCCTGAAGAAGTGCGCTGGTTCACACCGCCCTATTACACTGATGGGCGACAGCGAGCGCAAATGTTGGGAGATTCGAGTAAAGGCGGCGCGTGGGTCGACCGTGTCAAAATCCCCGCTGGTGCCCGTGTTCTCGCGCACACGCATCCGCATGACGAGGTTGTAACCGTCATTGAGGGGGCGTGGTATCTGGGCGAGGGAGAAAAATTCGACGCAGCTAAGTTAAAGCGTTATCCGGCAGGGAGTTTCATTGTTATACCGGCGGGCGCGCCTCATTTTGTGGCGGCTAAGGAAGGCACTGTGATCGTTCAGTTGAGCGTCACCGGGAAAAAATTTGGCACGGACTACCTCGAGAAATAAGTTCGTCAAGCGCCGAATCTAAATGCCGCATAACAAATCGTTGGACGCGAGCGGCGGGAGCGTGTTTCGTAACTAGCTTGCTGCGGCGAAGGGTGTTTTGATTCGCGCCGCCGCGTCAACTCAACCGTTATGCTGCTCGCGTTTAATACGGAAGGAAATGAGTGATGTCCGAAAGTGGATGCCAGTCGGAAACCGAAGCTGATTGGCCATTTGATCAGGCGCCAAACGTAGCTGCAATCACGACTCGACAAGTGATTGAATCAGGAAGCCCGATTCTGCTCGTCACGCACTATGAGGACGATCACTCATGGGCTTTCTTGTGCGGCACGACCGATCGTTTCCCTGAAGATGGCTGAGTGATCGGAATGGGCGAGGCTCTCGAGCTCGATCGCACATTAGCTTCGGTGGCGGACTTGCCGCCTGGATGGTCCGCACAGAGGCAAGACAAAGATTCCGAGTGGATCAGGTATCCGGAGACCGCCGCATAACAAGAGCTTGCAGCTGACGGCGCGATAGCATCCTTCTCAAATAACGCAGTTCCTCGCGGCTTGGATGTCATCGCGCGCCGCAGCTGAAGCGAGGCGTTAGCACCTAAGGAGAATCATGCGATATCTTGCAGTCCTATTTGCCACATTAGTTCTCGCAGCCTGCAGCACGGCTCCAGTCACGCGCAGTGAATCCCAGGGGGTAAGTCCCACTCCGGTACTTGCTCCTGAACTGCAGAACGCGTCAATAGATTCAGTCGTACAAATTTTGCTTACAGCAGCCGCTACTGATTTTCATACCCACCGCCCACCAGATCCTGTCCGCTTTCGTGATGTGCGCATTGGGCACGTTATGACGCCCAGTGGAGAGCAGTACATGTTGTGCGGCCAGTTTCTGCCAGCGCAAGAAGGCAAGGCTGAGTGGACGCCTTTCGCGACGATCAAGACGTCGCCTTACGAACAATGGATTGGGGCTCAAGCTGCGGGCTTTTGCCAGGGCTCATCGGTCATATGGGACAAGGTAGGCGATTTGTCGTCCTCGCTGCAAAGCCGACTCGATTCTCTGCGATAAGGTACAGAAAGCTGCTTCCAGGGCATAGGTGCTAACAATTCATTCAAGCCGACGGCGCTTCGCGGCGCGGCTTAATTCAGGCGTTAGGCACTGGTCAATTTCACGTTGGGAGTAGAGAGACATGAGAAAGATGCTCCTCGTAGCTGCTGCCATAGTGATGGTTCTTGCTGCGGTAACGTCGGCGATGACCTGGGCCGACCGGATCAAAAAAGAGATCGTCGGGCTGACACCGGAACAAGTGCGGTGGTTCACGCCGCCCTACTACAAGGATGGTCGGCAGCGGGCGCAACTGTTGGGCGATTCCAGCCAAGGCGGGGCGTGGATCGATCGAGTCAAGATACCCGGCGGGATGCGTGTCCTGGCACATACGCATCCACAGGACGAACTGGTTACGGTCATCGAAGGGACTTGGTATCTGGGCGCGGGAGAAAGATTCGACCCGGCTAAGCTTAAGGGCTACCCGGCGGGCAGTTTCATCGTCATTCCTGCCGGCATCCCTCATTTCGTGGCGGCGAAGGACGGTGCCGTGATAGTTCAGCTCAGCGGCACCGGCAAATTTCGTACTAATTATCTAGAGAAATAATTGAGTACAACATTCAGCTCCTCCGGAACGTGCCTAACAACGTCATGCAGCGGACGCGCGCCAGAGAGTCTTTCATCCTTTAGGGCCAGAGCGCGCCGCTGATGCCGAGCGATGGGCGGCCAATATTAGCGAGACCACCGCACAAACAATGAAGACGTTTTTGGCACGGAGCGCGGACCAATGGCGCAAATGGCTCGCCGAGCACCATGACTCAGAGTCCGAGGTGTGGCTTATTTTCCATAAGCTGCATACCGGCATGGCTTCGATCGCTTACGAGCATGCACTCGACGAGGCGCTGTGCTTTGGTTGGGTCGACAGTCTGGTTAAGCGCCTGGATGACCGACGCTACGCGCGCAAGTTTACGCCGCGGAGAGCGGACAGCCGATGGTCGACCACGAACCGGAAACGTTACACGGCACTCAAAGCCAGTGGGAGGTTGCAGCCGGCCGGGATGAAGCGAGCTCCGACCAACCGCAGCTATGGTCCCCTACCACCACGGTTCAAAATGCCGTCGAAGCTTCCACCGTACATACAGACAGCGTTGAGGAAGCGTCCGGCGGCATTGCGGTACTTCGAAGCGCTCTCGCCCTCGCACCGCCGACGGTATGTCGGTTGGATTGAGTCCGCCAAGCACGAAGAAACGAAGGCCAGACGTCTGAAGGAGGCGATTCGCCTGCTTGCCGCTGGCAAGTTACTGGGACTGAAGTAGACAGCCGCCCAACAAATCGTTGCAGGTGAGCCGCGGTAGCACGTCTCTCAACTTGAAAGATAAAATCAACGTTTGTGTGTCGCGCCTCGCGCGGCCACCTGAACTCACTCGTTGGGCGACACACGTAGCCGACCATTGTTTGTTTCCACACTGAGACAGGAGGCATGGCATGTCAGCAGCTATCGTAGGATCAATGGTGATCATGACGCTCTACATCGCTATTGGGGTCATGTCAGCCGCCGGCTCAATCTACATATCGAAGACACTCCTTACTGCAAAACTCGAGCAAATCGTCTTCGCTCTGTTTCTCATTCCAATTGCAGGATTTTATCTAGCGTTCACTGCCTACTTCGGAAGCGCTGGAGCGTGGCGATTGGAGTCAGAAGCGGTAGTTGCGTTCACTGTTATAGGGCTTGTTGGTGTGCGAGCACCGATTGCGGTCATAATTGGGTACCCCTTGCATGGAGTTTGGGACGTCCTTCATGAACTGCATGCTCATGGTGGAGGAGATGTTTTCGGGGCACGGGAAGCAACTGCGATTCCGTTGGCTTACGGCGTTTTTTGTGCCACCTACGATTTATGCATGGGGGTTTATTTCTATACGCGACGCAGCCAATGGCGTGCTGCCTGGGCACCTCCAGAACGGTTGAACGGCTTACCGGAGGTATGAATTGCTACGATTGGTTTTTTGGCCAGCGCACGCGCAGACGCCCAACAAATCGTTGCAGGTGAGCCGCGATTGCGTGTCTCTCATCAAGTCTTTGTCTTCTCAGCTTGTTGCGACTCGCGCGTCCACCTGAACTCAACCGTTATGTGCTACAAAGTGTAGCGATGACAAACGCTAACAAAACTCAGGACGAAATGGTTATTGCTATTGTTTGGTATCGGCCCGAACAGTGGCAGCGCGTTCGAGACGTAGCGACCGATGCTGAGGAATTTGAAATGAGTTACATCGAGTGGTTGCAAGTTGCCGAAGCAAGGTTCAAAGAGCTCCAGAGTAAGGGGTTTCGAGTCGAGAGAGTTGATGTCGATAGTGAAGAATTGATTCTCTGGTGTAATGAACGCGGCTTAGAAAATAATGGGAAGGCGCGGTCTAGATATGCAGCTGAGAAGCTCAGTGAGTTAGATCAGCACCGATCGCTATTCCAGCGCCGCACATAACAAGCGCTTGCAGCGGATTCGCCGGAACGCGGCTTCTTTCGTGAGTTCCCCGGGCTCTCCGCTTCAGGTAAGAATGATTTACAACGTTAAGTTTGAAAAAAAAGAAGGCCGAGAGTGGTTTATCTGGAACATCAATGATGATGAAGGCACGGCTTTTTGTGTATGAGATTAAGCCGGGCTCTGACATCCCTGATTCCAAGAAATGAATCCTGGGCGCGCCGCCGAACAAATCCTTGCAGCTGACGGCGCGATAGCGTGCTTCTCAAGCAATCTTTTTCCTTCAGGTCGGATGCTGATCGCGCGCCGCAGCTGAAGGCCATCGTTCGGCGTCTAGATCGAAGTGCGTCGGCGGGCGTCAATCGATACGTTGGAGGAGGACCCCTGATGCTGTTCCTGTTACCGGGAGTGTTGAGCCTAGTACTGCTCGCGTTTCTTTGGAGGAGCGGTGACCTCCGTCATCCCCTTCTGATCGCAGGCTGGTGTCTCTTAGGAATTAGCCTGCAAGTGGTAAGCGACTTCGGCTCGCCGGGTTGGCTTGCGGGTCTACTGATGAACGTAGGGGCAGCTATCTACTTGAGTATCCGCCTCAAGCTCGGGTGAAATATGTTGGTTTCAATGTTCTAGCGATTCAGATTGAAGATATCGCATCATCTCTGTGACACTGACCGGCATCGGTCATTTGAGTCTCTGATCGCTTCACGGGTACAGATTGCTGTATGCCTTCAATTTTGAGGTCCTTGGTTATTCGTGGACCCCTCGCAACTTGTCTAGCCTTTAACTAGATTTCGGAGAATCAATCAAGTTTGGCGTCCCGTACGGGAGTCGAACCCGTGTCGCCGCCGTGAAAGGGAAGCGACGTATTGTAATTCAATGGAACTTAGCGGCATGGATAGCACTGTACCGCACTTAGAGGACTCACCGGAACGCTTATTGGACCTTTAATGGACGCGCGCTTGCCATGCAATGCCCGCCGTTGCTTTCCGTTACCGCGCAACGGATTTTCAGTCCGACCGAAGGCGTCTGAGCTGAGGCTTACCTAACGAGATGAACTAATATTTACCGGACTGGCAGCCGTCAAAGTCATGACTTCGTCCGGTTAGGTCTCGCGACAAACTGTCGTCATCTTAGCGTCATCTTTTGGGTGTGCATGTTGTTCTAAGTGATGCGCCGTTCATAGTAGAAGCGATGATTGGCGCTGTTATTTGCGCGGCATTTCAATGAATGCTTGTGCAGCGCGACCGAGGTGTTCCGCAGCTCGTTGCCAGCGTTTCGACGTGACGGTTCTAAGTTTACTTCGATTAACTTCGTGATTCCTATTCTAAGCTCATCAACAGATGTCCGCTTCGGTAGTGAGAAGAGAGAAATAGACAGGCGATCATCGCGTAGTAGCGCCCATGGCCAAATTCATGCGGGGCGACCAGGTAAGTACGCGCACGCTTCAACTAGATTGCGGAACCTATCCGGGTTCCTTTATTAATCTTTCGTACTCTCGTCTGGCTTCTTGCAGGATGGGGATGTCTGGGTCGGCATCTTTCCAGAGCGCGAAGAAATCCTCGTACGGCTTGCGGGCGCTCGACTCTTATCACCTCGCGGCGGCGCTCGTCTGGTGTAAGGAGCAGCCGCGTGGGCGGCTCTTCGTCTGCTGCGATGTGCGGCTGGCGGAGGTGGCGACGAAGGCGGGCGTCGACGTGCTGCCGTAACGTAATACTGTCATTAACGGGAGAGAGGTGCTAATAAAATCCGGTAGTAGGAACGGTAGTAGGAACGGTAGTAGGAACGGTAGTAGGTACCTGTCTGTATCTGCTTGTATGGGGTTGTACGCACGTGGCCCAAAGGGTAGAAAAATACATGCAGGTACAAGCACTTACAAGCAGGTACAAAACAGTTCCCGGTGCTGAAGTTGTCGGTTTGTGAGGTCAATTTATTGACGAGCGCACCAACGATACAGGCGGTCTTCGTCTCGACCGAGCGGAGCGCCGTATTGATGGTGAAGCGCGCGATTTTAAGGGGCGCGCGGCCTTCGGCCACGAGCGTACCTTCGGTGTAGAGCATGTGACTCGTCTCCTGAAAAGTAACGTCGGTTGGCGAAGTTCGGCTGAGTTAACGCACGCCTAGCACGCAAGGACATGGATTAGGGTGGGGAGGTAAGTCAAGTCACTTCGGCAGCCCGACGCGGCGCACGAGTTCCTCAAAGCGCGGGTCCGAGCGCAGTGGGTTGTGGCGATCAACTTTGAGCCAAATCAACATTCCGTTACGGTCTTCGTACATCCTGTCCAGCAATTCAAACGCTTTGTCTTTCTCCCCGAGAGCCGCATAGCTTCCGACCGCAACCCAAGCGTCTAAGTTAGTGTGATTCTCTTGATTCAGTTTTCTAAGTATGCGCTCTTGTTCGTCCCGCGTTTTCTTTTGCAGGTAAGCGCTCCACCCCGACGAGGCGTATATTCTCCGATACTCCTCAATCTTTTCTTTATCCACTCCGGAGAGAGTGTCCGCATGCAATCGTTCAGCGAAAGCCTCGTCATACATACCCTTGGCCGCATAGCTTCCGCTGAGTTGGGCGTGCTGGTCGGCATCATTCGGATTCAGTTCCAACACCTTCCGGCGCTGCTCTATCGCCTCGTCGTAGCGGCCAGCTGCGTGGAGGTGGTTGGCCAGGATGTTGTTAATCGGGATGGACAAAGGATCGAGTTCTATGCCTCGTTTCGCGACGGCAATCGCCTCGTCGAATCTCTTGTGCACGCAGATCAGGTAGGCGCTGTAGAAGTGATAGGCGGAAGGGTAATTCGGATTCAACTGGATGGCCCGCTTGAACTCGTCTTCCGCCCCCGCCCAGTCCCAGTCGTAAACGAATTTTACCAGCCCCAGGGAGGTGTGCGCCTCGGCGAGGCTCTCGTCAAGTTCCAGCGCCTTGAGCGCCGCCGCCTTAGCCTTCGGCATGGCCTCCCTGGGCGGCGTGCGGCCGAAGGCATAGCCCATGTAGAAGTACGCGTCTGCCAGCCCGGTGTACGCTAGGGCGTAGCTCGGGTCCTTCGCGATGGCCTGTTGGAAGTAGTCGGCGGCCCTTTGCAGATCTTCCGGCGTCCGCTTATTCCAGAAGTAACGCCCCTTCAGGTAGAGCTGATAAGCTTCGGCATTCTCTGTGTAGTCCTTGTTCGCGCGTCCCAGTTCCTCGCCCGTCAGTCTCACTCCTAACTTGTCTGAGATGTCCCGCGCAATCTCTTTTTGCACGGCAAAGATGTCCGCCACCTTCCGGTCATACTGCTCGCCCCAGAGGTGGCTGTTGTTGCGCGCATCCACGAGCTCGACGCTGATGTTGAGGTCGTCGCCGCGCTGCACGATCCGGCCCATGAGCACCGTGCGCACGCCGAGTTCTCGCCCCACGGCCTGCGGGTCCGCCTCTTTTCCTTTGTAGCGGAAGACCGAGTTGCGTGCGATCAGCCGGAGGCGGGGCAGGCGCGAAAGCCTGTTAATGAGGTCCTCGGTAATCCCGTCCGCGAAGAATTCCCGATCAGGGTCGGCGTTGGTGCTCGGGTCTGTGTTCACGTAAGTGAAGGGTAAGACCGCGAGTGAGTCACCCCGCGCGAGGTACAGGTAGGAGGCCAAGACAATCACCCCGACCCCGATCAGGGACAGGGCTGCAAGCGCGCCCGCCTTATGTCGTCTGACCTCACTGACGAAGTATTCGATGCTTGAGATCGGGCGCGCCACAATCTGTTTCGTCGTCGCAGCCTCTTCGCCGTCTCCTCTTGATCTGACCATGGCGCGCGTGCTTGCGCCCGAAGCCGCCACCCGCCCCAGCCGGGATTGGAACTCCAACTCCTGCCTCAGACCCCGCAGATCGGACAGCATGTCCCCGACCACCTGGTAACGCTCTGCCGCGTCTTTGCGCAGCGCTTTAGTCACGATCTGCTCGAGTTCGGTTGGGGCCTCCGCCGACTTTGACGATAACGGGCGCGGCTCCGTCTTGAGGATCGTGGCGAGCACGTCGCTCGTCGTTCCGCCCTCGAACGGCGCCCGACCCGCTACCATCTCATAAAGCACCACGCCCAGGCTGAAAATGTCCGTGCGGGCATCCACCTCCAGCCCTCGCGCCTGCTCCGGCGACATGTACTGAACGGTGCCCATCACCAAGCCCGGCTCAGTCTCTACTTTAGCCAGAGTCGGCTCTACAGTATCGATTGCTTTCGGTGCGGCGAGCTTGGCCAGCCCAAAGTCCAATACTTTGACGTAGCCATCGGTGCGCAGCATTACGTTTTCAGGCTTAATGTCTCGATGGATGATTCCGGCGTTATGCGCTGCCGCCAGTGCGCTCGCCGCCTGAACCGCTACATCCAACGCCTCGCCCAGAGCCATGCGTGCGCGAGAAATGTGCTCGCGCAGTGTTTCTCCTTTCACATACTCCGTGGCCATGAAGTGCAAAGAGCCTTCTTGTCCAATCTCGTGAATGGTGAGGATATTCGGATGATTCAGTGCAGAAGCGGCGCGCGCTTCCTGCCGGAAACGACGCAGCCGCTCTTCGTTCCTGGTAAAGTCGCTGCGCAATAGTTTGAGCGCAACCTTTCGACCCAGGCTTGTATCCTGAGCCAGGAACACTTCGCCCATGCCGCCGCGCCCGATGCGGCTTAGAACTTGATAACGGCCGATCTGCTGGCCCACGATTGTGCGGTCATCCGCAAGCATCTCCGTAGCCGCTTCAGCGGCCATTGCTTCGATAGAATCGCCGGCTTGATCGTGTGAAGAGATGAGAGACTCGACTTCACTGCGAAGCGCGGGATTGTCTTGACAAGCCCGGGCAACGAAAGCATCGCGCTCGTCGGGCGGACGCTCGATGGCCGATTGGAAGATCTGCTTTACCTTTTGCCATCGTTCGGGTGTCATAATTTACAGCGGCGAGTGACGAGCGACAGTTTGCAAGGCCAAACTTTTGACTTGCCTGTGAGTAACTCTGTCACTGATCTCTCATCTGCTTATGGAGCCACGCCTTAGCCATGCTCCATTCCCGTTTGACCGTTCGTGGTGATATTTCCAAAGCTTCAGCAGTCTCTTCGACTGTAAGTCCTCCGAAAACGCGAAGCTCAACCACTTGCACACTTCGATAAGCTGCCTATACAAACTCGCGCTTGTACTTTTCAACTTGCGCTTTCATCTCCGACATGAACTGGATGAATTCGGGCGCTTGTCTAATACGATTCAAGTAAGGATCGCGCTCAAATAGCGGATAGCAGGGGAGACCTGTCGCGGCGGTTTCCCTCAACCACTTAATAGCTGCCTGACGCTTGCCCGCCAGCGCATAGACGCGGGCGATCTCGTAGGTGTTATGGTGGTATCCTCGGTCTTTGCGAATATGTTCGAGAATCCATGGAATTTCCGCTTCAGCCGCGTGAAAGTCTTCCTTCAAAGCTAAGAATAAGGCTTTGCGGAGTCGGACCTCAGGGTTAGTAGGTTCTTTCGCTAACGCCTGTTCGAGCAGCGGCTGGGCGTCGTTCAACCTATTCTTCTCAAGATAGTATCTGAGGCCCGGGCCGCGATTAAAAAATCGCTGCTGCGCCGCCAACGCCTCATCTGGCTTGCCGCCCAGGCTGGCAAAGTTGTAAATCTCCGCTTTGACTGGCTCGCTCGTCGGGTCTATTTCTAATGCCATTTGCAACTCTCTGCTGGCGTGATCTTCAAGTCCGATGTGCCAATAGAGAACGCCCAATTCCAAATGTCCGATGCCTGGATTAAGCTGCTGTGCTAATAACAATTCGCGAATAGCGGCTTCAGTCTGAAACCCTTCATAGGCACTCCACAGTATTAAATGGCGCGCCACATGCGTCTCTGCAAGCTGCGAGTCGAGCGCCTCTGCCTGACGTATCTCTTGTCTTGCGTACTCTACCCAAACGGGATTTTGTTCGATCGACATAGCCATCCAAGCGTAAGCATAAGCGAGTTGCGCATGCGCCAGCGCATACTGCGGATCAGCGCTGATAGCTTGTTTGAATAACGCGATTGTGGCTTCCATCTGCGGTTTGTCTTCAATATACCAGCCGCGTTGATCGAGGCTATACATTCCTTTCACATAGTATTCGTAAGCGGCCGTGTTTGACGTATACCGTTTGGCGAGGCGCATTTGCTGCGTCGGGTTGAGCCGAAGCCGCAAGCGCGCCGCCACTTGTTGTGCGACTTCATCCTGGATCGTGAAGATGTCCGTCGAGCGCATATCAAAACTATCAGCCCAAAGTAATTCGCCGTTGCTTGTGCGTAGCAGATTCACACCCACTCGCAAGCGGTCGCCGTCACGTTGCACCGTTCCCTCGAACACCGCGTCAACATTTAACTGCCGAGCGACTTCAAGCGAATCAACTTCCTCATTAATATACTTGCGCACAGCACTCGTCGGGCGCACAGTTAACTCGCCCGTCTGACTAATCCTCCTGATAACAGCATCCGCAATGCCTAGGCCCATGTAGTTGTCGCCTGTATTGTTAAGCGATCTGAGCGGCAGCACAGCGAGCGATTTGATTCCAGCCTGGGGCGCGACGGAAGTTTGTCGCCAACGCCACACGTATGCGAGCGCGCCTAATATCAGAATGGTCAAAACGGCAGCGGAGAGGATAGTGCGTCGTGCAGAGAGAAAGCGGCGAAGCTGCCCTGTGCGCTTCGTCGTCAAACGAACGGCGACGTTTGCCCTCGTCGCTCCGCCGCTTGCTTCCGGCGGGGCGGAGCGTTCAAGATGAGATTCGATCTCAAATTTTTGCCGGAGCCGCTGAAGATCAACGAACAGTTCTTTGCTTGTCTGATACCGCTCCTCCGTCTCTTTGCGCAGCGACTTGTCGACGATCCGCTGTAGCTCGGTCGGCACTTCGGGCAAGTAACTTGAGAGCGGCACAGGTTCTTTATCCAACAACGAGACGATCACGTCGCTCGGCGTCTCGCCTACGAACGGCGCTCGCCCAGCCACCGTTTCATAAAGCACTACGCCCAGACTGAAGATGTCCGTGCGGGCATCCACTTCCAGCCCGCGCGCTTGCTCCGGCGACATGTACTGCACGGTGCCCATTACCACTCCCGGATTAGTCTCGACCTTGCCGAGGGTGGGCCATGCACTATCGCTCGAAGCCGGTGCACGCTCCGTGAGCTTGGCCAGCCCGAAGTCCAACACTTTGGCGTAGCCGTCACGACGCACCATGATGTTTTCCGGCTTGATGTCGCGGTGCACGATCCCGGCCTCGTGCGCAGCCGCCAGGGCGCCTGCCACCTGGATGGCGACGTCGAGCGCGTCGCCGAGCTTCATTCTCGCGCTCCCCAGATGCTGGCGCAGCGTCTCCCCCTCGACGTACTCCGTGGCCATAACATGGGTGCTGTCCTGCGAACCGATCTCATAGATAGTAAGGATGTTCGGATGATTCAGTGCTGAGGCGGCGCGCGCCTCCTGCCGGAAGCGGCGCAGGCGGTCTTTATCCCCGGTGAACTCTGCGCGCAGCAGTTTGAGCGCAACCTTTCGACCCAGGCTCGCGTCCTGAGCCAGGAATACTTCGCCCATGCCGCCCCGCCCGATGCAGCTTAGAACCTGGTAACGGCCAATCTGCTTGCCTACGATTGCGCGGTCATTCGCAAGCATCTCGGTAGCCGCTTCTGCGGCCATTGCTTCGATGGAATCGCCAGCTTGATCGTGAGAAGAGATGAGCGATTCAACTTCGCTGCGAAGCGCTGGATCGCCGGCACACGCTTGACTCAGAAATGCGGAGCGCTCCGCCGGGTTTCGCTCAAGCGCGGACTGGAAGATTTGCTTTAATTGAAGCCACCGCTCTGGTGTCATACTTTACACTGGCAAGTGACGAGCGACAGGTAGCAATGCCAAAGTCTTGTCTTGCTTGTGAGTAACTCTGTCACTGATCTCTCATCTGCTTATGGAGCCACGCCTTCGCCATGCTCCATTCCCGTTTGACCGTTCGTGGTGATACTCCCAAAGCCTCAGCCGTCTCTTCAACTGTAAGTCCACCAAACACCCGAAGTTCAACCACGCGGCTCTGCTGGGTGTCGATGGCCGCCAGGGTGTTGAGCGCCTCGTTCAGGGTTAACAAATCCGGATCCTTCTCCTCAGATGATACGACTGCCTCGTCAAGCGATAATCTGCAATAGTCTCCGCCTCGTTTAAATGCCCTACGGCTTCTCGCGTAATCCACCAGGACGTGACGCATCACCTGCGCAGCAGCGGAGAAGAACTGCACGCGGTTTTGCCAGCTCGTGTTTGTTTGGTCTACCAGCTTCAGATATGCCTCATGAACCAGCGCGGTGGTCTGCAGAGTGTGACCGGGCCGCTCGTTACGTAGATAGCGGCTGGCCAGTCGACGCAATTCATCATAGACCAGCGGCATTAGCTCATTGAGCGCCTCCTGATCGCCGTGGCCCCAGTCAATAAGCAGGTCGGTCACGTCTTTGCGTGAAGTCGTTGCCATGAGAAACAGAAGTCTTCCTGAAGACTCGATCTCTTTCTTTCCGACTAAATTTACTCCTTGCTTGATGTCCAATCAATTGAAAGTCTAGCGCCGTAAATCCGTCGCGACAGCTGCCAGCAGCCGCCCATCAACACTTACTTAGGGCGAGGCCCCTAACCCCATTGTGCCACGTTTCATATCTCCTTTTGGCCCCCTTCTTAACTGAATTCCGCTCTTATTAAGTGGAGGCAACAAACTTTCACTCATCAGACGCGCCGGGTTGGCCCGGCGCAAAGGAGAAGAAAAATGAAAGTCATCAGGAAAACACTGTCGTCAATGTCTGGAATTTCAAGACTTCTTGCTGTCGCAGTTTTCGTGCTGACGCTAGTCGCACCGGTGCGGGCGCAGGAGCGGGAGTATACAACGATTGCTCCTCCGGGGGGCTCGGTCCAGCACCGCCTTCGGGATCAATGCCCGAGGCGATGTTGTAGGGTCATTTGTAGATCAGAGTCTCGTCCAGCACGGCTTTCTGTTGAGCAAGAAGGGCGAATTCACGGTAATTGATTTTCCCGGGGCCCGAGGCACCATCGCACGGGGCATTAGTCCCGACGGCGATACTATCGGCAGCTATTCGTTGCCGGGCGATTCTTCTGTATTAGGGTCTCGCGGATTTCTGCTCACAAAGAAAGGCGAATTCGGAAACGTGCACTATCCGGGCCATACATGGGAGACACTGCAGCGCATTTTGCCAGACGGCACGATCCTCGGCTGTTACCACGACCACGACCAGATGTCGACGATGAGAGGTGTAATCATCGGAAGAGACGGCGCGTCGGAGATTGATGCTTTCGGCTCGATGAATAACGGAGCGACGCCGGACCTCCAGCTGATGGTCGGCTTTTGGTTCAACATGATGGACAACCAAACGCAAGGCTACATGATTGAAAACGGCGTCTTCACCTCATTTATGGTGCCCGGCTCCAACGCAACCTCGGCCTGGGATGTCAATCCCGACGGCGCGATCGTCGGTCAATATAGTGTTGGGACCACCGTACGCGGTTTTGTCAAAACCGGAGAGACCTACACCACGATCCATTACCCGGGATCGACTGTGACACGCGCCTTCGGCATCAATGCCAGGGGCGACATTGTCGGCAATTACGTGCTGGGCGGCGTGACATACGCCTATCTCGCCCGCGAGGTCGAAAACTAGCGATGCGCTGAACGATGAACGCGGATCGCCGCAGCGGAGTCGTGGCACATGGCTATCGCGTTAGTAGGGGGCGAATTCATGAGCATCGATTTTGCCGGCGCGCATTAGAATGGCGCGTTCGCCGGATCGCCCAGCGAGTCGGGAACGAAGCAAATTGGCGAATCGTTGAAGGGGACTCAGATGATGGGACATCGACGGGTCAGTTGGATATGCGGCTTGGCGGCCTCGATCGCATTTGGCGCCAGCATAGTCATGGCGCAATCGCCGGAAATTCGGGCAATCGGACCGTTGAGTAGCGAGAAAGCAGGCCGCGCGCCTTGTCGCGCCACGGGCGATGCCTGTTTTCTCGGTATCGATCCCGATATCTACCGGATGCCTCTTCTCGGTCAATACGTCCAGAGCGGCGACCGCCTGATTTGCGCGACCCGAAACTGGTCCTTCTTCCCGCCGGAAGCGTTCAACATCGACTTCCTCCGTCAGTTCTGGTCTCTGATGACGCCGCAGGACCAGGCCGCCACCGAGGGAACCGCTTTCTTGTTTCTCACGACCCATTGGGGCCCCCCCGACGCTCCCGCAGCGGACCTCAGCGTCGTAGCGACGCCGGCGCACTTCCCGGACGAGGTCTTTAGCAGCCTTGAAGGGCGGACCTTCCGGATCGAGTTCGAGGTCCCGAAAACGGATCTCGAGAAGCTCGGTTGGCAGCCGGCCTCTCTGCCCGTTTCGATTCCCCCGGATCCCTCTCCCACGGCGCCGCTCAAGTTGCGCGGCTGGTACATCAAAGGCGACGGCCTCGCTAGAAACGGTGACGGCGACGATCAGGGCCGCGAAGACCGTGATGCGAGAGAGCATCCGCTCGTCATTCTCTCAGCGGGATTCCCATATTCCATCGCCTTCGATCAGCCGGTCGGAGGCATTGCCGTGGGGAGGCAGCTGCGGAAAACCGCCACCTATCTCGTCGCTCAGGGATACGACGTGCTGTTTTTCGACAAGCGTGGGCACGGCTACTCTGAGGGGATTCTCGACGGCATGGGAGAGGACATCTTCAGGGCGCTCGACTTGCTGGAGCACGGCACCATCATCGAGGAAGGCATTACGTTGTCCCTCTCGATCATCACGCCGGACGGCCGTCGATTGCACGGTGCGGCAGCGGCAGGGGAGAAGTTGCTCGGACACCGCTACAGCGCCAGGACGAAGCCAGTGGTGCTGCGCGGCTTCTCCTACGGCTCCAGCCAACTGCAAAAAGCCATGGCTATGAACTATTCGAATCTCCCGGTCGAGTATCGATTCAAAAGAGACAGCTTCGGCAACGTCGTTGTTGACAACGCGCGGATGCCGCGCGGAAACCGCGGGTACAATTTCAAAGGCATCGTCGCGATATCCGGATTCCAAGGCTCGCTCAAGTACGAAACCGCTCCATTCTTCCTCGCATTGGACGCGCTCGCTTCGACCATCGGTCACAATGGTGGCGTGCTGAAGAGCTCGGTATACAAGAGCATGGATCGCTGGCCGGCCTTCCTCGGGCTGTACGCGACGAACGATTTCGAAACAGCAGACGGCGCAATCGACGCATTCAACAACCGCCTGCGAGGATTCAAAGAGATTCGAATGGTTACCGGCTACCACTTTGGCCTGGCCAGCGAAGAGGTCGATACCTACTTCGCAGACGAAACCGCTCGATTTGCCAGAAGAGTCGTTTTCGACCGTCCGCCCCTCGACAACAGGCGGACCACGACGTATGCGCGCGAAGTCTGTGACGCTGAATCTGTGCTGATGGATCCAGCGACGCAGTCGATCGTCGGCGTGCCATCGGAGACGATCCAACATGCAAACCGAAAGGTCGACGACTTCATCGCACGGTGGGTGAGGAGCGAAAGACACCTGTCTGGCAAATGACTCCGCCGTATGTCCAGAAGAGTCCACTAAAAGAAGCATCGGCGGCTTGATACCCAGGCGAGACCCGCAAATGATTGAAGGAGGAATTTGGCGTCCCGTACGGGAGTCGAACCCGTGTCGCCGCCGTGAAAGAGAAGGGAATCACTGTAATTCAATGGAACTTCGCGGCATGGATAGCACTTTACCGCATTTGAAGGATTCACGGGAACGCTTAATGGACTCTTAATGGACGCCCAAGTGTGGTGAATACCCTGGAATATTTGGCTCATTGAAGTAAAAGGTGTAACTTACGCTAGTTAACTACCCTTGAGCTTCGTTTGCCACCTGCTCGCGTGCGTGCGCGTCTGATCCACTCTAACCATGCACGGAATTTGAAGGTTTCGCGCAGAAAGGAAACAATCATGAAAACGAAAATGAGAACGATCACCATACTGCTTTCACTGGTCTTTGGGATCGGAGCGATACTGCTCTCAGGCGTCACGAAAGCAAACATTCCAGTAATAGCCGATGACGACGACACCGTGGTGCGCTGGGATATCGTCCATCTCGCCCCACCCTTCTGCCCTACGCCAGGTGGGAACGCATCGGCAACAACGCACCATAATAACAACTCGACGATCACACTTACCGGTTCCGGGACTTTCGAACCCGGTGACCGTAAAGAAGTGACCGGCGGGGGCACTTGGACCACGGCAAGCGGGAGTGGCACTTACAGGGTCACTGAACTGGTGAGCTGGATTCAGGCGCCCGGAGCAGTGAACTGCTCCAACGACACGATTCCGGGACAAAGATCCGCTGGGCTCGCAGTGCTCCGTATCAGGTATAACGACGGAAGCAAAGGGGTTCTGACGGTCAGTTGCCGACTGCCCGGAACACCAACAGAGGTCTTTGAGGGAATCGCCGTTACGAAAGGCTTTGTGGGCTACACGCACAACGTCGAGCCGATTCCGGGTGTGGATGCGAACCGCACTCTCTTCCACATTCAGCAGGAACAGGAGGACGACAACAAGGATAACTAGTTCCAGCCAAGCTGGAATTGGACACAAGCCAGAAGCGGCCAGTTTTGTGTTCGTTTTCTTGAGCCAAGCATGGCTCGAACTCAAGGACAGACGTCGCGGGACAGTAACGCAAGCGTTGAAAGAAATTAAGAAACGAGAGAAGAATTGAAACTGTCGCGCCGAATGCTAGTGTGACGGCTCTTACTTGCTCTCCGCTCGCATACAGCGAAAGCGTGCCGATAGAGTCATGTAACGCGCCGATTGCGTGGAAGAAGCATTCTTGCCTTGTCATACACCAGCCCGCTGATAGCAAGGAACTGAAAGCGGCTTCTGACACGGGCGGCAGGACGGTGACTGACGGCTAGTCCGTAATGAAGGGACGCAGCTGTCGCCGGGGGTGCTATCGTTTGGCGTGCCGTCGTCGAGGCTGCCGTTCGCGTTGAAGCGCGCGAGGGCGAAGTCGTTGGAAGAAGTGCCTGCCACGACGAGCTTGTCGTCAGACTGGATGGCGAGGGCGGAGACTTTGAAATCAACCGATGCCCTGCCGCCCGCGCCGAAGGCGATGTCGAGATTGCTCATCAAAACGAACGATGACGGGGGAAGCTGCCACGACGATCTTGCGGTCAGACTGTTGAACGGCAATGGCGGCGGCGCTCCTGATGAGGTTTTCGCCAAGCGGTTACCCGCGCCGAAGCTAGTGTCGACCGAGCTGCCCGGGTTGCAGCATGCGATGGCGATCTCGGAAGAAACATCGGAGGAGGCGCTCCCCCGTATCTCCTGCCGCGATGATCTTAACTCCCGGATGAAGGGTGACGGCGGTAGCTGCATCACGGGGCGGCTATGCCCCGGCAAATCTGCCGGTGCTCGTGTCGGGGTTGATGTATCCCCATTCGGTGCCATCTCCCGTTACGACACTTTGAGTAACTACAGCGCTGGTCTTTAATTGCCCGTGAATGGTGGTGATGGTCAGATCGGAAAGGCAGGCAACTACATTCGGGTCAGGGGTAAAGACAAAACCAGAGTCAAAGTTAATTACATCTTCCGCCGTTCCGTTGAGAATACCGGCGTTTGCGACTGGTCCAGACGCGATGCCCGTGGCGGGGTCAAAAACTGAAACCGACCTGCCTTTGAGTTTTTTGCAAGTGCTGTTGGGTGATTGCGCTGATGCTGATTGTGCCGAGTTTCCATGCGGCCCAAACACCCAGCGGCTGTTCAGTGATTGTGCTGATGTTTGTTCCAAGGAAAACAAACAAAGGGTCAACACGACGGCTACGAGCGTCGCAAGTTTTCTGGTTTTTGTGTTCATCATCATCCTCCTTCTAAGTTAACTTCCAATCTTTCGCGTTTTGTCCCTGATGAAGCCCAAACTGCCCGGCGGCGTCAGGGTTCGTGATTTGAGTTTAGTCGAGACCACACTCTCTGTGGCCTACGACTGGTTAGTAGGGATTGGCGGCGGCGACTCGCCGTCGCCGGGTGACCGCTCCGCAGGCCAAACCTCGGACCGGTGGCGTAAGACGATGGTCGTGCGGCGGCGGAAGGCTCTGATCTCGATGCGTCGCATTTTTTTCACTCAGACCTCCTTAGCCAGCACTCACGGTGGGCGTCTAGCGCTTTTGTGGGCGGGCGATTACGAGCGTGATCTGACTGATGTGCTGAAGCTCCAAAGCGACGTTGCGCGCGCGGTCGCGGGCGAGATCCGCATCCAGGTCACCCCGGAGGAGGAGGCGCGGTTCACCTCGGCCCGCAGCGTCAACCCGCAAGCCCACGAAGCTTACTTACTCGGGCGATATCACTACAGTAAGGACAATGAGCAGTGATGGAAACAGGCCATAGAATACTTCGAGAGCGCGATTCGGATTGACCCGAATTATGCTGCAGCTTATGCCGGGCTGTCTGATGCCTGGGTGCTTCGAGGCCTGTCTGGAACCGTAGACTTCAAAGAAGCCGAGTCGCCCGCGCGCGCCGCAGCCTTGAAGGCGATCGCATTGGATGAGCAGCTTGCCGAAGCGCATCTCTCGCTGGCTCGTATCAAACAGCATTATGACTGGGACTGGACAGGCGCTGAGCAGGAGGGCAGGCGGGCGCTGGAGCTTGATTCCGGCAGCCTTAATTTGCATACCGACTATGGCTACTTACTCGTGCACCTGGGGCGACTTGACGAGCGATCCGCGAAGGCCAGATTGCCGTGCAACTCGATCCGGTATCGTCGGCGACTCACTCAGCTTTAGGCCGGTTTCTTTACCGGGCGCACAAATACGAAGAAGCTTTGCCTCATCTTCTGCGCGCGGTTGAGCTGGAGCCTCGAAGCCTTACGCCGAATTACCGCCTGGGTGATGTATACGCGCCAACTGGCAGGCATGATGAAGCGATTGCCGCGTATGAGAGATCAGGAGAGGCGATACCTAAAGGCGGATATCCCCACGCCGGTATCGCGCGCGTCTGCGCGCTGATGGGCAGACACCGAGAAGCAAGGCAAATGATCAGCGGATTGAAAGATAACCCTTATTATATTATTGCTGCTGTTTACGTGGCGCTAGGCGACAGGGATGAGGCATTCAGGATTCTGGAGAAGGCGGTTGAGGAACATCAATTGCTCACCCCCCTCAAGGTAGAGCCGCCTCTTGAGAGTCTGCATTCTGACCCGCGCTGGAAGGCGTTGCTCCGCCGCATGAATTTCCCGACAGACTAACTGTTTAGCGCTGCATTTGGCGGCGCACCTGCGGGAAAAGTTAACCCCTTCGCGCTGGTCCAGTGAGTGGCGGTCACTACCCAGGGTCGCCATCAGCCCCGCTGCATAGACATTGCCTGCACTAGGCGAAGCGAATAGTTGATAATCGGCATGAAGTCTGGGCAGAACGCTTCGTGCACTGCCGATGGCGTCGGCGAGCGCAGGCGATGCTAAGGCGGTTAGAGACGAGCAAAGAATACGTCTCGCCCGGCGAGTTGGCAGTGCTTTACGCCGCCTTGGACAAGCACGAGCGGGCGTTCGCGTCGCTCAAAACAGCATACGCCGCGCGCGACCTTCAATCGAAGTACCTGGGCGTTGACCTGCGCTCGACCCTTTACGCCCCGACCCGCGCTTCACAGACCTCATGCGCCGCGTCGGCCTCACGCCGTGAAGCGCGGGCTCGCTTCGCAAAGATCCACAGAAGCAGCCAGGCATAGGCCAACAATCACTCCACAACCGATAATATCTCGACATGACGAATCGCAAGCCACTTGAAGTGGCACCCCGGCAAAACCGCAATATTGCGTTAGTGATCGAGATGATGGCGTCTCAAACCTCTCCATCGTCTCAACAGGTTTTCCGCTGTTCAGATCGTCGAGCGTTAGGATTAAGTACGGCGTCAGAATTGTGCCGCGAGCCCTTTGAGGCATCGACCAGATGGATCTTGCAAGTGCTTTAGAAATTTGGCGTCCCGTACGGGAGTCGAACCCGTGTCGCCGCCGTGAAAGAGAAGAGAATCACTGTAATTCAAGGGAACTTCGCGGCATGGATGGCACTTTACCGCACTTAAGAGGACTCACGGGAACGCTTATTGGACGTTTAATGGACTCATGCGGTGATGACTTGTTGGCGCGCTCAGACAATTGTTCCTTACCCATTAAGCCCACCTAGAATCTCCTCTGTCATGGCAAATGAACGCGTGAGGCGAACCTGATGCTCGCAGGACAGGCATTAGCGGCTTATTCCCGCTCACGCGTTTCGCCGAGAACCAAGGAGACTTGCGCTGCAGTCAAATTAATTCGGTTCTGCCGGTTCGATAGCGACCGCGTAACCAGCGAATACGCCGCTGGGTGGGACCAACACAGGTGGAGCACCGCTGTAAAACTGTCTGAACTGATCCCGCCGCTTGCCGAGCTTGTAACGCTCGCCTCCAATCTCAAACGTTTGCGAAGTTGAGATTTTGAGAAGGTTCATAACGGTGAAAGTTCCAGTTCCGGGCACCCTGGAAGTGCTTCACCAGTATCGAGGACGACCTGCTGTCGGTAGGCCATAGTGAGAATCGGTGTGCCATCGCGGAAACTGTCACGGTTGTTGAAGTCTCCGTCCGGCGTTTCATCAAGGTAGATGGTGGTGGTTCCAACACGATTAACGATGCATAGCCGACCGTTGCTGATGACACGCTCAGTGACGGCATCCTGAAGAAAGTGAAGCGAGCTGTCGCTTCGTTCTGGAGGGTGGGAGCGGCAGTAATGAAGATCTGATCGGCGGTCAGCCCATTAATCAGACTTAAGTAACCATATTGCTGAGAGGTTGCCGGTTGATCTGGGGCAGCAGGAGGAAAATTTGTCACCTGCCCTACAACTTCGAATGCTATGTCGCCTATTGGCGTATTCAGCTTCCGACGGCCATCTGATTCCTGTGAATAAGTTGTTATCGTGGCGATACACAATACGAAAACAACCATCACGGACGCGACGAGCCCGTTCTTAGAAGTTTTGAATCTACACATAATCTTCTCCTTTTCCGTTAATTTAGTTTCAGGCTATGTGCCCTCTACTTATCTAGTGCGGAAAGTGGGGGAAGATTGGTCCATTCATTTGATTACACTTGCTCTTCGACGAGTTCGCCAAGTCAGTGCTGGAGACCATAGACGAGTTTGCGGAGCGGGTGAGAACGATCGGACAGAACCCAGTTACCAGTCCGCAGGAAATGCTGGCTACGGCAAGTGTAAAGGTTGCCGGACGCGGCCAAACAATGCGTGAGATGGTCCAAGAGGGAGACGAGAACCTAGCTTTGAATTACTTTGCTACTAAATCTTAACTATTGCTGATAGAGATAATCAGCTGCAAAATTCAAGAACAAGATTCTCAATTCACGTGGCGGTATAAGCTGAATGGTGAAATTGGGATTGCGATCTTCCGGAAAAGCGATACATTGCACGCCACCAAATCCTCTGGGGCGCAAGACTATAGTTGATTTCGGAGACGCGCAAGGGCTTTCTCAGCCAGAGCCTTTGACCTCTTGACCTTAACGGTGCGATCATCTGGCCCGCCGATGCTGATTCTAAGGTAGGTGTCCCCTTTCAGCACGTAGAGTGCACCGCTTACGCTGTCTCCGACCCAGAAGGCTTCTTCACCTATCCCAGGAACCTTTAAAGGCTTGCCCGAGTCCTTCTTTTCTGCTTTCTCATCTTCGTGATGAAACAGTTCTTTCCAACGATCCTTCGGGCCGGATCTCGCTGGTTTGGCTGGATCCCTTTGAGTTACCTCAAGGCTTATTGAGTTATGAAACGTTGCCACCGTGTAAAAGCATTGAGACATTACTAACGCTCCTGCAAAGCGAGCATCGCTTTTCGTTTCTTTTACCGGCTCGCCCTGCACCGCCTGAATTTCCGGGTTCGTAATGAGAGCGCAAGTATCGATCTTGTCTTGCTGCGGGCGAGGCTTGGAGCTGGCAACGTGCTCTTCTTCCTTTTTGACATCACTCGGTTCACTCGCAAGAGAAGCACCCGGCTCGCTTGCAGGCGAAGTAGATTGCTGAGCTGTTCCAGCCGGCGGCTTGCGATTGGCGCAGCCAACGAGGAAACAGCAGAGCAGAAAACCGCAAACCTTAACGTTCACCATCGATGCTCCTAAAGCCACGCGCTACGCGGCCATTCACGACGCCTGAAACACGCCGGAGCTGATTCTAGAAATCAGGGGAGAAAACCTCTTCAGGTTCTCTCCCCCTTGTCAAACCGAGGCTTGATCAGCGCTTGCGTAACAAATCGAAATGTTCTCACGTGCGAGTAGTGCCAGCAAGGTGCAGCCGTGGACAACCAACTATGATTATCCACGGTTGGGTTCTGGCTATGCCAAACGGTTTGGTACGGCGCCCAGTGCCACTCGCAACGCGAGGTACTTGATGTTCTCGATCACAAGAGCATTGCTGTCTTTGCCAAAGGGCCTATACACAGCAGCTCCCAAGTTCAACCACCTCGAGCTCGTGATCAAGACTGTGCTCGACGGAACGGTAACCGTCCCGTTGTTGCGGACCCGTACGGTATAGTTGCCGGGCGACCTCACCGGCGCGACGGCGAGTGCTCGTCCCGGCGTCGCCACCGAACGCGCTACCATCAGGCCCGACGGATCGTAGATCTCCACCGTCAGGTTTTGAGCGTCGGCCGCCTCAACCAGCGCGGTCAACAACAACGTATTGGCATCGACGACTATCACGGAGTCGGTCTGGCTACCACCAGCGTAGCTCGGCGAGCTCGAATGCTGCGACTCCTTCGTCGACTCATTGTCAAACTCGTCGTCGATGTTGTCGTTGTCGTCATCGCTATCCTGGTCGTCGCGATCGCCGTCATTGTCGTCGTCGATATCCCGGTCGTCGTGAACGCCGTCATTGTCGTCGTCGATATCGTGGTCATCGCGATCACCGTCGTCATCGAAGTCGTCGTCATCGTCCTCGTCACCATCGCAGCGACCTACTGTGACGGTTACTCTGGCCGTATCGGATCCTCCCCGGCCATCGCTGATGGTATAGGTGAAGCTATCGGTGCCAACAAAGCCGCGCCGCGGCGTGTAGGTCACCGTGTTGTCGCTGTTGATGACTACCGAACCGTTCGCTGGCTGGGTCACTGCGCCTACCGTCAGCGGATCGCCGTCAGGATCGCGGTCATTAGCGAGCACGTTGATCCTTTTCGGCCGGTTCTTGCACGTCGTCGCCGTGTCGTCGACGGCATCGGGTGGACGATTGCCTGGTGGGTTGACCGTCACTCTGACCGTGGCCGTGTCAAAACCACCTCGGCCATCGCTGATGGTGTAGGTGAAACTGTCGCTGCCAATGAAACCATTGTCTGGCCGGTAGGTGACAGTCCCGTTGTTGTTGTTCGTGGCCGTGCCGTGTGGAGGATCACTAACCGCTGTTACTGTCAGCGGGTCAAGATCCGGGTCACTGTCGTTCGCCACGACGTTAATGACAACCGGAGTATTCCGAGTTGTAGTGGCCGAATCGTCAACTGCGTCCGGCGGACGATTCGGTGCCTGGCAGTTCTCGCTGCCCTTGAGGGTGTAACTGCCCGTACGTGCCAAACTGTCAGGCATATTGTCCGGAGTAGTGGCCGTGGCCCCGCCCTCGGGTGACCGAACACGAACGAGGAACATGTCGAGCACCTGGTTGGGCGCCGGGTTACCAATGGCCGCTCTACTGACCACGATCCGGATTGTGCCGTCGGTACTGAAGCTACTAGCAGCGTCGGCCGGCACACCGGGATTCAAGACGGGGTTCACATTGTTTGCCCCGGTGGCGACGGTGAAAAATACCTGCCCCAGAGCGTTGGTGTGCATTCGGGCGGCAAAATCCGTTGCAGTAGGTGAGGTCGGAGACCTGAAGAGAATAGGCCAGGTGGTCTCGGGAGGAACGTTCTGCAGGCTGGCCACCTTCAGGACGAACATGAGCTTGCCTGGTCCGAGGTTAAATGGTTCCGCGATCGACAGCTTCTGGAGGTCGAGTGCGGGTCCGAAGATTGACTGCATCCCGACTGGCAGGGTGAAGTCGCCGGTGGCGTCGGTTAAAACGGTGACACCAGGAAAGACGCACGGGTCTTCCGGCTGTCCGCCGCCCGGACAAGTGGCGCTGACCTCGCTGCAAGCCGCGCCCTCGCCTCGCGCATTGAGTGCCGTCACGCGATAGAAATAGGTCAGAGTCGGATTAATCGTGTTGTCGCTATATTTATTGACGTTGCCCGGAACCGTGGCCAGCAGTGCAAAACTGCCACTGGTTCCTGTCCGCCGATAGATCTTGTAAGAGGTAATCGGCGAGCCATGATCATCAGGCGGCGACCACGTCAGAATCACAGCGCTGGGATTCGGGCAAGCATTGAATGTGGCCGTGACCAGCGGCGCCGCCGGCACAGTCACTGTGTCGAATTGGGCAAAGAGCCGCCTGCCATTCACCTGCCGTGCGATGGTGGAGACAGCGGTGAAGCTGTTGGGCCGTGCGTTGACGCAATTACCCACGCAGCCATCGGCGTAACCAACCAGCACGCGGCCCTGCCGATCCACCTCTGCGCCGAAAAAGTCTAAGAGGTTCCTGGTCCCATTGTTACAATTGATTCCAGCGGTGCAGATCGTGGCACGCTGGACGGGGTCATTCGGAGTCACGTTGACAGTTGTCCAAGTCGCGCCGCGGTCGTACGTATGGGCGACGAAGAGGAACCAGTCGCCCGGGTAGTTCGGGTCATCGCCGAGGCCACCGGGAGGACAGCCCGGGCAGCCATGGAAAGCGAAGGCCGCGCGGTCAGGGTCTCCCGCCACGACAGCCGGAAAGGCGGTGTTTGTGATATTGAACCCGGCCCCGGCGTCCACCGGGTTTGACCACGTCAGGCCCTTGTCTGTCGAGACGGAGATCTTGGGCTGCACGCCACCGTTGTCCCAGCCAAAATAGACATTTCCGTTGGTTGCGATCCCGATGGACGGGTCGGTCTCGCCGGGCAAGGCGCCGGGAACCGGGCGTACATCCCAGGTGATGCCGTTGTTTTCGGAGACGACGGCTGCCTGCTCTCCGTTACAGCCTTTGTTGGGGACATATACGGTGCCATCAGGGGCCACTTTGACATGTCCGTGGAGCCCGCCGCACTCAGTAAGATCGTAGATGGGGACTGCCGGACCGAAGGTCAGGCCGCCAGTGTCGCTGCGCGCGCACTGCGCCAGCGCAACGTCCTGCGAGCAGTAGTAAACGGCGTTTGGATAAAGCGGGCCGTTTGGGTTGCGGGTCAACGGAGCTGCAAACGGGCCCCCACCCACGGTCTGATGGTCCACGCCGGAGTTAATGCCGCAGCCCATGCTGGGAGTGTAGTCGTTGGTGGTATCACTGTCCGGACCGCCATCATTATCCGTAAATGCCATACTGCTGCACTTGGCGGAGAGTTGAGAAACGATTGTCCTCCCCGTTAACCGGTCGGTGAACAGGATCGGATCCAGACTAATGAGCGAGGTGGTGATAAAGCTCCTGTCCTTCCAAGTAGCCATTGCCGGGGAAGTGCAGTCGTCAAACGTGACCTGATAGGTGTCCAACGACCCAACAAACATCGCCTTGTCACTCTTCCAGTTAATACCTATGGACGGCTCGTCACTACTGGGGCGTCCCAGCGGGGCCGGCGCGACATGGTTAAAGTAACTAACGGGCTCGGTACCCGGCGGCGGCGCCGGTGGCGGAGTCGGCACTTTGACCAACTCGGCGCGCCCGGCGTAGCTTCCCGGCACCCCCGGTGACGGAGCAAACGGTGCGGCGGCCACTGTGTAGATGCCGCCCGCGGGATTGTCCAATGTGACGAATTCGGTCGCGCCGGGAGCATTCCCGGAGCTCCCCACTACGTTGCCGCCTGGATCGTAGACTTGCAGGTCCCCAATCGCCAGCTCCGAAAGGCTGAATAGTGATCTTCACCTGGTAACTGCCAGAGACCGGTGGGGTGATGGTCAGCTTGAAGTTATCGCAGCTCGCATCGTTCGGGCCGGCACAGGTTGACGACGCCGTCGGCGTCATGAAAGTCGGCCCGTTCCACGTTACTGGGTTGCCTTCAGACACGTTCCCCGAAGATGGACTCGCTGTATCGGCCGTATAGAAGAAAGTAGCCCAAACGCGAGACCAAAAAGTGAAGCAATGGTGAAACGAATTACTTGTAACCTCTTCATCGTCTTATCTCCTTGGACGGCGACAACGTTCCTGGCAGGGTCGCGCCGGGCGGCAGTACCAGTAGTAAAACGGAGTTAAGTTTTATTCCGAGGGGTAGAGGATATTTGCGGGGGTTGAGAAATTCTTGAGGTGTCCTTGACTTTTACAAAGGCGTTTAACGGTGGCACTGAGGGCTCAGTCCGGGTAAAGCGGAATAGCCATCTTGAGGGAGACCACAACTCTCGTTTCTAGAGCCACTGCCGCTGTCGTGACCGTGACCGCGATGATGACAGCGACCTCCGCGGCCGGCACCGTCGTGTTCGTGATTGCGATGATGACTTCTTCAATCGCGGGGAAGTCCGGCGCATCGCCTTCGAGAATGGTTACCGGGCTGGCTTTCGAGCTGGCCGGAATGACCATGCGAGCGGCTGAGATTTCGATTTTCGGGATCACAGCGCTTTCTGCGACGCCACTATCGGATACCGCAACGAGTTCGGAAACGTGGACTTTATCGACGGAGTTTCCGTGAAGGCTTCCGGCAGGGATATGACGATGGATTTGATGGTAGAGAAAGAGGGCGCGGTAACATCTTCGGTGACATAATCGGCGGAGTATTGGGTCGGCCGTAGGCTAGATGAGAGCCCTTCAGTCGATGCTGAAATGATTTTAGGGCGATCTAGGGCGCTGACCGCAGGTCGCCCTAAACTTCATTTCACGCCAGAAGCTGATTGAGTAGAGAATTAGTGAGGTTCTTGGGACAAGTTCATGTCCTCGCCGCAGGACGGCGGTAGCATCCGACGATAGCTGGCATGAGTGATGTTTGACTTTCGACGAACTGTGGCAATCGGTGGAGCATCAAGGTGCTGCAGAACTTCTTTGCCAAGTTCAAGTTGTGGTTGTCGTTAAGGCATATCGCAGTCGAATGGACGTGGCTTTGAAATGAGTGATCCACGTGCGATGAACTTCGCGCCGCATCCAGAAAGGTCCATTAAGAAATTTCTTCGCCGCTTATTGGAAGAATAGATCGCAAAAATGCTGAGGAATTTGGCGTCCCGTACGGGAGTCGAACCCGTGTCGCCGCCGTGAAAGAGAAGCGACCTATTGTAAGTCGACGGAACTTAGCGGCATGGATAGCACTTTACCGCACTTAACGGACTCACGGGAACGCTTATTGGACTCTTAGTGGACTCGCGCTTGCTGGGCTGAGGTCTTTTATTTGGATCTCACTGGCAAGTGAACCGTGAATTTGCTGCCACGATTAGCCACACTTTCGACGTGCACGCTTCCTCCGTGCGCTTCGACAATCCAAGCCACAATTGACAGTCCTAGGCCAGCGCCTCCGAGCGCCCGCGAGCGAGCCTTATCCACACGATAGAAACGATCAAAGACGTGCAGTTGATCAACTTGAGGAATTCCTATTCCAGTATCAAGCACCACTATTTGAGCGTTTCCGTTTTGTCTCGCCAGCGTAATAGAAATCTCACCGCCTTCGGGAGTGTATTTAACTGCATTGTCCAGTAGATTCAGAATCATTCGCTTGAGCAGCTCTTTGTCGCCTTCCAGGACTATGGGCGAAGAGTCGCTCTCCGTCTTCAGCCGCACACCCTTGCGGACCGCCAGCACTTGCGCCGCACGAGCACAGTCTCTAACAGTTTCATTCAGAGACACCGACTCCTTCATCAAAGCGGCAGGCGCATCTATGGGTTGGCGAGCAAGAATAAATAGATCCTCGACGATGCGAGAGAGTCGTTCAGCTTCGTCTTTAATTAACGACAATGAATCCTGGTACTCGGCAACTGTACGAGTTTTCACGAGCGAAACCTCAGTCTCCCCTCGCAAGACCGCCAACGGTGTACGGAGTTCATGAGAGGCATCTGCAATAAATCGCTGCTGCTCTTTGAAGGAAGTTTCAAGACGCGCCAGCAGATCATTGATTGTCGTAGCCAGACGACCGAGCTCATCTCGGGGATTTATTACATCGAGCCGTGAAGATAGGCTCCCCGCTGAAATGCGTTGGGTCTGCCAATTCATTGAAGCTATGGGCAAGAGACTCTTTCGAGCGAGAAAGTATCCACCGACTGATGCAAACAATAAGATCAGTGGAACTCCGCCAAAGAAGGCGCGTCGCAAGCGACGTAATCCATCGTCAATTACGCTCAATGGTTCCGCTACCGTCGCGAATCCAAGCGCTCGATCTGTTGAGACTGGAACAACGGCGATGCGCAGACCGTTGAGTGTCACAAGAGTTGAACCACGTTTGCGTGCCTCTTCGAGCGCAGCCGAGGGAATCAGCACAACGGTTTCTGTTGCGTTTCCGGACGAGGCCACTGGCTGGCCATTGCTGTCAGTAACCTGAACGTGACGGTTGGGAAAACTAATTTCCGCCAGAACGACCTGGCCCGCTCCGCCGAGCGAGTGTAGCTCCTCAAACTCCTCCACGTAGGCGCTGGCAACAGTCTGGGCCGTTGAACGCAGGGATTCGTCCTGACGCTCGTAGAAGATTGCAGCCGCCGCGTAATAAACAAGAAATGCAAATGCGATGAGCGAGAGGGCCAATACGCCCGCGTACCACAAAGTCAGCCTTGTCCGAACCGAATCAAGCATAAACAGCGATTGTTTTACCTGCACATCACCTAAACAGGGCCATCTTACTTCTGACAACTCAGAAGCTCCACATCAGCGCGACCCCGTACTGACGTGCGCCGCGATTAAATTGAGGTCTGATCGCGGGCCATCGAGACTCTCGCGCTTGATCATCGTCGTCACTTGAAGAAGACGACTGACGATGATGCTTCTTATACACATACTTACCGATTCCATATCCCAAAAGACTTCCAACTAGAATGTCGGAAAGATAATGTTTTCCGCCAGTGAAACGAGCGATACTTACGGCGCTCGCGACGCCATACGCGGTCACTTGCACCAGGGGGTGATCGTGATATTCATTCGCAATTACCGTAGCTACGGCCCACGCCTGGGCGCTATGCCCCGAGGGGAACGAGTTTCCTCCCTCGAAAAACTCGCTACGCTCCCCGCCGGTTTGCGGTCGAACGCGTTGGGTGATTCCTTTCAGGGCGTGAACGACGATTTCACTGTCTATGAGTGCCTGACCACTAAGAATTCCCGTCTCGCGGGCGCGGTTATCGTTCTTCTTGCGACCGATAAAGTAGAACGACGCGGCGACCGCAGCGACGCCATATGTCGAGCCGGCATAACTTACAATTCGGCTGGGTCTTTCCAGGCGATCGAAGTCAGCGACTTTATCCCCCGTTATGCGATCAGTAGTAATCAGCGCCATCGTCCCGACACCTACGGGCACCATCCACTTCGCATCGTCTCTGTGAAGCTTGAGCGGCGCCGTCCAAATCGCTTTCTGATCGCTAAGAATGTTTTTGAAGAACTGCCGTTCGAGTGATGGAGTGGGAGAAGCGATAGGAGTCGCTGAGGGCTTTGGAGTTGTTTGTCCGTGCCCAGATACTGTCGAGAGCACGACTTCAAGAGCGACCATGCCGAAGAGGCAAAGCGGTCTTCCGGTTCTTCGCATGTGACTTTGACCTTTCTTGTGGGTGCGCCTGGGAATCAGTCAGGTCACTTTAGCTTCTCGCCAGTTGGACCTACTTTGATTTCCCATCGTTTCCTTCCATGCTTCACATGGGCTTCGTAGGCGACGAGTTGTCCATTCTTCGTCAATGATTCAATTACCTGGATAGTCCCCGAACCGGCGGCTTGCTTGAGTCCGTCCTGCACCGCTGCGGGAAGGGAATCCATTTGCACTTGTTCTTCGACTTCAACGACGTTGCCGTTCTTGTCGATGAGAATGTCTTTGCCGCGACCGTCGACGGTCAAAGACAACTCATAAAATTTCTGACCGTGATCGACTTCGGTGGCCAGGCTTTTGATCTTTGCCCCTGCGCTTTCACTGGCTACGGTCTTCTCAACTGCGGGCGGCAATTTGGCTCGGCTAATCTTCTTTTCCTGTGCCTCGCCGGTTGATGAAATCATGTTTACGGCCAGGATTGCTCCGAGAAAGCTAAGTAAGAGTTTCATGTTCGGTTCCTTCCTATTTGAAAACTAGTCTACTCCAAATCCATTCCTCAACCGCGTTGCGGTAAGAGACTAAGGCGCACGACTCGGTTGGTTTTGTGTTGGTTCTCTCCTACAGATCGCGTAGACCGTCGGCGTCACGACCAACGATAATGCCAAGGCCATCGTTAATCCTCCGATAACCGCAATCGCCAGCGGCTGTAACAGCTCCGCACCCGCCCCGATGGCCAGAGCCAAAGGCAACATCCCCAGCATTGCCGCCAAAGACGTCATCAATACCGGTCGAAAACGCCGCCGGCCCGAGCGGAGAAGGGCCTCTCGTAAAGTGTCGCCAGCGGCCAAATGATCCTCGACGGCGTCGAGCATGAGAATTCCATTCTTGGCGACGATGCCGACGATCATGATCATCCCCATCAGCGAAACTACATTCAGCGTCGAGCCGGTAATGAACAACGCGAGTAACACACCGCTGAGAGCGAGCACGGCACCGGTTACGATCGCTATCGGATGAGCATAAGAACGGAATTCGATGAGCAAGGTGATGAACACAAGCAGCACAGCCAGGATGAGGGCCATTGCCAACTCACGAAAACTAGACTGCTGTTCCTGATACAGTCCTCCGTATTCAACTGTCATTCCTGGCGGCAGTTTCACGTCTTTGGCCAGTTGATTCCGAATGTCGTTAATGGCAGTCCCAAGGTCCTTTCCTTCCAAACGGCCGGTTACCGAAACCATCTGCCGCAGGTTTTCGCGTTCAATTTCCGTCTGCCCTTTTTCGTATTCGACCTGCGCGACCTGATCCATTCGAAAGAGCTGACCGGACGCCGAGCGAATCTGTAACGCGCGAATCTTGTCGAGCGATGTGCGCAGGTCCGGCGGAAACAGCACCCGGATGTTGATCAGCCGATCCTGCTGCAAAATGAAAGACACCGGGTCGCCGCGAATCGCAATCGACGCAGCCTTGGCAATGTCTTCCGGCGTCACGCCAAAAAGGGCAGCCCGTGTCGGCTCGATCTTGAAGGTAATCGCCGGCCCGCTTACGACAACGCCGTTCTTCGTATCGACTACGCCCTGAATTTTCTTGATGGACGCTTCGACTTCGTCAGCCTTGGTTTGCAGCGCCGCGGCGTCTTCGCTGAAGAGCTTTATCTCAATCGGTTCCGGGTTGCCCTGAAGGTCGCCAATCACGTCAGGGACGATGCCAACGAATTCAATCTCCAAAGCCGGCTCCGTTTCAAGAATCTTCTGACGCAGATCCGAAACTACCTCTTGCGTGCTGCGCTTGTGTCCAGGCTTAAGCTTCACCGCAATGTCGCCGGTATTCGGTTCGGTCACAAATAAACCCAGCTCCAATCCTGTCCGGCGCGAGTAACTTTCGATTTCCGGCGTCTTCCTGAAAAGCTCGTCCACGTGCTGCAGCATGCGATTAGTCTCGGCCAACGATGACCCCGGCGGCGCCCAATAGTCGAGTACGAACGCGCTCTCATCAAACTCCGGCAGAAACTCCGATCCGAGCGACCGGTAAAGCAGATACGATCCAAGCAGGGCGGCCGCAATGATCACAACTACAATCCAGCGGCGGTCGAGCGCATGCGATAAAACCCATTCGTATCGCGTAATGATCGCGTGCAAGAAACGCCCCGACTCGGCCTGCTCTTCGAGTTCTTGGGCGGTCAGTGCGTGCTCCGGCTGGCCCTCCTCCTCATCATTGGCCGTGCGCCGTTTGACTTTCACAAAACGCTCAGCCAGAACCGGCGTAAACGCGAGCGCCAGAACCAAAGACGTCAGCAGCGCGACCGACATCGTCAACGTAAGCGAGCGAAAGAAGACACCGGTCACGCCGGTCAAAATTGTCAGCGGAAGAAAAACGACGACGGGTGTAATCGTCGAGCCGATAATGGGAACGGTAATCTCCGAGACTGCCGCTTGCACGGCTTCGCGCCGCGACTGGCCGCTGCCGATATGCGTGTAAATGTTCTCGACCACGACGATGGCATCGTCGATTACCAATCCGATTGCCGCCGCGACGCCGCCGAGCGTCATGAGATCAAAGCTGAGGCGCGCCAGGCCCATCGCCAGAAACGTGACCAGCACCGTGACCGGAATCACCAGAATCGCAACGAACGTCGTTCCCCAATTTCGTAGAAACGCGTAAAGGATCACCACCGAAAGCAGCAATCCGATCAGAATTGCGTCGCGCACGGAATTGATCGCGTCGTGCACCAGCAAGGATTGATCGTAGTAAGCCGCGACGCGCACATCCTTTGGGATTTGTCCGCGCATCGAGGCCAGTGTCTCTTGCACTGCACTGACGACGGCGACTGTATTCGCGTCGGGTTGTCGATTGATGTTGACGAGCGCCGACGGACGACCGTCAGCGGCGACCATCGTGTATTGCGGCTCAACGCCGCCCGAAACCGTGGCCACGTCGGCTACCAACACCGGCGCATTGTTCACCGTCGCCACGACAATGTTGTTGAGGTCGTCGGGTTTCTGCGCTTGTCCGCTGACGAGCGCTAATTCGAGTTGATGGTTCTCTTCGATCAACCCCGGCGAGACAATGATGTTGGAAGCACGTACCGCGTCGGCCACCTGCTGTGCGGAGACGTTATGCGCTACGAGCCGATCAGGATCGATGGTGACGTGAAACTCGCGCGTCTTTCCGCCAGCGACGCTAACGATTGCAACACCCGGGAGCCGCGCGAGCTGCGGACGAATTACGTAGGTCGCGAGGTCGAACAGACTCGCCTGATCGCGTTTGTCTGACGTCAGGCTATAGCCCACTACCGGAAAAACGGCGAAGGTCAGTCGTTCGACATTTCGGATTTGCGCGGTCGGCGGAAGCGTCGACGAAAGTTGCGACAGGCGCGCCTGCACCAGTTGCAGCGTCTGGATGATGTCCACGCCCCAGTCAAAGTAAAGACTGATTTCGGAAGAGCCACGCGCCGTTTTCGATTTGATGCGAGCGATGCCGGGAATGCCGTTCATCGCTTCTTCAATGGGACGCGTAACGGAAACAAGCGTTTGCGCGGCGGGCGCTTCGCCGTTGTCGACTATGATTACGATGCGCGGAAAGTCAGTTTGCGGAAAAACAGCGATCGGTAGTTGCCATGCGCCATAGAGGCCGGCAGCACAGAGCAGCGCTACGATTACAACGATTGCGCGAGATTGATATGAAACTACGCGAGCAAGTTTCATGGGTTTGTCAGAACCGCCTGCGTAAGAGAGTGTGTGAAAACTCCCTGTCTTCAGCGCCAAAGGCGCGAAATGTGTGCGCCTGAAAGCGCGCGTGGTCAGAGAGGTGAAAGTCCTCTTCAGGGATACGCTCTCCGACCTGTAACCAAATGCAACTGCGTCGCCAAGAGGCGGGGTGGGGAGCAGCAGGAGGTGAACGACCAGTCCGTAGGATGACGAACTCGATACGGCCGGGTATCCCCGACGAGCCTGCACATTTGTGGCGAAGTCTGACCCGCAAGAAGGGCAGCGGTAGCGCTGATGGGTAGCGTGACAAAGCGACGACCGCGGGGGCCAGGTGAGTGGAGACGGAATGGTCAGGAAGGCTGTGCGCGTGAATCAGGGAGACCTGACTGCCGGGCAAGAGGGTGTTCATGCTTGCGTTTAAAGGAGCCGAAGAACCGAGCGGCAGGCAGGAGTCAGAGCGCCCATAGTAGCGATGAAGCTCCGTAATGGGAGTGGAGCGAAGGGAGCGCAGGAAGGTGGATACGTGCGAAACAGACAGCCGGAAGGAAAACCAGCGGTAGTGCCTGAGGCTAAGCAAGCTGGAGAAGTGCGCGCCCGCTGGGCGTGGACAGAAGCGGCGGTCTGGAGCGAACGGATGTTGACGGCTCTCGAACAGGGAGTGAAAGGAGGCAAATGGTTCAGTCTGATTGATAAGGTTTACCGCCCGGCGAATCTGCTGCGGGCCTTTGCGCGAGTGAAGGCGAACAAAGGGGCTGCCGGAGTGGACCATCAAACCATCGAGATGTTCGAGCAACATTTGGAAGCGAACCTGGAGCAGCTCGGGGCAGCCCTGCAAGACGGCAGTTATCGACCGCAGGCGCTGCGCCGAAAATGGATAGCCAAGCCGGGCAGTAGCGAACAGCGGCCGCTGGGCATCCCGACGGTACGCGACCGGGTGGCGGAAACCGCATTGGACGCAGTGCTGGAACCAATCTTCGAACGAGACTTTGCTGAACACAGCTACGGGTTTCGTCCGCAGCGCGGTTGCAAGGACGCCCTGCGCCGAGTCGACTACTTGCTGAAGCAAGGCTACAACTGGGTAGTCGACGCGGACCTGAAAAGCTACTACGACACCATCCCGCGTGAGCAACTGCTCGCACGGGTGGAAGAGAAAGTCGCGGATGGACCCGTGCTGGCCCTGATTGCAGCTTACCTGCAGCAGGGAGTGCTGGAAGGAATGAAGCTGTGGCAGCCTGAAGCGGGCACTCCGCAAGGGGCGGTCATCAGCCCGCTGCTTTCCAACATCTATCTCGACCCCTTGGACCATCTGATGGCCGCGAGTGGGTATGAGATGGTGCGGTATGCCGACGACTTTGTCATTCTGTGTCGCAGTGAGGCAGAAGCTCAGCGAGCCTTGGCCCTGGTGCAGCAATGGACGGCGGCTGCCGGCTTGACGCTGCACCCGGAAAAGACGCGGATTGTGAATGCCACTAAACATGGCGGCTTTGACTTCCTTGGGTACCACTTCGAGCGCGGCTATCGTTGGCCGCGGCGTAAGAGCCTGAAGAAGCTGAAGGACAAAATTCGTGTGCTCACCAAGCGCAACAGCGGGCAAAGCCTGCAGGTGATCATCTCGCGCGTCAACCCGGTCACGAGAGGCTGGTTTGGATATTTCAAACACAGCCACTACGCGACGTTTATACCTCTGGACCAATGGCTCCGGATGCGCTTGCGCAGCATTCTGCGCAAACGGGCTAAGCGTCGTGGTCGTGCTCGGAAACGTGACAATCAACTTTGGCCTAATGCTTTCTTTACCACGCAGGGGCTGTTCTCTCTTGTTGCGGCCCACGCGGTGCAGCGTCAAACCTCTCGGAGGTGAACCACTGACTGGTGAGCCGGATGCGGGAGAACCGCCAGTCCGGTTCGGAGGGAGGGGGAGCGAAACCAATCGCCTCTCCCTACCCCTATAACAGCCTGGGCCAGCGGCCCAAGGATCAGATTCAGTTAAAGGGTTTCTCGCGCTGAAGGCGCGAAATCCCTGCTGGGACACACATATTGCGCGCCTTCAGCGCTGCCAAAATTCAACGACATCTCACCCAGGGCGTTGCCCTGGGCTATTACATTTCGCGCCTTTGGCGCTGAAGCCTCGGAGTTTTCACCCACTCTCGTTAGCGGGCGGTTGAACTGCAGCCAGAGCACCCAGCGCCTAATTCAAGACTTCGACCGCCCGCTAACGCAGGCGGTTCCGACTTCACTTCTCCTCGCCTTCCTCTTTCTTTTCTTCGTCCTTCGCGATCTCAACCTTGGTTCCATCGGGCAATGCATAATTCCCCTCGATAACCACAGTCTCGCCACCTTGCAGTCCTTCGACGATTTCGATCTTGTCAGCCGTGCGAATTCCGATTGTTACTTTTGTCTCATGCGCCACGTTTTGTGCATCGACGACCATTACCGTCCCTTCCTTGGCATCACTAGCTTCCAGTGTCACGGCCGACGCCGGGACTACAATCGCATCGTCTTTTGAGTTGGCGAACACGGTCACCTGCGCGGCCCCGTTCGCTCGCAACCTTCCGGCCTCGTTCCCCAAAGTGACCCAGACTTCAACCGTCCGGCTGGTGGGATCGCTCGATCGGCTGAGCAGCGTGATTTGTCCGTGCATCTCTTCGGCAGAGGTATCTGTGGGCACAACTGTCGCGGCATCGCCGGTCTTGAGCTGAGCCACGGCGGTGTCCGAGAAGGGAGCCTTCACGATCACTGTGCTGGTGTCGGCAATCGTTACCAGCTTTGCGCCGGCTGCTGCGAATTCACCTTCGTATTGAAATTGATCGGTTACGACACCCGTGATGGGCGACCGGATGATCGCGTAGCTTAGTTGCGCATCCAGAGTCGCAACTCTCTGTTGCGCCTGCGCTGTTCTGGCTGCCGCCTGCGCCCGATCGTTCGGATTCAGCGACCGCGTTCGCAAAGCGATGGTTTGTTCCTGCAAGCGCAGCTCATCCTCTGCCGTTGTTAGTTCGAGTTGAGAAGCTTCCAAATCTTTTTTCGAGATGCCACCTTTGTCGAACAGCACGCGGCGACGCTCATAGGTTGCGCGCGCGTTTCTAACCTTGGCGCGCGCGTCAAACAATGCTTTCTGATCTTCGGCGTTTGTCTTGGGAATCGTGCCCGTAACGAGACTGCGCTCACTCACGCGGGCTTCGTTGAGCGCGGCTACCGCCTCTGCTCGTTGAGCCTGAAGGTCTCTTGATTCCAGCAAGGCGATGACTTCACCGGCGCGTACGATCTTGTTTTTCAGCAAAGGCATTTTCTTTATTTGGGCGCTAATCTTCGCGCCGACGTCGGCTTTTTCGCGCGGCCAGATAGTGCCGACCGCCGTAATCTGCGCGGCGATGCTCTCTTTTTCAGCCTTAACCACCTTGACGCTGACTGTCGGCGTGACTTCGGTTGCAGTTTCAGTAGCCGATCTCAATCGCCAAATAATGAGGATGATCAGAATCAAGGCGATCAGTGCGACCGATGCCACGACCAGAACAAGATTTCGCCGTCGGGTTGCTTGTTTCTCGTTCATGTTCGTCATATCCCCAGATAGGTCCTGTCAGAGAAGTTCTTAGTGACGGTTACGACTCGTCGGAACTGCTTACGCGCGCGTCTCTGATACGAACTCTCACTGTCCTGTCGCCTGACGCAATCGCGCCAGCGCCGTTTGATAATCGAAGGTCGCCTGCGATAGCGCACTGCGTTGTTCCACCAGCGTGGTTTGGGCGTCAGTGACTTCAACTATTTGCGCTTCCCCAGCACGATAACGGGCGATTGATGCCGCCAGATTATCCTGGGCCTTGATCACGCCTTCGCGCGCCAGACTGATGCGCGTTGCGGCGCTGGCGGCTTGGGCTCGCGCCGCATAGAACTGTTGGGTGAATCCTCGCTGCGCCAGAATTCGTTCATTCTCGGCGATGTCCACACGCAGACGCGCTTGGCGTTCACGGCTGCGGCTGGCGCCCCAATCGAAGATCGGCACCGTCAAGCCAATCGCGGCGGACACACCAGTGTGTTCCTTCAGGCGCGGCCCCTTTAACGAATCAGTATCAAAGCCGCCATTCACCGAGTAAGAAAGCGACGGTAAACGATCGGCGCGGACGATTCTGATCTCCTGTCGTGCCGCACGCAGTTGTTGCTCTAATTGAGTGAACTCTGGCCGGCGGGAAACGTCTTCAGCCTTGAACTGCTGATATTCAGAATCAGTGGGAAGCGCGAGGGCCAGATCGGTTGTGCTGATCGGTTTGGTGAATTCATAACCCACCAGAACCCGCAAAGCTCCGGCCGCGACTTCCTCGTTTATGCGCGCTCGTTCAAGCTCGTCGCGACGCGTTAGCGTTTGTAACTGCGCGCGCGTCAGGTCCACGGGAGCAACCTCGCCTCCACTCAAAAGCAAAGCTGTAATCCGTTCAAACTCTTCCGCTGAAGAAAGATTTACTAAGGCCGCGCGGTGTTGTGCGCTTGCCAACGCAAGTCCGTAATACGCTTCAATCACCGCCTGGTCCAACGCCCGCCTTGCCACATCTGTCCCGGCGTGGGCAGCTGCCAGCAGAGCGCGATTCCTGGCGAGCGTAGCGCGGAGTCTTCCGGCTATATCAAGATCTCCGGAGACGTTAACGAGGGCGTTGTACACACTAATCCCATCACTGGAAATGAAACTTGGTGCGCGCGGTTCTCCAGGTGGCAAACCCAGAGCCGGTGTCGTGTAGATGTAGCTTAGAGGGGCGCTGACTTTTGGTAGAAAAGCCACTTGCGCTTGTCGCAAATCTTCTGCAGCGATGCGCTCATTGAGTTTGGCGGTTTGAAGAGTCGATGCTTGCCCGTTCGCGAGTCGCAAGGCTTCATCAAGCGTGATCGAATTTAATAGTGAACCTGGTGGGTTCGTAACTGTGGTATGCGGTGTCGGAGAAGGGCTGGGGACTTGTGCCTGCGATCGATCACACAGGCAGATCAGTGCCAATAACACCGCCAGGGGGACTGCCCTCGTTCTCGCTTGATTCGACATACCCGGTCTGTGATCGAGGGCCGAGTATACCGAGGGCTACCTTAATGGAAGATTAATAGACTATTGCAAATCAGTGGCGGGATTCGAGGATGTAGCCTTCACCACGACGTGTGTGAAGCAGTTTCAGTGTATGGTCTCCGTCGATCTTCTTCCGAAGGCGGTTGATGTAGACTTCGATTAAGTTCGAGAAAGGATCGAACGTGTCGTCCCAAACGTGAGCAGCGATCTCTGCGCGCGAAACCAGTTGACCGGCACGGCGCGCCAAATACTCCAGCAAGGCATATTCTTTCGCAGTCAGCTCCACTTCGTTGCCGGCTCGGCAAACACGATGGCTAGCTGAGTCGATAATCAAATCAGCAATCTCCAAAACGTCAGAACGCAACTGTGAATCACGTCGCAGCAGGGCACGAATCCGTGCCAGCAACTCTCGAAAAGAGAAAGGCTTGGTTAGATAGTCGTCCGCTCCCGCGTCAAATCCAGTCACGCGATCGTCGACGGCTGATCGGGCCGAGAGCATCAAGATCGGAGTTGCGTTTCTTAGTGAACGCAGTTCACGACAAACGTCAAATCCGTCGCGCTTAGGCAGCAACACATCGAGCACAATAACGTCGTAATCATTGATTGAGGCTTGATACAGACCGGCGTCACCGTCTTGAGCCACATCCACCGCATAGCTGTGCTCTCGCAAGCCTTTGGTGATCACGTTCGCCATGCGCGGCTCATCTTCTACCAGCAGAATTCGCATTTCAGCCTCTGAAACTCCCAATCCTCAGTGATCAGCTTCCGTTGTCTAATAGAATCGGTAGAGCGCTCGGAACTGACGCGCGAACAAGTGTCGCAGATGTTCTTAGTCATGTCATCGCCGCAGGACTGCGGTAGCATTCGCCAACCAAAGAGCGAAAACAGCCGATTTATGTTGCGTTATTGATGTTTGCTTCGATCGACCACGAGCCGCGAGTCCATTAACGCGAGCACCGGCCGCTCGTTACTCAGACGAAACTTAGGATTTCTTAGGAAGTATGGCGTCCCGTACGGGAGTCGAACCCGTGTCGCCGCCGTGAAAGGGCTAATTCGGCGTTTTGTCGTGAGTTGGCTTGAGTCGCATTGAGTAGCATAAGTCTCGCTCTTACTGGCACTTGTCACGATTCCGACCTCGCGCGCGCTTGTACCCGTTAGCAGGGGTTTGTAGGAAAGTTCGTTACCATAGCGTTACCAAGAATTCAGCCCGGCTCTTGTCAACGTTGCTGTCAAGCGTCGCAAGGGAAGTGTCAAGTAGGCAACGCTTGACTGGCGCATGACTAGCATGGGGGACAATGCGACGACATAC
>JBOGOU010000288.1:0-31062 GCA_050748205.1 Pyrinomonadaceae bacterium | reverse complement strand
GTGAACCGGCACCCGGTACCCGACACCCGACACCTATTCTATGGCACAAGCAAAAAAGGCTCTGGCAACGCGCGCGGTGTGCCGCGCCCTGCCGTTAAAACTTAAAGTTTATCGGACATTCTTTAACCAAACTGACCCACCACCCGGGCGAGACGCCCGCAGTCTCAGTGGTGATAGAATGGTCGCAACCTTCGAGGGCTACATATATGACAAACCACCCCCGCTGCTTACGCCCGTCTGTTTTCGGGGTAATGGTGGTTGCCGCTGTAACACTGATCACAGTATTCGCCGGCACGGTCGCCTCACAATCAGGACGGCGCTTACCACGGTCAACACCGGTTGCGGCGCCCTCGCCTGAAACAACTCCAGTTGAGAAGAAACCTCCTGAGGAGACAAAACCTGCGCTGAGTTTCATCGTCGGTAGCGAGCGGCACGGTAATCCTTTTCAAATACCTTCGTACTTTTTCGATAGCGTGGTGCAGGCTTGTGCCGACCGGCTCGACGATTCACCTTCAGTCAAAGTTGACATTGCACATCGCGACATGAACCGTGGCGAAGCGATAAAGCGAGCCAAAGCTGAAAAAGAAACCTATGTTGTCTTGCTTGACCTGCGGCTCGAGAGTATGCGTTCCGGTAACGACGCCGATCTCCGTGATATTTACGTCGAGTATTGGGTATTTGCGCCGACGACAGCGAAACTTGCAACCAGCGGGCATGCCTACCAACAGGGATATCGCAAGGGTCCCGTTGTGGTCGCTCCGGGAATCCCAGGTCGAACCAACGTTGCTTATACTGAGCAATTACTGAAGCAAGCCGCGCGTGAGGTTGCGGAACGAATTCTTGCCGCTATGAGAGATCGGATGCCAGAGGGTCGTGTTCCGGGATAGTTAGTTACTTGACCCGTTGCCTTCATCATAAAGGCGATCAATGACCTGCCTGTATTTCTCGTCAATCACTCGACGCTTTACTTTCAGCGTAGGTGTCAGCTCGCCGCCTTCGATTGTAAATTCGTTTTCCAGCAAGGCCACCTTCTTCACGCGTTCATACTGAGCCAGGTCGGAAGTGAGGTCGGCAATCTGTCGCTCAAATAGATCGGTGATGCGAGGATGACGGCAAAGTTCTGCACGATTGGGTGCTTTGATTCCCTTTAGTTGGATATACGATTCAATTTGCGACCAGTTAGGCACGATTAGCGCCGCGGGAAACTTGCGCCCGTCGCCGATGAGCACTACCTGATTCACAAACCGAGAGCCTTTAATCATCTGCTCGATTGGTTGAGGCGCAATGTATTTTCCGCCGGAGGTCTTGAACAGCTCTTTCTTGCGATCCGTGATGCGCAGGAAACCATCGGCGTCGATCGTGCCGATGTCGCCCGTCTTAAACCAGCCGTCCGCGGTAAAAACAGATCGTGTTTCCTCCGGCTTGTTGTAGTAGCCGCGCATTACGTTTGGTCCGCGTGTTTCGATCTCACCGTCAGCGGCAATGCGAATCTCAACATTGGGAATCGGCTTACCGACCGTGCCGATACGATTGTCTTCCAGCCTTCCAGCTGTAATCACCGGGGACGTTTCTGTAAGGCCGTAACCCTGAACGATGGGAATGCCTGCGCCGAGGTAGATGTAACCCAACTCTTCAGGCAGGGCCGCGCCGCCCGAAACAAGCACGCGAATGCGACCACCAAAAGCCTCGCGCCATTTGGAGAAGACGAGCCGAGTCGCCAGCCGGTGTTTGAACGCCAGCCATGCAGGGACTTTTCGATGCTCAATCTGAAACCTCGCATAGTCTTTTGCTACCGAAACAGCCCAGAAAAGTATAGCGACGTTGAGTTTTCCTTTTTCGGCGACTCGCTCCTTGATACGCGCATAGATCTTCTCAAAGATGCGAGGCACTCCGACCAGTATCGTGGGTCGCACTTCGCGCAGGTTGGGACCAATAGTTTCCAGAGACTCAGCATAGTAAACAGCCATGCCCTGATAGAGATACATGTACATGGCCTGGCGTTCAAAGATGTGTGAGAGGGGCAACACCGAAAGCGCGATATCATCCTGTCCAAACGAAAGATGCACGGCGCCGTCGAGCAGATTCGAAACAAGATTCGCATGCGTAAGCATTACGCCTTTGGGCTCGCCCGTTGTACCCGACGTATAAATAATTGTCGCCAGATCGCCAGGGTTCGTTCGTTGCGTGAGAACGTCAACTACCCCGGGTTGCTCTTCCAGCAAAAGCTGACCGCGATTCTCGAGTTCGGCGAGTGTCAGCCCCTCGTCCTGATTCACACCCGCACTGTCGAAAAAGACAACGTGCTCAATTGCCGGGCACTCCGCGAGAATTTCTCTCATCTCCAGAAACTTCTCATGATTAGAAACCACGAGGACGCGCGAGCCCGAGTCTTCCAGAATGTAACGCACTTGTGGTGGAGTCAGCGTAGGATAGATCGGCACATCGATGCCGCAGGCAAACAGACAGCCTGCATCGGTCAGCGTCCATTCAGGACGGCTTTCCGAAAGTATCGCCACGCGATCGCCATGTTGAACGCCAAGGGAATGAAGACCGGCGGCAATGCGGCGGGTGCGCGCCAGCATTTCGTCTGCTGAGATCGACAACCAGCGTCCGTCACGCTTGTAGTTGAGCGTGTCGGGACGTTTGTGGACTACGGCAATGCGCTCAAAGACCTCGATAAGCGTGCTGGGCTCTGACGTGGACGAAGACACGATCTCACGTGTTTTCAGATCCCGTTCTTCCGTAGTTTGGGAAAGCGAATTCACCTCGCGCTAACTCCGTTGAGGAAAATATCCAAAACCTGATCCGCCATTGGCGCTAATTTGTAGCGTCGTTTGGAGAGAATCCAGTTGGTGGCCATCTCGTCGAGGGCGCCGAAGAAGATCTTCGCCACGACTTTGGCGTTCAAATCTGGGCGAAACACACCGGCACGTTGGCCCTCCTCGATGGTCGTGCGAATGAGACTGAGATATTCCGCAAACCCCGTGGCGGAAAACTCTTCCATGAACTTTGTCGAGCCTCGCAACTCCACCTGAAACACGACCGCAAGATCGCGATCGGCGCCTAGGCGTTCCAAATGTAATAAGGCAATCTGACGAAGTTTTTCGCGCGGATCGCTTATTTGTTTGAGCTGCTTTCGACCATCTGCGATGGCCTCTTCGACCGATCGATCGAAAATCGAATGAAGGATCTCTTCCTTGCTTTTAAAGTAGAGATATACGGTGCCATCCGCCACACCGGCCGCGCTCGCTATGTCCGCGACCTTTGAGTTGAAGTAGCCATTATGCGCAAACACTTGAATGGCCGCACGCAGAATTGCTTCGCGTTTGTCGCCCACGGAGGGCCGCAATGAGGTCAGGGTCGATTTCATTGTCGATTTCCGATTGCCAATTGTCCTGACTGAATGAACATTCACTCAGTAACACCTGCTAGCCTAACGCGCTCAAAGAAATTCTGCAAATATGCCGGGAAAGTCGCAAAGAAAAATCTGAGAAGCCCAATCCAACAGCCGCCGCACTCAAACGTGAACACTGGGACCGCGGGCGCCTCGCCCGCAATGAGCGCGAAGCGCGAACAGGTTTTTGTTGTCGGAGAATATCGCACCTCGCAGCGCGCCTGCGGCCGGGACGCCCGCGGTCCCTGTAAACAACTTGAGTGGCAGCAGGTTTCGTTGAATGCCAGGATCCATTGGCTACTGCAAATCGTTCTGCGTTGAGTGAATGTTGAGCATGCGCGCCTGCGGCGCGCTTGCGGGCGGGACGCCCGCGGTCCCAGTAAAGAGCTTGACTGGCTGCAGGTTTCGTTGAATGCCAGCATCCATTGGCTACCGCAAATGGTTCCGTGGGTGAGTGGTGCTCTCGAGTTGAATGCCAGGATCCATTGGCTACCGGCTGGTATTGATCTGTCCATCAACCGCCTGGCTAATCTTTCGTCGAGTCAGCTTCGATGGCGTCCTCTTCATTGAGTAGGCTGGCAGCGTTGTCACTCACGAGCGGTGGCCTGCTCAGACGCAGCTCTTGCACCGGACGGCCGAACTCAATTCCCCGCTCTCGAAATAGTTTGGCAATGCGGTAGTTGATATCGCTTCTGATCTGGGGATGACGGCTCGGTTCGCGCGTCCATACCAGTAAACGAAAATCGAGTGAGTAGAATGGTGATCAGAAAATAGTTTGCGAGGCGGGCGATGGTGTAGCGGATGCCGGGATCAAGATTGGCTCGAGCGGCAATGCGGCGCTGCAGTAGGGAGCTGACAAAACGCGCGAGGACTACGGCGCTGACAAACACGATCAGGCCGAGCACCAGGCTGGTAGCCGAGACCTCGATGTTTCCGACCGTAAACTTGTGATTGAGGTAATACCAGATGCGTTTCAGGGCGCTTTCGCCCTGGATCCACAACACGAACTGCAAGCTATAATTCACGACGTTTGATACTACATCGCACAACTTGGGAATGGCCCACACCGCGAGCGGCAAAACGAAATCCTCCGGAAGTTAGTTTTGTAAGGATGATAGCGGGACATTTTTCATTTGTCATTTTTCATGATGTCAAATGGAAAATGGAAAATGACCCGATCTTTCCTCGCGTGAGGCTACCTTTCCTCGAACTCGCTGCATCATAGGCCTGGCAATAGAAACCTCGCGCGGTCTCCCCCGCATTGGTCAGCGTAAGTTATTAACTTGAGACCAAACGCCGGTCTCGATCCGAAACCAAAGTACGCATGAACCCGTTCGGCACCTCTCGAAGTTGCCGTGTCATCTGGAAGTGTGCTTAGCGCCGGCAAGAAACCCGCAGTGCGCCAGAGTCAATGAGGTTGTGTGGCGCGGGTCAGTGTGCAGGTCCTTCCAAGGAGAATCACAATGAAACGACTCGGTATGTTGACCTTGAGCCCGCCGCGATCAAGTTTGCCTGCGGCCAAGTCGACTCGCTCGACAACCGCGGTTCTGTTCTCAAGGATCGCGGCAATCGCAATCAGATCGCTCTGCCTGACACTGTCTTTTACTTTTGCTGGTGCTGCGTGCCTGGCGCAGAACACTAGTGCTACCACGACAGGCTGGGTGGTGCTCCCAATAGGTGAATACGCTGCCCTGCGGCGTGCGGCCTTTCCGGTAGATGCAGAACCCGCGCCGCCGCCAGTTGAGGCGACACTAACGCGCATCGACTATGACCTCAAGGTCGACGGCGATCTTGCATCCGGGGAAGCCCGGCTCACGGTAGATGTAATAAAGGATGGTTGGGTGCGACTGGCAATGCCCGACGGTCTGATTGTCCGCGAGGCGCAATTCGACGGTCGCCAGGTCACGCTCGTCGCCCGTCCCAGAGAAAAGGGCCCGGGAGCCGGCGAACTTCTCTTTTCCCGCGCTGGGCGATCCGTGTTGATCCTGAAGATCGTCGCCCCGGTTTCAACTGTCGCGGGAACAGATATCCTTCAGCTCCCCATCAGCAGTTCGGCGGTCTCGCACGCGAAGGTTGAGTTGATGCGCCAGGGCGTTGACGTACGCATCACCGGCGGGCTGCTCCTGGAGCACTCCGACACGGGGTCTGGAAGTAGTTGGATTGCAAACGGACACGGTAACGAACCTCTGACCTTTGCCTGGAGGCGCCGAGTGGACGATCAACGCGCCAATCAAACGCTCCGACTGCGGGGCGCAGTCACCGAGTTGGTTGGACTGGGCGAAGATGCGACTCAAATCAGCGCCGAGGTTCATCTTGAGGTGTTGCAGGGTCTCGCCCCGGAAGTCCGCGTGCAGTTACCGGAGCAGTTCAACGTTAATCAGGTTTCTGGAGCAACGGTTGCCGACTGGGACGTGGCTTCTCGGCAGTTAACCGTCACCTTCATCGAACCGGTGCAGAACACGGCAAGGTTTACCGTGAGTGGAGAACTGCGACTGCCGCGGGCCGGCATGCTTGACGTGCCCCTGATTCGGCTTCCCGCGGCCGAGCGCGAGACCGGAGGCGTAGCCGTCGAGGTCCTGGGCGCAGGTGAGATTAAAGAGCGACAGGCAAGTGGGTTGGAAGAAACCGAAGCCTCAGAGTTGGGCCAACTGATATCGAGCCGGCAATCACCATCGCTGGTCGCATTTCGTTTGCCACCAGCGGAGGGCAAATCGCACCGGGCGCTTTCGCTCAACGTGGCGCGTTACACACCGCAGGCCGTGCTCACGGCGAATATCGAAGAAGCCGAGTACAGCGCGCTGGTAACCGCGGACGGAAAGATGTTGGTACAGTCGCGATTCGCGGTGCGCAACAATCAGCGAAACTTCCTGAAGCTCAATCTTCCCTCAACCGCTGTGCTATGGAGCGCTTCAGTAGCCGGCCGCCCGATCAGACCGGGACGGGCTGCAGATGGTTCACTATTGCTGCCGCTCGAAAAAACGAAATCGGGAGAGGACGCCGCTGCCTTCGTCGTGGAAGTTTCATATCTTGATCGCACACCGGCGTGGATCGACAAGGGCCGTGTTCGACTCTCATTGGTGGCGGTAGATTTGCCAATTTCGAAATCTCATTTGTTATTGCACCACTCGCCGCTTTTTAAATTGACGATGCTTCCAGGTATCTCCGGCAGCTTTCGCATCGAGCCTTACGGGGCCCCGGAATCGGGGGCGCTGCGAGGAGTCGCCAATCTGCCTTCGGTGACCGAGACGCCAGGCTCGAAAGGTGAAGTGTCTCCGGATGCGAGTGGCGACACGATGAAGCTGGTCTCGCGTCTGCGCGATAACAAACGCGCCTCTAAGCCGGCGCGCAACCTTCCCCTACGGTTTGCTTTCCCACATTTCGGTCCTTCTATCTTCCTGGTAACAGAACTAACCAGTGAGAACCAAACGCCGATTGTGGAGCTTGATTTCCAACGTGACAAAAAGCGAGGTGTGAAATGAGCAGGTCGATAATCCTAATACTTCTATTAACCACGGCGGCTTATGGCCAGCAGAGAAATCTGCCGGTCGACGCCGCACTCCCATCACCGGCCTCAGCGGGCACTGTGACTCTTTCGCTGGCAGAGTATAACCGGCTCAACGAACTCGCCACGCGCAAGCTAAAAGCTCCTGACGCGCCACCGCTTCCATTTGTCTTGTCGCGCGCTGCTTTTCGGCTCCGTGTCGAAGACCAGAGGCTCATTGGCACCGTCGATATCGAGGGCACCGTACTGGATAAAGGGCCGACGAAGGTCCCGCTCACTACCGGTCTGACAATTCTCGAGGCAAGTCAGTCTGGCAGTCCCCTGCCGTTGCTTCAGGAGGGAGCAACCCATGCCGCGATCATTAACAAGCCAGGCCGCTTTTCGGTCGCTTTGAAGGTTGCCGCCGCACTCGTAACAGAGGCCGGACGGGCTTCTTTTGTCGTGCCCGTTCCGTCAGCCGGTAGCTCACTGCTTAGCCTCGACCTGGCAGGCAACCACGCGAATGTTCGGGTTGAGCCAGGCTTGATTACCAGCAGGACCACAACGAATGGCCGCACCATCATTGAAGCGTCGCTCGAGCCGGGCAAGCCCGCGCGAGTTTGGTGGACAACCCGAGAGATTGCTGCGCCTGTCGCCCAACGCGAAGTGCGTTTTCTTTCCGACGTCAAGTCGGTGGTCTCCGTGGGCGAATCACAAATGCGGATCATCGCTCTTTGCGACCTGACCGTGATCCAGGGTGAAGCGGCCGAGTTTAGGATGCCCTTGCCGCCGGGCTTTGAGCTGACCGAAGTGACAGGCAGCTCACTAGACACCAACGAGACTCAGGACGGTGAATTGATTCTGAGAGTTCACGAGCCCTCCCGACGCAACCATCAGTTTCTGGTCGCCATCGAGCGCACCAACCGCGACACCAAAGTGGACGCCCCTCTGCTTGCCTTCGCAGGCGCGCAACGCGAAACCGGCGAGCTCCTGGTTGAAGGGGTTGGCGCTATGGAATTGACTCCGTCAGAGAGCGGGGGCTTGCGACGCATGGATGTCAGAGAAGCGGGAGCCATCACACGATCTCTGGCGCGGTTTCCGCTACAGGCAGCGTTTCGTTACAACCGGCGACCCGGGGACACACCCAAACTACAGCTCGAATGGACCCAGTTTCCCGACGCTCGCGTACTTTCAGCCGTAGCTGAGCGCGCGACCATCACTACCTTGACCAACGTGGAAGGAAAATCTCTCACTGAAGTGACACTGCGAGTGCGAAACCACGCGCAACCGTTCGTGAGGGTGGAACTACCCCCAGGCGCTACACTCTTGTCGGCGGAGGTGGAAGGCGAAAGGGTCAAGCCGGTGCTCGGGACAGATGGTAGTCGCGTCCCGCTACTGCGCGCTGGATTCAATCCTGCCGGGGCATACACGGTGTCGTTTGTTTATCTGAATTCAGGGATGCGATTCGCCAAGAGCGGCGCTTATGAGATGGGACTGCCAAAGCTGGATATTCCTGTCAACTTGTTGACGTGGGAGATCTCTCTACCGGATCGGCTTGATGTGCGGCAATTCGGTGGCAACGCGCTCGCCGCAGAGCTCTTTCCTGCGGCGGCCCAGAACTTTCTTACCTTTAATCTGGACGGCATCGAAACGGAAAACAACGTCTGGGCCCAAACCGGCATTGAGCTCGGTGAATTGGGGCCGGGACAAATTGGCGGAATCGTGGTGGATCCTAATGGCAGTGTAATCACCAACGCGACGGTCACGGTAGTCAATACCCAAACCGGCACAAGTCTCACCACCAACTCTGATGGAGACGGTCGCTGGGTGGTTTCAGGAATGCAGCCGGGTCCGGTGAGGGTCACGGTTGCCTCTCCAAACTTCAGCAACACTCAGCAAGAACTTGAGCTAACGGCGTCGAAGCCGGCTCGGCTGGGGACCACGCTTCAAGTCGCCTCCGTCAGTGCCGTGGTGGAGGTCACCGGCAGTGCCATCACCGATCGGGACAGCCGAAGAATCGAGGAACAGGCACGCAAGAACCAGGCAGCTCAACTCAACGCGCCGTCGCAAAATGTGCTCAATCTTCAGCGCCGGGTAGCGGGTATTCTTCCGGTGCGAGTGGAAGTTCCCCGCGCCGGCAAATCTTATCGATTCGTTCGCCCACTGGTGTTGGAAGAGGAGACCAGGGTAACGTTTCAATATAAGTCGAAGTAGCTATCGCTAATTTGCAGGTAAGGAAGGTGGGCTTGCCCCCGCTCAACTGGGAACAGCCTTTAGGCTCAAAAGAAAAGATCCAAGTCAGACAATCTCACAGGTCAGGAAGGTGGGCTTGCCCCCGCCCAACTTTGATAGGCCCTCTAATAACAAGAAATCAGTCAAGCTTGAAGAGTCTCTAGTGACCTTGAATGCTGGAACAACTTGAGGCGGGCCTTCCTGACCTGTGAGATTGTCTGACTTGGATCTTTTCTCTTGACACTGAAGGCTGTTCCCAGTTGGGCTGGGGCAAGCCCATTTTCTGCGACGTTGTCAAACGGACTGGATTTGGATAGCATCGCGGTCTCATGACTACCATTGCCGAAACCATGTCGGGCGAGCAGATCGTCGATCTCTGCCGCCGTCACACGCTCTTCGAGTGGTCCGCCCAGTCCGCGGTGGATCCGATTCCCGTCGCGCGGGCGAAGGGAGTCTACTTCTGGACGCCGGAAGGAAAGCGCTTCATCGACTTCAATAGCCAGTTGATGTGCGTGAACATCGGTCACGGCGACGAGCGGGTGGTTCGCGCAATCCAAGAGCAGGCCTCGACACTCCCCTATGCCAACCCTTTCATGGCCACCGACGTGCGCGCGCGTCTGGCCGTGAAGCTCGCGGAGATTACACCCGGGGACATCGATGCCTTCTTCTTCACAAATGGCGGCGCCGAAGCGAACGAGAATGCGATCCGCATCGCGCGGATGTTCAGCGGGCGTCATAAGATTGGCGCACGGTATCGCTCGTACCACGGTGGAACGGCGGGCGCTCTAACTCTGACTGGCGATCCGCGCCGGTGGGCAGCGGAGCCGGGCATCCCCGGCGTCTTCCGCATCCCCGACTTCTACCATGGCATACAGAAAGGCTGGGATCCGACTGAGGACGTGCTGGCCCGGACCGAGGAGATACTGGAGCTCGAAGGTGTAAAGACGATCGCGGCGATCATCGTCGAGCCGGTTGTCGGCACCAACGGAATTCTCGTGCCGCCGGACGGCTACATGCAGGGATTACGAAAGCTGTGCGACAAGCACGGCATCCTCCTCATCGCCGACGAAGTTATGGCCGGTTTCGGCCGTACGGGCGAATGGTTCTCGGTCGACCACTGGCAGGTTGTGCCCGACCTGATATCGATGGCCAAGGGCCTGACAAGCGCATACGTGCAACTTGGTGCGGTGGGCATGCGGCGGCACATCGCCGATCACTTCGAGAAGAACGTGTTCTATGGCGGTCTCACATACAACAGCCATCCGCTTGCCTGCGCCGCGGCGCTGGCAACGATCGGCGTATATGAAGAAGATCACCTCATCGAGAACTCGCGGCGCATGGGGGCCGTGATGCGGGGCATGCTCGAGGATCTCGAGCGTCGTCATCCGTCGGTTGGCGCCACGCGCAACATTGGTCTGTTCGGAATAGTCGAGCTGGTGCGAAATCGCCGGACACTCGAGCCGATGGCGCCCTTCAACGGCACATCACCTGAGATGCAGGCACTCGGCAAGTTCTTCCGTGCAGAAGGACTCTACACGTTTGTGCGATGGAACACGTTCTTCACTAACCCCCCGCTTTGTATCACTGAAGCCGAAATGCGTGAGGCTTTCGCGATCATCGATAAGGGCCTGGAGATCACCGATCGCGCTGTTTCCTAGCCCTCGAGGGCAGAATCAGAAGTGGTTACACGGCTTTTCGTTTTGTCTGCCAGCTAATTCTTGCGCGCAACGCCAATGCGCCGTTCCACAAGTCTTTCAACTTCGATTGGCACGCCGTCCGCTCTTGCCTGCCGAATAAACTCGCTATCGATCTTGAATATGCGCATCTTCACAAGGTCTTCAACCGAAAGGTTCGTCAGCCCCTCGTTGCTGACTTGAGTGATAAACTCGGGCGTAACTTTGAAGATCCGCATTTTGACGAGGCTCTCAAAAGGCTCTTTGTCAAAACCCATCTGAGTTACCTGACTCACGAAACCCGCGTCTATTTTGAAAATTCTCGCTTTGACTAGTTCCTCCATGCCCAGGTCAGGAAAGCCGCTCGCTTTCATCTCGCGCATGAACTTGGAATCGATTTTGAAGATCGCCGCCTTGAAAAGATCATCGACGCGGAGTTTGCCAAAACCTGCCGAGGACAAGTCATCGGCAAGGGCTGTCGTGACATTCAACGTCGTAGCCGTGAAAAGCCGGTCTTCAGAATGGCGCCCGTCGTTTGAGATTGAATCCTCTTCGAAGTCAAACCCTCGGCTTTTCATTGCCGAAACAAAACTCTGATTTCCCGTAAAACGAAACGTGCCAGAGCCCTTGCCATTTTGAAAACTGCCTTCGCAGTCAATTCTTCCGGCTTCACGCACAAGGCTAAATTTGACGGGGCCGCCGCTCAACACCTGTTCGCGGCTCAAGCCTTGCAAATCGGCAAAATCATAGGTTTGACCCATCTGATTTCTGCCGCCTTTTTCGGTGCGTCGCTCAAAATTCAGATTGATTCTGGCCGAGTCGTCCTGAAGGGAGGCCTTCCAATCGCCCGTCAATACGTTCTGAGCAATGACGTTAGAACTCGCGACCCAACCTACAAAGGCCAAACTAGCGACTAAAGCCAAACTAATGCCGAGGCCGATCGATATTCTCTTTGACATAGACGGATTTCCTCTCATATTTTTGCCTTCAAAGTGGAAACACCGCCGGCCGAGATTTGTGGCAGGAAATTTGATTGAGTTGCGCCAAACTCTCCGCTTTATGGCACAGGCGTGAAGCCTGTGAGCGGGTTACCATAGAACGCTTCGGTCTTCCACGCCGTTCGATTCCACTGGCCGTCCTGGTCTCCGATTACCTGCACCGGCACGATAACGCGGTCGCTGCCAAGCTTGTTGGACGTGGCTATGCCATTGTCGAATTTGCCACCAGGAGCGACTGTGAATTTTATGGATCTTGCGAGACGATTATTCCAGAGTAATTTGAACTCATATTCGCCAGGATTAGCGGCGAGCGTGTACATCGGCCCAAACATGCCAGGCCCTTCCCCGGTTGTGTCTTGCCCTTTTATATTAGGAAAGCTGCATCTCACGCGAGCCCACTTTGCTTTTTGCGGAACGGATTCCTCGAGGTAATGCGTCGTTCCGTTCTCTATCTCGGAATCGCAACTGGCCCTGCCCACCTCCTCACCCTGGTAAAATGTCTTACCTACTTCCTTACCCTGATAAAACAAATGGGGATCAAACCTCACGGCCTCGCCTCGAACCCAGAATGCCACATGGAAATCCGGAAATTTCCATCCTTTGATGCTATCGGGCGTAAGAAAGACGTAACCAATGGGTAGGTTCCAGTCGTGGTCCACGAAATAGACCCATTTGTTAACTGCCTTGGGGCCCACCTCGTTGGAATGCGCCTTTGCAACTTTCATCTTGCCGGTGAAGAGCGTGGTGTCGGTCCCAGCTAGCTCGTTACGCATTTTTATGACGAAGTTCACTGGGCCCGTGTAGGTGCTGCCCTTGTCTTCGGGAATGTCTCGGCCTCCGCACTCAGTTTCCCACCAGTAGTCTTTCTCTATATTGTCGGTTTTGCAGTCAAACTTTACCCACTGCCCCGTGCCGGGAATGGTGAATTCAACATAGAGTTGGCTCCCGCTCGCGATAGGGCCATTGATGCGATACTTCATGAGCGGCACCCAACTCCAGTTGTCGTAATTACCTTTGTAGACATTGAAAGTGAACGCCGTGACCTGAATAGAGTCTTTAGCGATGGTCGACTGGTCCTGGGAGGCAGTGGTATATCCTGGCGAAAACAGCAGGACAATAATCAATAAGGTGAAGAGCGCGATAGCCCAAGTGGGCAGAAACTGGTTTTTCACGAGGGACCTCCTGATTATTCCATGAGTCTAGTTTGCGTAATTGGCACTCAGTTTACCTTTGGGAGGACAGTTCGCGAAGTTTTTTTCTGAATGAAGGGCCGAATTTACTTTAACAGTGACCCTTGTGTCTTGATCGGCAGGCGTGGTAGAACCGCGGCAGTAGGCTTTGCCTCAAAAGTCAGAAATCCCACCCACGGGAGTGGGTGGATTCTTCAAGTCCGATCTACGTAGACGATGCACCAAGAGCATTGGATCGCAGCCTTTTTTGAAGGTCTACTAAAAGGAGAATGCTATGAGACGCATCCTGCTTTTGAACATGGCTCTTTTTTTAACCTTCACTTTTCCGGTTTTGCATAAAACGCAAACGAAGGATTGTGAAGATAAACTACCAAAGCCAGAAGACTACCCGGCCGCCGGCTCAGACTGTAAAAGAAGAGTGAACGTAAGTCCCTGGGTCGGAACGCCCGCCGTGGAGTTTACAAAAACAGGCCAATGCGTCTTGTCGATCAATACCTGCAAAGGGGGGAAGTGCTACAAGTCGGGCGCACGAGAAATTGGTACCGACTTCTGTGAAGATTATTGGAGAGTGCACAGGGCACTGGCGAATCGTGAGATTTGTTGCGACGAAAAAGATGACCTTCCTTGCACGGCACCAGAACCCACCTCCGAAGGTCCAAATTGGTTTGACACTACTTACCGCTGCAAAGAACTGCAATCAACTACCGTGACGCACAGGAAAGTCGGTGCGAGGTGCGAGATCACGTATTCGGCGTGTGGGACTGTAGTCTATACCGTCCTTGGGGTGTCAGGGTCCGCTCAGTTATGTGAGAATTGGGCCAACGCCCACGAATCAACTTTTCCTTCAAGGGTGTGCTGCGATCGTTGGCGACAAGCAGTAAGGCCTGGTTCTCGATGCAACCCTGCTGCCGATGCGGATTGCGATGGAGTACTAAACGTTCGCGACGATTATGTGGATGTGCCTAAGACTTACGAGACATTACCCGACGGCCCGATTGATCAGGCTCCACCAGGATTTAATTTCGGCGAGATATCTCCAACCGAGCCTTGTGAAGACTGCAAGTGGGTACTGACAAAAGGCAAACTAAATTGCAGCAGCGCTGCAAGTCAGCCTCACAGCTACGTTGCGACCTGGAAATGTCCTAAAACCGGAATCGAAATGACGACGGTTAAAACAGCGCCAGCGACAGTGCCGTGTAAGTAGGTATCTGAACGTAACGCTCCCTGAAAAAGACGCGAAGCGTGGCCGCAGGTCAGGGCTTTGCCCCTTGATCGCCAGACGACTCCGGGCCAAGCTTGGCTAGTTCACCAAAGAAGGCGTACGCGGCTTTTCTGCCCGTAATTTCCAGTCGCCAATGAGTGAAGTCTCCGGCGTTGTCACAGTTATTCCCGCGCCCCTGCAGCACAAGAAAATATTTGACTGGAGCAGCAAACCCCCGTTGGAAGAAACCGGCTCCGTTGACCTGGCCTTCAAAGCGCCACTCTTTGTATAGCAAGGGGCCACCACCACCGCCTGTTTGTTGGTCATGAATGTCGGCTCGGTAGCTCAACATCCGGGCGGGCAGCCGCAAGTTGAGAGTGCCGGGAAGCTTGCCATCCCGGAAAACCAGATTCCACAGACCGCCGGCGAACGAGCCGTTGAGCGCGTAGCTTTCTTTCGGATTAACCAAACCGCGGACGGCCTCAAAACCCGCAGCGTTAGTGAACAAGGTCGCCGTCTGGCTAAATTGGATCTGCTTCAGCAGGCCCAGTTGGTAGGCGCTCGGTCTGCTAAAACTAATGCCGTATTCGCCGTCATCAGCGCAGCAGGCGCAAGCCCAAACTTGCGCTGGCGAGACACATGCCAATATCAACAGCATCATCATAACCAAAACACTGGCTCGAAGTTTCATTTGATCTCCTTCGTCGCGCGCGCCGACATCTCCTCGCGCCGCTGTTGCTCCTCAATCCACATCGCCGCATTTGCGCAGTGGTCCGCCACTTCGGTGCTCCCATATTACAGCAGACCCCTCGGTTGGTCACGACATTGCCCATTATCGGCAGACATTAGAACTCTTATGGCGTTTGATTTCCCGTGACAACATACTCGACGCTTGATGGTAAGCTTGCCGCGCTATGCAAATGAGGCCTTCCAAATAAGGGTTGTCCATTGCGACAAGACTGCTATAATGCATATCACTAATTTACCGCACAAATAATGTGTGCTGATGTTATCGCTCCCGAAAGCTTAGCATCTGCGAGCAATCATTAGGGTCCATCGGATCCCGCTTTTTTCCCTAGAAAGATTCCGGATTTCCACGGAGAAGGTTTCTTTTCCGAACAATCGACAATTTGGCCAGAAAATTCTGTTTGATCAAGCAGTCAGGTGCTCCATCGTATTGTGAAAATCCAATCCGGTGCGATGACGAGTGAGTTTTCCAAACCATGAAAGGGACAAAGCGATGAACAAGTTTCTTATGTTATCTGTTTCAGTCGTTCCGGTAATGCTAGTCGCTTTTGCTAATGAAGAAGCTAGAGCGCAGACTGATGGGTTGTTTTCCTGATTTCTTTATCGAATCAGAAGATGCATTATGCGATCTTATCCAGGCGATTTGGTGGCAGATATGATTAGCGTTGATTAGAGAGGAGATTGTCATGGGTAAATTAGTTCTGAGCGCGAGGTTTGCCGCACCGCTCTTTATCGGCTTGCTAATACTTTCCGCAAATCTGGAAGTGATAGCAGTACGCCTAGTACCTTCTACACCTCCATACAAAATCACTGCCATCAAAGCGATGTTGTTCTACGATGGGAAAGGAACATTCTCGCGTGATGTCCTCGCTAAACCTGATTTTACTTTCTGGAACACCATCATTGGAGAAGGGGATGCAGAGGGGCCATCGAATTCAACATTAGTTTTAGTCGAAGTCACAGGAAAACCTTCGCCGGATGGACCATCGCCGTCACGTAAGGTTGAGATTACTGCCGTCGCATCGCGCAAGGTTCTCTTGAAAAGAACGACCGATATTGGTTTATTTGGAGATGGCGGTAAGTTTTACGCCGCCTTCTGGCTTTATGACACGGGTTGTCAACCTACAAAGATTTCTGCGCGTATTATCGGGCAGACGCAACCATCATCCATGAGTAAGACGATACCTTTCGAGTGTGGTGAATAATAATAAATACGCGCTCAGAGAGTGGCTTGCTGAACGTGATGGAGCAATCTAACAACTCATCTCTTCACCACATTCATCGCACTTGGACGCGAAGTACCAGGGAAGTTCTTATTCGTCAGTCTTAGATCTGGATAGCGCCGAGCATTCTCTCCGGATTTGCGCAAAGACTCAAAGGCTGTTAGCAAAATCAGCCGCTAAACTCCTAATGCGAAGCGGGCCCTGCTGTGTTGTTGCTCATTGCGCCTGCGCTTGGGCCAGTTCGTAGGCGCCATCCCAACTGGCCTCGAGCTCGGTCTCCGATTTCATCACCGTCTTAAACTTGCCGCCGCCAGCGATGCCCCGGAACACGCCATCGCCGCCGGCGAATTTCCAGCTCCCCTCAACGGTCATCCCACCGCCTGCCGTGGTGACTTTGCCCTCGAACGTTCCCCAGTCGCGTCCCTTATCACCGTGGACATTATTGTAGTAGCCGCGCTGCGAACCCTCGCCATCGAGCAACTCGGTAACGCCCCAGTAGGTAATACCCGCGTCGTTCCACAGCGGATCGGCTGATTTCTGCGTGCCGCTAACCTCGGCAATACTCATCTCATGGTTGGGCCGGTCGCCAAGTGGCATTGCGGACTGCTTCGTGATTCTTCCCGAAAAAGATCCTGTTATGGAAGGCATGCCGTCACCTTTCCTTTCTTCGTTTGGTTGTCTAGTGAGTCGGGCGCATTGTGACCCTCTCCTTCCGCCTCTGTCAATGGAACTATGAGGAAAACCTGGTGAAGTAGTCGCCGTCATGCGGCTACGCTCTCGCCGATTAGCACTTCGGCAGGAATACCTAACCCTTCGTGGAGACGACGAATCATTGGCAACGTAAGTGACCTCTTGCGATTGAGTACTTCCGCCACTCGTGCCCTGCTCCCGATAAGTGGCTCAAGGTCGCGCCGGGAAAGACCGCGATGCTCCATCGCAAACAGAATCGCCTCGACCGGATCAGGCGAATCAATGGGCCAGTGCTTTTCTTCCCATGCCTCTACCAAGGTCACCAACACGTCGAGACGATCGCCCTGCGGGGTGTTTGGCCGGGCATCCATCAGTCGGTCGATTTCCTTCAGCGCTTCACGGTAGTCTCGATTGTTCTTGATCGGTCTAATTTTCATGCTCAGATCTCTTCCACGTTGATTCGGTCATATTGCGCGTGAGTCCCAACAAAACGAACGTACATTACCCGGTACGGATAGTTCACCCTGACCACGAGTCGGTACTTGTTGCCGCCGATATTGAACACCACGCGGTTAGTGCCCACGATGCTGGCATTGCCGAATGCGGCCTTAATCGCCGCGGGACTAGCCCAGTCCGCGTTGGATGCTTCTCTAAACCAGGCTTTAAGTGGTTGCTCCGCATCGGCATATTCAGGCTTCTCCCAAAACAACCGCAGTGTCTTGCGGGAAATTATTCTCATCCTCCAACTCATTATGGCACGATCCCAAATTGGGAGCAACGCCCTTGTAGGGGACCTCCTCTCCGGCGGTGCGCACATAATTAAGTCGCGTTGTTTGCAATTCGCGAACTGAGAATCCAGGCAACTATCCTATCGACAGAGTTATCAAAGCCATCGCGAACACGTGTTCGCTGATTGTTTTTCTCAGAAAGATCTTGACACGATCGGTATTGATACTTTATACAAGAGGGTTCGCGCGATGAAGATTTGCGCAGTGTGAGGAAGAAACTTTCAATGATGACGAGCAGGACATACAAAGAACATACGGCGAAATGGTCGACCCGTGTCGAGACGCGCGCGGTGTGTTTAGCAGGCGGTCTGAGCTTGTCATCCGTCAATTATTTCGGCGCCAGACTCGGACAACCGACGGCCATAGAAAGCCGGAATATCAGGCATTAATCAGCGGGAGCGGACTCCCGCTCCCAAATCTCAAAGCAAAATTCGCGAGAATTGAAGGAGCGGGCAGCTTCCCTGGGAGGCTTAAAGCCCGCTCGTTTAGTTTTTTGACAATCGAAGTACCTTTTTGCGAGAGATGAAGGCAGGGAGCCTTCAACGGATGACGACGCCGTTGCTTTGCGAGCGTGTCGAGCGTCGCCATCCTCAGGAGAAGTGTGCCTCGAAGTGTGTTCGCGGCATTGTTCTCTCTGCCTTCATCTATTTTTTAGCACAGATGGATCTCAGATTTGAAATCTCCCGCGTGAGATTTGAAATCTGAATTCCATTTTGCATGTGTGGCTGAGCAGCAAAGGCACCTGACTGTAAATCAGGCGGACTTGATTGTCCTTCGTGGGTGCGAGTCCTACCACATGCACCAAGTCATTGCCCATTGCCAATTGCGGATTTTCGATTGATCGCTCGTGTTGCTTGGAACAATCAATCGGCAATCGCCAATCAGCAATCGAAGATGTCCTCGGAAGGGTAGCCTAACTGGTAAGGCAGTAGTCCCGAAAACTACCGCGCAATTCGTCGCTTGCAGGTTCAAGTCCTGTCCCTTCCGCCAATTCTTAAATTGGAGGCGTCGCCTAACGGTATGGCAGCGGTTTGCTAAATCGCCGCGCATTGCGTGTGCAGGTTCAATTCCTGTCGCCTCCGCCAATTTTTCGGACCTGTAGCTCAGCGGAATGAGAGCGCGACTCTGCGAAGGTCGAGGTCGCACGTTCAAATCGTGCCAGGTCCACCAATTGAAGATCTTACGGAGTGGCCGAGCTGGAAAGGCGCGAGTCTCTGAAACTCGTTTACGTAGGTTCGAATCCTGCCTCCGTAGCCAGTTGAAAGTTTGACGCGGAGTACACTGGAGTCGTAAAGCCGCCAGGGACGGACTCATAATCCGTCGACGCAGGTTCAAATCCTGTCTCCGCAACCAACTCGCGAACCCGTAGTTCAGTTGGAAGTTTGCTGTGGCCTTGGTGTAATTGGTTAACACACTGCACTGTGAATGCAGAGATGACGGTTCGACTCCGGTCACCCCAAAGCATTGCCAATTTTTGATTGCCGATTTCCGATTGATACTCAGCGACAAAGACCGAAGACCCCAAGACCAAAGCCACAAATTGGCAATCGGTAATTGGAAATCGGCATTGTCTTGGAACTGTGGCCGAGAGGTGAGGCACGTGGTTGTCAACCAAGCCGATGACCAATCTCTCGCCCGAGTAGCTCAACCGACGGAGCGCTGGTCCTACAAACCAGAGGTTGAAGGTTTAAGTCCTTCCTTGGGCACCAAATCTAGTTAGCAAGTTATCGGGGCGTGACTCATCCCGGCAGAACGGTGACTGTCAGGGAGCGTGGAGTTCCAAGAGGCGCGGTCGGCCTCACGCCCCGACCACAAGATCGAAAGGCGATGTAGCTCTAACTGGCAGAGCAGCTGTCCCGTAAACAGCAGTGTGTGAGTTCGAATCTCACCATCGCCTCCAAACTCTGGCCCGCGTTCCCGGCGTCGGTCTTCTAAACCGAACCTGCAAGAGCTGGGTGGAAAGGCACGAGGTTCAACTCCTCCGCGGGCTTCCAAAATCACAAACGGCTGTGTAGCTCAAGCGGAATTAGAGCAAGCGTCTCATAAGCGCGAGGTTGGTGGTTCGACTCCACCCACAGCCACCAGACTTTCGGGCTGGTGATGTAACGACAGCATAGAAGTCCTGCAAACTTCTTGTGAGGGTTTGAATCCCTCCCAGTCCACCAAATTGCGGCGTAGCTCAATTGGCTTCAGAGCACTCGTCTTGTAAACGAGATGAGACGAGTTCGAGTCTCGTCGCCGCAGCCAGCCAATTCTCTTGTGGCGTAGCCAAGTTGGTAAGGCACCGGATTGTTAATCCGGCTATCGAAGGTTCGAATCCTTCCGCCACAGCCAGATCATTGTCGATTGCCAATTGCCGATTTCCAATTTGGATCTCCCGTGAAGTTGATTCGTCTTGCGGCGAGAATCCAATCGTCAATCAAAAATCGGAAATCGAAAATGTTGTTGACCCGGAGCTCGAGTGACAGAGCGGCGGCCTTTTAAGCCGTGAGGTGCGGGTTTGAGCCCCGTCGGGTCAACCAAATCTCGCGGTGTAGCTCAACGGCCAGAGCACTCGATTGATAATCGAGCGATGTCGGTTCAATTCCTTCCACCGCGACCAGCTTGACGGGGCATAGCTCAACTGGGAGAGCAGCCGCCTTATAAGCGGTGTTAGCGCCAGATCAGCGCAAGGTTCTGGGTTCGAATCCCAGTGCCCCGAGACTCTTATGTCTTATTGCGGGATGGTGTAACCGGCAACACGTCGGGCTTTGAACTCGAAGATGAAGGTTCGACTCCTTCTCCCGCAGCCAATCTTTTCAAGCGCAACTCAAAGGTACTTCGATTCATTACAGCGGAAAGAATTTCTATTTGGAGGTAAACAAAAATGAAGCTAGCAGAGGCACTAATTCTACGCGCTGATTGCCAGAAGAGAATCGCGCAACTGAAGTCGAGACTGCTTGTGAACGCAAAGGTCCAGGAAGGTGATGCGCCGGCGGAAACTCCGCAGGAGCTGATCGCTGAACTGGGTCGCGTTTCGAACGAGCTGCTTGATCTGATCAAGCGCATCAACAGAACAAACTCCGCAGCCGTATTTGCCCGACGCGGAACGATCTCGGATGCGCTGGCGGAACGTGATGTGCTTGCGCTTCAGCGTGCTGCTTACGCCGATCTGGCGCAGACGGCCGCGATTACGCAAGGTCGCTTCACGCGTTCGGAAGTGAAGTACATCTCGACTATTAATGTGGCGGAGATTCAGAAGCGCGCGGATGAGCTGGCGAAGAATTACCGCGATCTCGACGCACGTATTCAGGAACTCAACTGGCAGACTGAGCTAGTCGAGTAACCGATGCAGTCGGTAGCCGGAGGAAACAGAGGCGAGCACAAACCGCCAACTGGTTAAGTTGGATTAAGCTGTTAAAGCAGCTCACTTGGTGATGCTAGGGGCAGCGTCAAATGGGTTCGATTCCCGTTTACAAATTACGCCCAGCAAAGTCACAGGCGTACAAGGCAAAGGGTAATGTAACTACCGTGTGCTGATCTATTTCATCCGGCGAGGGTGGGTAAGGGGCAACTGCATTGGTTTGGATTAACCAATATAGGCGTCAATCGCCATGAACGAAGAAAACCATTGAGAATGAAGAATTACGGGTACATCGCGCACCTGCCAGGCAGTCGCATGGGACCCGGACGATCATACGTTTGAGTTTCAGAAATACCCTTATCGGCGAAGATGTCTTGGAAGAAGTTGTCTGCGGGTCTCTCGGCGTGGTGCTTCATGCTCTCCAGACCGCGCTCAACGCCTTCGATCGCTTCCATTCAAACCTTTTTCTTTCAGTTCCTGCGGGCTCTCATCATCCGGCGCTCCACTTTGCCAGCGCCGCAATAGCTCATCAACCCGGTTTTTGACCTCCGCTCTAGCGTCGGTGCGATCCCATTCCGCTGCCAGCAGTTCGTCGTAATTTGTTTCGCGGTGTCGAATGTGCGCCGCCACCTCGGTCGGGAGAACTCAATCAATCCAGAGGCAGACATAAGCACGACCATTGATAGTGAGCCGCAGGACATCCTGTTTTAGAAGCAACGTCAATCCAAGCAGTTAACAGACCGCACTTAGTGGTGAAGCGTGGCTAAGACGTTAATTTCTTCAAAGCCTTCGACCAAAAAGCGAGAAGACATCAAAGTCTTTATTTCGCTGCGGGACTCCAAATGTGATGAATGCGGCGAGGAGTTGGGAAGAAAGGCGTGGATTACCCTGGAGGAGAACAAAGGAGCTTTGTGCCTGGCGTGCGCCGACCTCGACGAGTTGGTTTTTCTTCCCAGCGGAGATGCAGCGTTAACCAGACGGGCGCGAAAGCATTCTGTGCTTTCAGCGGTGGTTCTTAAGTTCAGTAAGGCGCGTGGGCGATACGAGCGTCAGGGACTGCTGGTTGAAGAGAGCGCATTGGACGAGGCCGAAGCTGAATGCCTGGCCGACGCGGAAGCCAGAGAGCGTCGCGCCGAGCGGGAAAGAGAACGACGAGCGGAGCTGGACCAAAGCTATGTAGAACAGTTTGCCAAACGAATCCGCGAGCTTTTCCCTGCCTGTCCGGCTGAACGAGAATTGCAGATCGCCGAACATGCTTGCCGCAAAATACAGTGGACGCGTCGGTCGTTCAGCGGCGGCCAGGAGTTTCGACGAAACCGCCGTGCTGCTGGCTTCATTCGTGTTCAGGAATGCCCTTCTCGGCAAAGAATTCCTGGAAGAACTTTTCTGCTGGTTTACCAGCGCTACGCTTCATGCTTTCCAATCCGCGCTTGATGCCCTCGATCGCTTCCATCCTGTCCTTAGCTTCCAGCAGTTTCTGGTAGCTTTCAGCATCCTGAACGACCAGCTCGGCTTTGCCGTTAACTGTTAAGACCACCGGCTGCCCAGTCTTCTTTAATTGGCGGACCAGCTTCGCTGTGTCGCGCTTGAATGTGCTAAGGCTATGAATATCGCGCGTAAGTTTCATGGGTCTTGCTCCGTTGCTAAATCTGCACTGAATTTCGCAACTCAGAGCTTAACATGGCAGGTTCGGACTGGTAAACTCCGGCGGGTTCGTTACCTAATTCAATACCTAATTGAATAGGTATTACCTAGTTAACCCTTATCTCCGCTTTTTACGCCATTTGGCAGTAGTTCCCCGGCCCAGGCATTCAATCTCATCACCCTTCAATCGCTTCAACACGGTTCTGATCAGATCAACGCTGACCCCCGGACAGGCCCGCTGTATGTCGGACACGCTGAATTCGCCGGTCTGACGGGCGATGGCCGCAACGACGAGCACGTTTTTCTCGCCACGTGGGCTTTTGATCTGACCGAGTCGGTTTTCGAATTCCTTGCAGGCCTGCGTCAACGCGTAGAGGAGGAAATTGATCGTTGGCCAGGGATCGTGTTTGCCCTGATGCCAGCCTTGGGAGCTTTGTTCGAGAACCTCATAGTAACGCTCCTTGTTCTGTTCGATGAGGCGCTCAAGGCTGACATAACGACCAACCTCCAGACCACAATGGTAACAAGCAAGCAAAAACAAAAGACGAGAAACGCGCCTGTTGCCGTCACGGAAAAGATGGATGCACAGGAAATCAAGGTTTAGGGCAGCGGCAAGCGCAAACGGATGCACCCATCTTTCTCGCAAATCCGCGCTGCCACAGTTCCGTCAGCTCGGCCACCGCCTTTGGCGTTTGCTTGGCCGGGACACTTTTGAAGCGAATTCGGCTGCGACCGTCAGGGTAAGTTTGAATGATATCGATATCCCTGTCTTTGTATTTTCCTGCGTCCCAGATCTTGCCACGAGAAAGTTTGTGTAGCTTCTTGATCGTCGCTTCAGAGATGGGAAGGGTCGCGCTACGTTCGTGAATAAGTTTGAGCGCGTCGCGATAGCCGCTCACTTCTTCCTCGTCGCGGTCCTGGAATGCGGGGTTGCCGAAGATCAACGTCCCAACGCGAGACTTGTCGACCTCTACCCCTTCGATTCGATTAGAAGACAACGCACTCTCGATCAGTGCATGTTCGCGCAAGACCTTGAGTCGCTGCGGTGACTGCTTGATGAAAAGCTCCTGCTTGCCACGAGCTTCGGCGAGATCAGCGAGATACCACGCTGTCGTGGCTGGAATGTTCGGTTTCGCCGCAAGCAGCTGTATGGTCTTCATTGGTCCTTTCGCTCTCTCATTCTATCTAGCAGCTTAATAAAATTGCGCTTGAGTTTGTATTGTGTGCGAAGGGCGATCAGATAGTCGTCAAACTCACGTTCTCTGTGGAGGTTTGAGGCAAGTTTGTGCATCTTTTTGAGCAGCTTAATTGCTTCGCTGTAAGCCATGTTGTTGGTAGGCGCGATTGTTGGCGCGATAAGCTGTTGATAGATTCGGAACGCTCTGTAGGGATGCGTTTTTCCTATCGCGTCTAAAAGCTGACGCCAAAGGTGTTCAGCGCAGCCGCCAGACGTAGCTTCTTGCCAGGCTTCTTCGTATCGCTTCTCCCACAGAAAAACTTCAACCAACAACGAGTGATTTGGTTGCCGTTCCCAGTGGTTAGAAACCTGGTCCTTTTCATTTGACAACTTGCTGGTTTTTGTTTGTGACGAGGAACTTCGGTTATCGGCTTCCTTTTGGGTTTCCGACCTTTCGCGAAGGTGTCGCAGAGCATTCCCACGCCAATAGAACCACTCAGCATTGTCCTCATCAGTGACCTCTTGAGTAATCATGGTTTGCCGACTGGGTTGTGAAATCTTCCTTAACCGGGTTGCGCTCACACCGTGTTCGCTTGAGTCTACCAACCGCAATTTGTCGCGTGAGGTTTTAACCTTAATCGCGTTAGCTCGCAGCTTTTGATACGTTTGGAGTCCAGGGCTCTCTACAAACTGCTGCCAGATCAAAGTCATAGCTTCAGCATGACGGCCGCGGCGATGGTATTCAACCGCGAGAAGGTCTGAGAGACGAGGATCGATCCTCGAAAAGGAACACGAACCCTTCTCAGCCCATTCCAGCGCCTTGTCATAATGTTTTGCTTGCTGATAGATCTCGGCTATTTGCAGGAACGAATATGGATGAGAGAGATCGCGTTGCTTGACAGCGACCAGTGCCTCTAGATCGCCTGCCTCAATTGCCAGCGTCTCCATTATAGAAGTAATACGGAAACGAAAGCCATAACGCTCTCCGTCATCGTCGGCCGGTTTGAGAATAGGTACCTTGGACCAATGTTCTTCAGCCAGTCGCTGATACTCGCGCAAGCCATCAGATCCCAGCACGTCGGCGTAGTTCGCCGCCGCATGTGAGAAGAACTCCCACTCACTATTTAGTTCCCATTCGAAGAGACGCTTGGCAAGAATCAAAGGATTCTCAAGTGCATGCAGGCAGGCAGAATGGTGCAGCTCTTCCAACTCCGGGAGTATGTAACCAAATTGGCCGTCGGAATCATCAACCCGGCCGATCACCTTTTCCAAGCGCGTAAAAGCATATTCAGTTAGCTCAACGACTACCTTGGCGTGTCCATCGTCCAACAGGCTCTTAATGGAGTCGATCACCTCACTGAGCCGGCGAGCGAAACGCGGCATTGAGTAATAGTCGATGCCCGTGGTACGTGTCGCGCTGGTAATTGCTTTTCTAAACACCGACACATCGGGACCAGTTGGCTGTGCGCGTGCGGTTTCAAACTCCAATCGATCTTTCAGACGACGGTTCTTTGACGCTTCTTGCAGGATGAGGTCAACCAGTTTCTGGTGGTCTTGAGTTTCAAGGAAAGATCGCAGATCCGAGTTGTGTTTAGGAGCAGATTCATTTGGTTCGTGAAGTGTGGATTCTCCATCAATCCATGAAAGAGCAACAGCAACGCAGTGCTTGCAGAAATTACCATCCTCACCGACAGGACAGGTGCAGGAGAATTCAATTCGTGAGTTGCGACAGGAAAGCCGTACGCGATAGGTTTGAGTTCCAGTTACGTTTGCGGCGAGACGCCTTCCATCGGCGCGCAGGTCGTTGACACGTCCTTGTTGTAGATAAGCCTCGCCGCGCGCGAACCAGCGATCGCCGGCTAATAAGCGGATATTGAGGACACTCAGACATTCGAGCGCTGATATTGGCATTCGGGAAACAACCGAAAGACTAGCATAGGGTCAACGTTGAGTTAACAGACAGAAGGAATGTGAATACTTGTGAGGAAGCGAAGTTTCCGAGCGTGCCGCCCTTACGGCCATGTTTTCTGGTGAATGGCGGAGGGGACAGGACTCGAACCTGCAAGCCCTTGCGGGCGGCGGTTTTCAAGACCGCTGCACTACCAATTATGCGACCCCTCCACCCGCGTTAAGCTCAAGCAATATAGCGCAAAGCTCAAGCCAGAACAAAATCACTGAGAAACCATGAACAAGATCAGTGAGAAACCATTGGGTCGCGCGACAACGATCTCATTCACACCGCGGCTTTAGCCCGGTGACAAAAAGACCCGCCGCCTGCTCAAGCCGTTTCTAACGGTTTTCTGAGTAGTCTTGGATCCAAAACGATCCACGAAACCACACGAACAAACACGAAACTGTTAGTGTCATTTAGTGTGATCTCAAATAACTCATTTATCGCAGCTTTCTAGTAAAGTACTGCGTAATTAAGTGAGCCGGGTTCTACCGCCACGCATACCCAATTGCCCGGAAAGCTTCATTGCAGACGTGCGTATTATTGAGCCAATACGCGCAAGTTGCTCATCAGACATTTGTCCAACCGTTCCGCTTATGCCTATGGCAGCGATAACTTCGCCATTCGGCGCCATTACCGGCGCGGCAACGCAGCGCACACGGTCACTGCTCTCCTCGTCATCTACGGCATAGCCGCGACGTCGTGTTTCGGCCAAATCTGACAGGAGCTTCGGCAGACTCGTAATAGTTTTGGCCGTCGCCGGCTTAATGTGATGCTGTTCAAAGAGGGTCTTCACATCGTTTTGGTCGAGTTGGCAGATAAGTGCTTTGCCTACTGCCGTCACATGTGGAACCATCCGCCGCCCGACCCAGGTCGCCATCTTAATAAAGCCCGGTCCTTCAACCCGCTCGATGTAAACGGCTTCACCATGGTCGAGAATAGCTAAGTGCGCGTCGAAGCGCGTGCGCTCGACGATGTGACGCAGGTGCGGCAGCGCCACTTCCCGCAATGCCATGCCCTGCATTGCCTGCCCACCCAGGCTCAACACTCTGATCCCCAGGGTGTGCTGCCCAGTCTCTGTGTCGCGGCTGACATAACCCCGTCCCACCAGCGTTCTCAGCAGGTAGCTGGTCGAGCTTTTTGGTAAGTGTGCCAAGCGACTGATGTCAGAGGTGCTCAGCCCTTGATGCTTGCTTGCCAGCAATTCGAGAATCGATAAGGCCCGCTCGACGGATGTAACCTGCTCGCGGCCCTTTGCATTGATAGACTCTTTCTTAACCATTGCTGCTCCTCATTCGTGCGAGCTTGGGTCTGGCTTGGGACCTAGCAATTTATTATCGTTCACCATTCGGAACGCCGTGCCGCCACGCTAAATACGCCCGGACAGTAGTTTTGCTGGGAAAACGGCGGTTGCTGTTATTCTTACTTATCCGGCCATAAATACGATTCTGTTCACGATTCCGAATGCCCCCTTGAGTCGCAAACGGAGGCCATGGTACATGTCTCCCACACGCTATGTCGAGCATCTGTTCACAATACGGAACAGAAGAACTTGGCGCCATTTCTGCCCGCGTGAGGAAAGTTTGACATGGCAAAAGGTCGACTGAGCGTTGACGCTCCAGTGCCCGGTGTTCTCCGTACTAAATTTCCGCTGGAAGAAACAAACCACGGAGTCGCCGGGCACGCGGAGAGACGCTCCAGTGCTCGGTGCTCCGTACTAAGTTTCCGCTGGAAGAAACAAACCACGGAGTCGCCGGGCACGCGGAGACGCTCTCGTTTGAAAGGTCAACAGGAGAAAGAAATGTTTCTGGTTGAAGAAAGACGAAACGGCGATCGCCGCGCGGAAATCTACATGAGACCCGACGGACTCTTCGAGGGTCGCATCTATCGACAGGAAGTGGACCTGGAATTTGAGGTTTGCGGTGTCACGGAAACACTGCCGCGCGTGGAGACGCTTGTCGATGAAGAACTGGATCGCTAATGGATACTGTCCGTATGAATGCGGTTGTAACACAGAGAGAGATAACCACGACCGTTAAACGCTTCAATGAGGCGGGTGATTTCCGTCCGGAGTCGGATCTCCCGAAAGGGTTCATCGACTTTCTCATGCCGCTTCATCGCAAGCTAACTCCGAGACAACAAGAGTTCATCGCAAAGAGAGCCGCAGTACTGGAGGCTTCCCATCAGGGTCGAAAGCCAGACTACCGCTCACGCTCGGAATCCACCAACGGTAATTGGAAGATTGAGTTGCCCGCCTGGTGTGCCGACCAACGCAACCAGATGACCGGTCCGGCTGATGATGCCGAGCTGGTTGTGAAAATGCTGAATTCGGGCGCACCCGGCGTGATGCTCGACCTTGAAGACTCGATGGCTAACCTATGGACCAACCTTAGGACCGGCATCGACAACATTCTCGCCGCATTAAAAGCCGAACTCTCATACTTCGATCAGAAACGAAACCGGTCGGTGGGCATTGAAGGAAAGAAGACCGTGATCTTCACCCGGCCGAGAGGCTTGCATATCAGCCAGGCAGGAGTCATCGCTAATGAACTGCTGTCAGCCTCGCTGTTCGACGTGGCCATGGTTGCCTATCAAGCCGATATCGCTGCTCTGCAACATCCGCTCTGTTTCTACATTCCAAAGTCGGAGTCTGCGGAAGAGGCTTCCTGGTGGCGAGATCTGTTTCAAGCAATCGAGGACGCGCGTGGCCTGTCGCGCGGTTTTATTAAGTGCATGGCGCTGGTTGAATCGCACCCACTGGCTTACCAAATGGAGGAGTTTATCTACAACCTCCGCGATCACCTGGTTGGTTTGAATCTTGGCCGCTGGGATTACATGGCTAGCCTGATTCATTTTAACCTCGAAGACAGGCGCTGGGTTTTACCGGATCGCAATACAATCCCTCATAACGTGCCTTTCTTCCAAAACCTTCGTGAGTTGTTGGCTGAAACGTGTCATAAGCGCGGCATCCTGGCGATTGGCGGCATGACGGCCCTCTACCCTAGCCGGGTGGATCCGGAGTTAAACGAACGCGCGCTCAAAGTGCTTGCCGAAGACAAGAGAAATGAGGCCAGTTGTTTGATGGACGGCGCCTGGACCGGCCATCCCGATCAGAACGAGATTGCTGTCCGGCAGTTCCCATATCCCAATCAGCTCGAGTCTCGGAAACGCGGGGCTCTTACAGATCCTGATCTTCGCCCTGCTCCGACCGGAATCGGAAAGATCACGTTAGACGGCACACGCGCAGCGGTGCGGACCGCGATCCGTTATCGAAACGGCGTGCTGAATAGCAAGGGCGCGAGCCTGCTAGACGGTTACATGGAAGACCTGGCAACTGATCGCATTTACCGGCTGATGATTGCCCAAAGAATTCGACATCGAGACGAAGTAGAAATAAGGGATTCGCAGGGAAATTCAATGAAGCACACGCCAGAGTTTGTCAGCGAATTGTTTGATCAGGAACTCCTACGCATCCTGCGCGAACTGCCCGCCGGCACGAGCGAAGCCGACGTTGATAAATATCATGAGGCGCGGCGCATCAGCGAGTTGCTGATTAGTAACGAAGAGTTTGATCCGATCTAATCGAAAGGCACGAAGAGACAGTATTAACAAGATAGGCCACTTAACCGGTGTTCACTTGCATTCTTTCATTCTGTCAATCCTGTTAATCCTGTCTTGATTTTGGAGGCCATCATGGGAACTGAAAATCAAACCGCGGCACTCGAAAATAACTGGACCGAGAATGAGCGCTGGCAAGGTATCACGCGAGCCTACACAGGCGAAACTGTTGTCAGGCTCCGCGGATCAGTGGAAATCAAATACACGCTTGCCGAAATGGGCGCACGACGCTTGTGGGAGCTCCTGGATACGGAGCCATATGTTGCGGCGTTGGGAGCGATGACGGGTTGCCAGGCTGTGCAACAGGTCCAGGCAGGATTGAAAGCGATCTATTTAAGCGGCTGGCAAGTGGCGGCGGATGCCAACCTGGCCGGCCAGATGTACCCGGATCAGAGTTTGTATCCCGCCAATAGCGTGCCTGACGTGGTCCGCAAGATTAATCAATCTCTGCAACGCGCGGATCAAATCCACCAGGCTGAAGGGCGAAATGGTGTCTACTGGTTTGCTCCGATTGTCGCTGACGCCGAGGCAGGTTTCGGTGGCAACCTCAACGCGTTTGAGTTGATGAAAGCCATGATCGAGGCTGGTGCAGCTGCGGTCCATTTCGAAGACCAACTCGCATCGGCCAAGAAGTGTGGGCATATGGGCGGCAAGGTCCTCGTGCCCACCGGTGAATTCATCCAGAAACTCATTGCCGCGCGCCTGGCGGCAGACGTGATGGGCGTGTCCACAATTCTTGTTGCACGCACTGACGCCAACGGCGCTGGTCTACTCACAAGCGACATCGATAGCCGGGACCAGCCGTTCCTGACCGGGAGCCGCACGTCGGAAGGGTTCTTCACAGTGAACGCCGGTCTCGATCAAGCGATTGCCCGCGGACTGGCCTACGCTCCATACGCAGACATGATCTGGTGCGAGACCTCTGAACCAAACCTCGAAGAAGCGGGACGTTTCGCCCATGCGATACACGCACAGTTTCCGGGAAAGCTGCTGGCTTACAATTGCTCGCCCTCTTTCAACTGGAAGAAGAAACTGGACGAGCATACGATTGCCACATTCCAAAAAGAGCTGGCTTTGATGGGCTACAAGTTTCAGTTCATAACATTAGCGGGTTTCCATGTGCTTAACCTCGGCATGTTTGAACTGGCCCAGGGGTACCGCGACACGGGCATGAGTGCTTATGCTCGTCTGCAGGAGATCGAGTTTGAACGTGAAGCCGACAGCGGTTATCGCGGCGTGAAGCACCAGGCATTTGTTGGTACCGGGTATTTCGATGCGCTCGCGCAAGCGATTGCTGGCGGCATGTCATCCACCACCGCACTGGCAGGTTCCACTGAAGAGGAGCAATTCAGCGCGGCGATCGGCTTGTAATTGAAAGGAGCGCGGGCATCTCGCCCCCGCTGCCAGGTGGAAGGTCATTCAGGATCACCGGAGACTCTTCCACTCTAAAAGTCTCACAGGTTGGGAAGGTGGGCTTGCCCCCGCCTCAAGTTTGAGCAGCCTTCAGGCTCACGAAACTTTCAGCCTTGAACGGTTGCTTTTGATTTGAATGGCTCTCAGAGTTGAGGCGGGGGCAAGCCCACCTTCCCTACCTGTGAGACTCTCTCACTTGAATGGTTCTCTTGTAATCCTGAAGGCTGTTCCAACTTGCGGCGGGCGCAAGCCCCCCTTCCATAACTTTGAGACTCTCTAACGCATGCGTACCTCGGAAC
>JBOGOU010000287.1:0-14292 GCA_050748205.1 Pyrinomonadaceae bacterium | reverse complement strand
CAAATCCCACCCACGGAAGTGGGTGGGATTACTGCTGTCTGTTAATGATGACCGAGCCACGGGCGGGTTAGGAACAGGATGTTTGAGAAGCGAGGGTAAAGAATCCACTTCTGGTATTGATTTTAGTCGCGGCATGGCAGACGATGTGTATGTCTTCCCAGTGAAGACTAACGCCGTACTGCCGCGGTAACATATTTGACTTAAGAGATCCCCCAATGAATATCTGCAAAACCGGCTCAACTGTCGCAAGGCTACTTCTTACACTAGCCCTCATCGTAACCCCACTGAGCGCGCAACGCCGGCGCACACCCCCACCCAAAGCTCAGCCGCCGGCCCCGGCAACCCCGGCTGCCGACCCCACGTTTGACAATCTCCTCGCCGCCGACAGCTACAAAATCTACGGGGAAGTTCGAGGCGTTGGGCAGTTGCTGCGCTCCGGGGGCGTCAACGACATTCTGGATCCTATTATGAAGCTTACGGCCCCACCTAAGGAGTTCAAGACTCTAGTCAAGTGGGCCACCTCACAGGCAGATGCCTTGATGACTTCGAGGCTGATGTTTGCGGCCTGGCCGTCACGTCCCAAACTGCCGCAGGCGTTGTTCGTCATTGAATTTCCCTCCGCGGAAGAAGCTCGGAAATTTGAACCACAGCTGAAGGAGTTTCTACCGAGGTTTCTTCCCACGCCGACGCCCGAGAGTTCACCCGGTCCCAGCGACGGCAAGAAGGAAAGTCTCGAGCCACAGCCAAAGGCAACGCCCGCACCTCCACCGCCATTCATTTTGAAACAAACCGGTTCTTTGGTCTTCGTTGCTGCCACACCGTTTACGTTAAAGAACTTGAGACCGAACGGCAGCAAGCTGCTCGCCGAAGATCAGAACTTTCGTCAGGTGCACGATCGGTTCAGTGCCGAGTCCGTCTTTCTCTACTTCGACGTAGCATCGATTGAGAAAGAGGATCAGGAGCGGATGCGCCAGATGGAGGAAGACGAGAAAAAGCGGCTGGAGAGCGAAGCCGCCAATCCCAAAAAGTCTGACGAGGAAGACCGCGTGGAAGCCGATGATCCTCCGCCTCCTGTTGCTGTGACGCCAGAAGGACCCGCGCCGGAGCCAGTGGTGATCAGTGAACCACAACGAGGCACAGGTGCAACGCTGAAAAATTCGCAAGATAGTCAAGCAACTGTTGATGTGAGTACTGGAGGAGTGGTCCTACAGGGAGAAACCCGAGACAGTCCAACCTCTTTCCCATCGCTGGCCCTGCTTTCGGGCTCGCTCTTCGCTGGGCGGCCTAAATGGCCCGAAGCCTTCGGCGTAGGCATCACTTTCGATGCCGAGACGTATGTTGTGCGCGCCCTGTTACTCAATAGCCCAGGCGTTAAGGGTGCTGCCATACCGCTTATTCCACATTTAGTGTCTGGCCCGGCGCTGAGCCCGGAAGCCGCATCAATAATGCCCGCGGATACGGAGATTTTCGCCTCCGTCTCGCTCGACTATCCGATGATCTACGAGGGCCTGCTAAAGGCGATGAAGAGTGAGAACGAGGTCATGCGCCGCGGTATGAGGCAAAACGTCAAAGACCATCAGCCGGAATCGCCCTTCGCGGCATACGAAGCAAAACTGGGAATTAAGGTTAAGGATGATTTATTGCCTCTGCTCGGTAACGAAATCGCGATTGGCATTCCGGCAAAGGCGCTGGGTATCAGCGCACCGCAGCCCGCGCCTGCTCCATCTTCCGGGGAACCGGGTGACGATAAGTCTGCTCAGAAGGATGCGCCACCCGAACCTCAACCCGTGATGGCAATTGCAGTAAGAGACAAAGAGGCGGTTCGCATCCTGTTACCCAAGATCATTGATTCGTACGGATTCAAAGGCGCTAGCATGCTGGCAACTTCGGAGAAGCGTGACGACACCGAGCTCATCTCTTACTTAAATGTCGTTTCCTATGCCTTTATCGGCAACTTCCTGGTTGTCTCTCCCGATGTGAAGGCGGTGAGGCACGTGGTTGATTCTTATCTGAATCAGCAGACGCTCGGTTCAGACAGTAATTTCAAAAACTACACGCGCTGGCAGCCTCGTCAGGTGCAGGGGCAGGTTTACATTTCTCCTTCCTTGATGGAAGGCTATACCGAATTGTCGAAGCAGGCTAATGCGACTGCTAACAATAAGCTCAGCGATTTTCTGGCACGACTGAACCCCACACCAGAGCCTGTTACGTACGCACTTTCAAACGAAGGTCTTGGGCCGCTGCACGAGTTGCACATTCCCAAGAACCTCATCATGTTAATGATTGCGGGAATCGCCGGAGAAGTTAATCAGCCGCCCTTAGCGAGAAATGAAGCAATCGCGCAGAGTGCTTTGAGGATGCTTGTGAGTGCACAAGCCACGTATCAGTCGACGACGGGAAACGGCAATTACGGCACTCTTGACCAATTGCTTGAACAGGGTCTGGTGCATAAGGATCTGCTACAAAACTACGGGTACAAGATCGAAGTCACTGTGGTGGGAGCGAAATTTGAGGTCACTGCTGTTCCCAATGAGTACGAAAAGACCGGCAGAATGTCGTTCTTCGTAGATGAAAGCGGAGTCCTCAGAGGAGGCGATCGTGGCGGTAGCGCCGCAACGGTTGCCGACAAGCCGGTCCAGTAGGTGTATCCGCAGATTACACAGATTAGAACTGAGAAAAGGAAGGAAAATCAGCCGCGGATGAACGCGGATAAACGCGAATCAGAAAGGGCTTAAGTGCGCTCTGCAGAAGCTGTCGCGATCTATTCTGACTCTTTCTTACTTGTTCTGATCTGTGTCATCCGCGTTTATCCGCGGCTGATTTCCCCGCCTTCCCTTTTCTAACTCCTAATCTGTGTAATCTGCGGATACCTAAAGATTGTCGATCTCAACCGGCTCCACCGGGTCAGCCAATTCGAAGCCAAAAACTCGTGAATAAAAATAGAGCTCACCATCCAAGGCTCGCTTGATATTCTTTGCCTGGCGAAAGCCGTGCTGCTCGCCTTCGAAGGGAACATAAGCAACGGGAATGCCCTTCTTACGTAAGGCCGCCACCATCGCTTCGGCCTGGTTGGGTGGCACTACCTTATCTTCTAGTCCTTGAAAGAAAATCGCCGGACACGAAAGACGCTCAGTGAAATTTATTGGCGAGCGCTGGTAATAAACATCGCGCTGTTCAGGGTAGGGACCGAAGAGTTTATCCAGATAGCGCGATTCGAACTTATGCGTCTCCCTGACAAGCGCTTCCGCATCGCTCACGCCATAGTGGCTTGCACCTGATTTGAAGGTATCTCTGAAAGTCAGTGCACATAATGTGGTGTATCCGCCCGCACTTCCGCCCGTAATCATCAGGCGGTTTCTGTCCACTTCCCCGCATTCGACCAGGTAACGTGCGCCGTTCACACAATCGTCAACATCAACCACACCCCATTTATCGTTCAGCCGCTCACGATAAGCCCGGCCGTAGCCAGTGCTGCCGCCATAGTTCACGTCCAGGACTGCTATCCCACGACTGGTCCAGTACTGAATGTTCAAGCTCAGGGCTGTTCCCGCAGCCGCGGTTGGACCACCGTGGCTCTTAACAAGCAAGGGCGGGAGTTCGTCCTCAGGCTGCAGGTAGTCTCGATTCACGGGCGGATAGAAAAAGCCATGGGCACGCAACCCGTCTTCCGTGGGAAACTCGATGGCCCTGGGTATGGAGAAATACCCGGCATCAATCTGCAGATTATTTGAACGGCGCAGAACCTCGAATATCCCGGTCTTGAGATCGAATCTGACAATCGAAGGAGGCTCAGTAGGCGAACCCGCTCGGAACACGGCCTGGCCAGGTGAGGCACGCACATAAGTCACATCTGTGTAGGTGCTGTCTATGAGATCTACTGCGCCGCTGACAGTATCGATCGTTGCCAGCCGTGCCAATCCTCCTTCATAGTAGCTGCAGACGATCCTGTCCGCCGCAGCAAATGCATAGCTGGACATGCCAAATACCCACTGCGGCACTCCGAATTCAGCATTCAACTCTGAAACGATTTCGGCTTCTCCGTTTTCTCGGAGGCGATAGAGATTCCACCAACCATTGCGATCGGAAACGAAATAGAGCGAACCATCTGGGGACCACTCGGGTTGAAATATCGATTCACTAATGCTACCAGCCACGCGCTCTGTTTCGACAAGGGAGCCCGCGACATCAAAGCGTCCCACCCAGAGTTCGTTTCCGTCCCAGGGCATGTTTGGATGGTTCCATGAGAGCCACGCGAGTCGAGAGCCATCCGGACTCAATCTAGGCGAGGAATAGAAGTCACTTCCCTGAACCAGGACCTCCGAGGAGTCGTCTTCCCCTTCGAGCGAGAGGCTCACAATAGCGTTTAACGCCTCGCGTCCTGGAACCGTGTGGTCCTCCCGAACACAAATCAGGAGACCACGGGCTTTGTCGATGATTGCATCCGCATAGCGCAATTGACCCTCAGTCGTGATTGGCGCAGGCTGAAGCCCCTCGATCTGCTTGTAAACGCGCTGGTCAGCAAAGTTAGAGAAATAGACCACCCCATCTCGTACCGAATAGTCACCGCCCCCGTATTCATGAACGCGAGTTCGCGCGTTGAACGGGGACGGATTCACGTCCGCGGTCTCGCCGGAAGGGCCTCGCTTGACAATCACATTTCGCCCGCCCTCCGAGGGTCGCATTTCCATCCAATAAATGTCTGCGCCATCAATTGCTGGCTGGCTGAGCCCTACAGATTCACTAACAATCAGAGCGGCCGTTATGGGCGACTTCCAGGAACCGTAGGGTGTGCGTTTTGGCTCAGGCATTCAGTGTCTTTCCTCGTCTTTTCACTAATAATCCAGAGATTCAGCCTCAATGGTAAATCGGAGAGGCAGTATACCCTGATGGACCTCCGAATATCTTCGCGAAAGTTTTGTTACAAGCTCGCAAAGGCTTTGTAAGACGGCTGCAACCTAAGGGGTTCGAAGGGTGGTCTAACATGGCCCATCGTTAATTCTCCATGGGAGAACTGAGATAAAGGCAAAGGGCGCCGGTCTTGGGGGAGGTCGGTGCCCTCTCTTTTTGTCTTCTCGCCAGCAGTCCCTGGTCCGTGCGCTAGCCAGCGGATACTAATCTCAATCAGACAAGAACGACCCAACCTTTGGGGTAGCCCATGGATGCGAGCACTCAACTCGGCGAGCACTCAACTCGGGCGCGCACTCAACTACGGAACCGCGAGCGGTAGCGACCGGATGCTGAGCTCAACCTTATTCAGGCCACTCAACGCACAGAACCATTTGCGGTAGCCAATGGATCCTGCCACTCAACTCGGCGAGCACCGCTCAATTACGGAACCGCGAGCGGTAGCGACCGGATGCTGAGCTCAACCTTATTAAGGCCACTCAACTCTCAGAACCATTTGCGGTAGCCAATGGATGCTAGCATTCAAGCCGCGCTGCAATCGACAGCGGACGTTGACAACGTTGGATAAAGTCCTAAGGTTCATTCTCTTTCACCGTCTCTCCGTGAGGTAGGCGCAAAGCAAGAACGATCCACGAATTTACACGAAATATCACTAACAGAAACGTGGAGCTCAGCATCCGGTCGCTACCGCTCGCGGTTCCGTAGTTGAGTGGTGCTCGTCGAGTCGAGTGGCAGTATCCCTTGGCTACCGCAAATGGTTCTGAGAGTTGAGTGGCCCCTCAAGGTTGAGCGGCTGCATCCGGTCGCTACTGCTCGCGGTTCCGTAGTTGAGTGGTGCTCGTCGAGTTGAGTGCCAGGATCCATTGGCTGCCGCAAATGGTTCTGTGGTGAGTGGCTTCGGTAGCCAGCAGATCCTGGCACTCAGCGTTGACTGCCAGTCAAAACAGGATAACAATTTGTACACTTCAGCTCGAAAGCTTGAAAGGTGGTCACCATGCGTCGATTGCTCGCAGTCCCAATCGCTTTTGGCCTGTTGCTTGCTTCCGTTCCGCTACCTGCTTCACAAGCTGACACATTCCGACCGGTCGTCCGCGGTAGGCGCGGCGTAGTGGCGGGCGGCCATCCGCTCTCAGTCGAAGCAGGCATGCGCATACTGCAAAAAGGCGGTAACGCTGTCGACGCCGGTGTGGCCACGATCCTTGCTGCGTCGGTGATTGAATTCTCTCACTTCTCTTTCGGCGGCGAGGTGCCGATTCTCATCCGCTTGAAAGGTCAAGAGGTTAGTGTGGTTGAGGGAATGGGCACTGCGCCAATGAAGGCCACACGAGAATTCTTCCTCAACCGGGCAAGGAACCAGGCTACTCAGCGCGAAGCGACCGCGAGTGACTCAGGCAAGGCACAAAGTGGTGCGGACATTCCAACGATGGCAGGCGCCAAATCCGGCCCAATTCCCTCTACCGGTCCGTTGTCTGCGACCGTGCCAGCGGTGCTTGACGCCTGCGTAGTCGCGCTTGATCAGTTTGGAACAAAATCACTGGGCGAGGTCATACAACCGGCTATTGAACTTGCGGACGGCTTTCCCATCGACGAGATGCGGGTTCAATACATCAACACCCGCAGTCCGATCTTCTCCCAATGGGCCGATGCCAAGCGCACGTTCCTGCCTCATGGCGAAGTACCGAAGGTTGGAGACATCTTTGTACAGGCAGACCTCGCACGCACGCTGCGCCAGATTGTGAGTGCCGAGAAAAAGGCTTCGACGAAAGGCCGGCGAGCGGGGCTGATGGCCGCCCGGGACTATTTCTATAAAGGCCCGGTCGGCCAGCGTATCGGCGATTACATGCAACGAAACGGCGGCCTGTTGACTGCCGAGGACCTGGCACGCTGGCATGCTAAAGTCGGCGCTCCTGTAAAGGCCGATTATCGCGGCTATGAAGTTTACAAGGCCGGATTTTGGACCCAGGGACCGGCAATGGTGGAAACCCTCAACTTGCTTGAGGGGTACGATCTCAAGAAGCTGGGTCACAACTCAGCCGAATACATCCACACCCTTACCGAGGCGCTCAAGCTCGCCCTCGCGGATCGAGATCGCTACTACGGCGATCCCAACTTTGTGAAGATTCCAACGACTGAGCTCTTATCAAAGAGTTATGCTGCATTACGCCGCCCCCTGATCGAAAAAGAGCGTGCTTCTATGGCGCAACAACCTGGCGATCCTCTCAACATGAAGGCCGTGCTTGCCAGCGCTACCCAAACGATTGGCCGCGCTTCAGTAGTGCCCGAAATTGAACGCGCGAATGATACAACCTGCGTAAATGTAATTGACAAGGACGGCAATCTCTTCAGCGCAACACCGAGCGGCGCCTGGCTACCGGCCGTTGTTGCGGGCGACACCGGGGTCTTGATGGGCCAGCGTCTGCAATCTGCTTTGACAGATTCGAGCAGCCCTAACGTTGTTGCGCCCGGTAAAAGACCGCGTATCACGCTCACGCCTACGCTGGTTTTGAAAGATGGCCAACCATCTATGGTTTTGAGCACGCCAGGAGGCGACAATCAGGACCAGGCTCTTCTTCAAGTGCTGCTTAACATCATTGAGTTTGGGATGAACCCGCAGGAAGCCGTAGAGGCCGCGCGCTTTGACACACAACATTACGTCAGTTCGTTTGACGATCACGGGTTTCTTCCTGGCTCGCTGAGTGTTGAGTCGCGCCTGCCTGGTAAAACCATAGAAGAACTGAAAGCGCGCGGCCACAAGGTGAAAGTCCAATCTGACTGGGGCACGCTCTCTTCTCCGACTGTGATTGTCTACAACGTCGCAACGGGCGTTTCATCAGCCGGCGCAGATCCACGGCGGGGACGGTATGCCGTTGCATGGTGAAACTGCCGACCTTCAGAGCTGGCGTTGAGAAAGCTCTAATCTCATGAAACCAAACTGGAAGTTAACCTCGCAACTCACGGCGGCAATCGTTCTCGGGCTGGCGCTCGTCACTCAAGTATCTGGACAGAGGGAGAGCGAGCGCGACCGCCTCGAAAACGAACGCGACCTCGAACTGCGCTCCTGGAATTTCAAAATGCTGTCTCTGGCGGCCAGTAAGGGCGGTGAGGAACGGCCAAGAGCAAAGCAAGCGCTGGCGCAGCTTCAGGAAGACTTCAGGCAAATTCAAACTCTTAACAAGAGTCTCGGACGAGCGGCCATAGGAAGCGGCGTGCTCGACCTTAGATTCGTTTCTAAATCACTCTCCGAAATGAAGAAACGTGCCGAACGGCTTAATTTCAACCTGAAGCTGCCTGAGCCGGAAGCGTCGACCGAGAATCTAAAAATAGGCCCACTCACAAGTCCGGTGCAGCTAAAGCCATCGCTATTGAAGCTTGTCAGGCTGGTGTTCAACTTTGTCGATAACCCTTTTTTCAAAGAGGCATCGGTGGTCGATACGAATCAGACAAGGAAAGCACGGCGCGACCTTGAAAACATTATCGAATTGAGCGAGCAGCTAAAGAAAGACAGTGAGAGGTTCGACAAAGCCAGTCGAGAAAAACGTGAGAGTCCGTAGACGCTCTTCGAGAGGCTCAACTCCAAGGGAAAAAGATTGAGAATTAGTTCTGATGTTTGGGTCTTAGACGAGAGAGGGGATGAGGCTCCATTTAATCATCGTCGTCTTCTGTTTGCTGCTCGTCAGTAATAATGCCCACGCCTCAGTATGCGGGAGAGTCAGGTCTCGACCGGATGTCTGGGTTACCGCAAAGGTTGATGCGCTTGTCCGGTCGGCGCTCGCTGCCTATCAGAACGACGATTCAAGCCTTGCCTATGAGCGCGTGCTCGACGAAGTCACTGGCACACTCCGAAAATGCAAGCTGGCGGAGGACCAACTCTTTTCGACCCGCTATCGAGCATTTGTCGATTTCGTTCAAGTGGCGTCTCTCTACCGCCAGCCCGATCACGAGCTTGGCTTCATGGTGTCCGATAAACAGTATTTCGCAGAGACACGCCAGTACGTGGAGATTCCCGAGTTCTTGATGGACCAGAGCTTCATGCGGTCTGCCAGTCGCTACGAGACGCTTGAACGAGCCAAGTCTTTCTTGCGCCAGCTCAATTCGAATAGAGCACCCTCTGAGCAACTCATCTTCTTCAGCTACAAGTCGCGACATCTGGGCACTCCTGACAACGACAATAGTTATTGGAGGCTCTTGATTGTGGTACCGGGAAATCCGGAGCGCGGTGTGCCGGAAAAGTGGGTTCAGTTTGGAGTTTCCGATCCAGGCGCGCGAACGCGGGTGCGCAACGTTTCAGTTGTTGCGGCAATTGGTCGCTCCGATGGAACCTTTGATGCCTACTTCAAGGACTACTACCGCACGTATCGCCGCAATCACTTTATCTCCGTAAAAGGGCGCTGGGAACTGGGCGAAGGAGACGACAGCTGCACGACGTGTCACAAGAGCGGCATCCTTCCTATCTTCCCGGTGGAAGGCAGCGTGAAACCAGGTGAACTGCAAGCGGTGGAAACCGTAAACGAGCGCTTCTTAACTTACGGCTCACCTCGTTTTGGAGGTTACCTTGATCAAAGGAAACTAGGCCCCGGGCTCAGCTCTGCGAGTTGGTATGATCGCAAGCGCCGGTTCGGCGCGGACTTTGACCGAACAGTGGTCGCGCTTGCTATGACCTGCGCTGACTGCCATCAACCGCAACGTCTTGGTGCTTTGAATTGGCCCATGGATCGGATTGTGATTAGATCCTACGTCACAGGAGGGCAAATGCCCCTCGGCCATAAACTCAAGCTCGCGGAACGCCGCCAATTGTATGAGAATCTGATCCAGGAGTATTTCGCCACCGACAAAACCAAGCCAGGCATTCTCAAGTCGTGGCTGCTTAGCAACTGAACGTTACACCCCCTGTCCCAACGTTAGTCGAATACCTCGCAGTCACTCAAGCCGCAAGCTGAACCCACTACCCTGACGTCCTCGACAGTTTCAACCAAACCGTGATAAGAAGCCGTCTTTAACGCAATTCGCGCGACGCCGCATAAGGCGAGGAGTCTGCTATGCTCAATTTCACTTACATTTGCTCTGCGCTGGTAGCTGCTCTACTCATCTCATTGACGCTATCTACCGGCGCTCGTCCTGAGGCACTAAAAACCACCATCACACAAGACGCACCGCAACTACGCCTCACTGCGGCAGAAGGCGCCGAGTTCGGCAGTGAGGTCCCATACGAGCCGGAAGAGGCACTCTTCGATAGCAAAACCTCAGAGGCGGCAGATTCACTGAGCAGTGTCTCGACCTATTACAGCCTGCGACCTGACTTGCGACGCTGCGCATCCCCGCTTTGTGGAGGCTACTTCGTCAGACGCGTCAATCAATCGCGCACTCGCTGCGCGGACGGCAAGTTAAAGACGGAGTGCTATGTGGCGGAGATCGATTGGAATGGCCACCCCAAGGTCGACCCGCGCAGAGCGTTGCTGCGCGCGGATGTGGTAGCCAAGGGATATCGAAGCTTCGGTAAGCTTGGCGCGCTTCATGTGCGCGAGTCCTGGCAGGCCGCTAGTGATCCGGGCGTGAGCGCTTCTGATGTTGTGCGGTCCGACGGCTTTTTCAGGGTGAAAGATCGTGGTGTGCGTTGCATAACGCACCCGTGCCCGACACACCACGAAGCTAAGCTAAACACTTTGTTTCACCGCAACATCGCAGGTGTTGACTTCACAGGCGCAGGCGCGCCAGACGCTCTGGTAGCGCAGGCGTCTGCCGCGATGACCGAAGGCGACGGCGTGCCCGTCGTTGGCTCTCACGTTCAAGTCAGCGGCCCGGGTGGCAAATCATTAACGCTCAGGGCCACGCAGTTCTATCTGCGGGCTAAAGGTGAGACAGCCAACAAGCCCTGCATCCGCACAGGCTGCGGAAACCAGGTCTGCGCCGAAGAGCCCGTAATCAGTACGTGCGAGTGGCGACCCGAATACGAGTGCTACAAAACGGCCAAGTGTGAGCGTCAGGCCAACGGCAGCTGTGGCTATACCCAAACGGCCCGGTTGAAATCCTGCCTCGCGCGAAATAAATGATCAATCCTGCGCCGTCGACCGGCAATCTCGAAGTAGTTAAGAGCCAGTTGTTTATTTGGTTTCCGTGCGGAGCGAATGAATTAGGTTGATGTTGGATCAAGGGATCAACAAATGAGCAAGGGACGCATGGAGGCTTTCAGCGACGGCGTGATTGCCATCATCATCACCATCATGGTGCTTGAATTGAAGGTGCCGCATGACTCCAGCTTGTCGGCCCTGGCGCCTCTGGTTCCCGTATTATTGAGCTACGTGCTTAGTTTTGTATTCTTGGGCATCTACTGGAGCAACCATCATCACCTGCTTCATGCGTGCCAACGCGTAAATGGTCGGGTGCTTTGGGCAAACCTTCACCTTTTGTTCTGGCTGTCGTTAGTCCCATTTGTCACGGCGTGGATGGGAGAAAATCACTTTGCGGGCTTGGCTGTAGCGCTTTACGGAACGGTTTTGTTGCTGGCGGCCATCGCTTATTTCATCCTGGTGCACGCTCTCCTTTCTCTTCACGGCAGCGATTCCATTCTGGCGACTGCGCTTGGCCGTGATTTCAAAGGCAAGATCTCAATAGTCATTTATCTTGTGGCAATTCCGCTGGCGCTTGTGCGATGGTGGGTTGCTTCCGCGTTATACGTTCTGGTGGCAATCATGTGGCTCATTCCCGATCGCCGCATCGAAAGACTCTGGTTAGATAATAATGATCTATTGAGGAGAATTAACCAATGACCATTAGGAGTTATCGCATGCTGAAATTGCTCGCGTCGCTAATCGTTTCTATGACATTACTAGTCGTCGAGTCGGCAGCCCAGACGCCTCAACAGAAACCCGCCTTGCCGAGCGAGATGCCAGCCAGATTTGAGGCCACGAACGATGGCTTCGACTACATCAGACGTGACGTTATGATCCTAATGCGCGATGGAGTCAAACTGCACACTGTTATTCTCGTCCCCAAAGCAGCCAAAGACGCGCCCATCCTCCTCACGCGCACGCCTTACGACGCCACTGGACTCACGAGCCACTCGGAAAGTTCACACCTGGGTCCTATCCTGAGTGGTTACGACAATGCTACCGAAGTGATTGTAGAAGGTGGTTATATCCGCGTAGTCCAGGACGTGCGAGGTAAACATGGCTCTGAAGGTGACTATGTGATGAACCGTCCGTTGCGTGGGCCGCAGAATCCGACGACCGTCGATCACGCCACTGACACCTACGACACAATTGACTGGCTCATCAAGAATGTTCCGGAAAGCAACGGTCGGGTCGGTATTCTGGGAATCTCCTATGACGGCTTCTTGCCTCTGATGGCGCTCATCAATCCCCACCCGGCACTCAAGGTTTCTGTCCCGATGAACCCGATGGTCGATGGGTGGATAGGCGATGACTGGTTTCACAACGGCGCCTTCCGGCAACAAGGAATGAGTTATATCTACGATCAAGAGGCAACGCGCAAAAATGACGTTAAGTGGTGGACGAGCCACTTTGATGACTACGATATGTTTATGCAGGCAGTGTCGGCCGGTGAATTGGGGCGTCGTCGGGGACTCGAACAGGTCGGCTTTTGGCGAAAGCTACTGGAGCACCCCAGCTACGATGCCTTCTGGCGCGATCAGGCAGTGGACAAGATACTTGGGAGCCAGCCACTGAAAGTACCTGTGATGCTCGTGCACAGTCTCTGGGACCAGGAGGACATTTACGGTGACATCGCCGTCTACAAAGAAATCGAACCAAAGGACATGGGAAACGACAAGGTGTTCCTGGTCTTGGGACCGTGGCATCACGGCCAGATGATCAAGGACGGTTCCACACTCGGTGCGTTGAAGTTTAATAGTGATACGGCCTTAACCTTCCGCCGTGAGATACTTCGACCATTTCTGGATCAGTATCTAAAAGAGGGCTCGCCAAAAGCGGACATTCCACCCGTGGTGGCATACGAGACCGGGACGAACACCTGGCGGCGTTTGCAGGCGTGGCCAGCCGGTTGCACGAGCGGTTGCACGGTCCGGGCGACGCCGCTCTATCTCACTGCCGGTCTTAAGGCCGGCTTCGCCGCACCAAAGCCTGGCGACACAACTTTTGACGAATACGTTTCCGATCCTGCCAAACCAGTTCCATACCGCGCACGGCCCATCGATGGCAGCAGTTGGTCTCGTTGGCTGGTGGACGATCAGCGAGAGGCGTCAGGCCGACCGGACGTCCTTGTATTTGTTTCAGACGTATTGGGCACGCCCGTTAAGATCAGCGGTGAGCCAATTGCCAATCTCATAGCCTCGACCAGCGGGACTGATTCCGATTGGGTGGTGAAAGTAATTGATCTTTATTCGGACGAAGTCGCGGGCCAGCCAAACATGGGCGGGTATCAGTTAATGGTCTCGGCTGACATCTTTCGCGGTCGCTATCGTGAAAGCCTCCAGACGCCCAGGCCGATCGCGGCGGACAAGCCTCTGCTCTATCGCTTTGCTCTACCGACGGCGAATCATGTGTTTTTGCCCGGGCACCGGATCATGGTCCAGGTGCAATCGAGCTGGTTCCCGCTCTACGATCGTAATCCGCAGACGTTCGTGCCGAGTATCTTCTGGGCCAAGCCTGGAGATTATCAGAAGGCAACTCAGCGGATTTACCACGCGCCTGGTCAGGCAAGTTTTGTTGAATTGCCGCTGGTAACGACAGGCCGGTGAGGGGAGGCGGGAAGCTCTTGCTGCCGTCACATGAGGCCGATGCCATTGTGTGGTAGCGTGTCGGAGCCAACAAATGCAACTACTATTTCTGCTCCTGCTTCTGGTGGTTCCTTTCTTTATACTGACTCTGGTGGACCGGACCACTCGTTTCAAAATCTCTCCGACAGTAAGAGCCCGCGTAGGTCTCTCGCTCTTTTTTATCTTCACAGCCATCGGACACTTCATCAAAACCGAAGAAATGTCGGCGATGTTGCCGCCTTCTCTCCCCTACCGCCTTGAGCTTATCTACGTTACGGGAGTGCTGGAACTACTCGGAGCTATCGGTGTTTGGATTCCGCGCCTGCAGAGACTAACTGGGATTTGCTTGATTTTGATGCTGATAGGCGTTCTTCCGGCGAACATCTATTCTGCTATCAATCACGTCGATTTCGGAGGTCATGCGGCCGGGACCTCTTATTTATTCGTAAGAGTGCCCTTCCAGTTATTTCTGATCTGGTGGACCTATTTCGCTACGGAGCAACATTGGTCTCATAGGTCTGAGGAGGAAGCCTAAGCAAGTGACGCTAACAAGGCATGGGCTTGCCCCCGCCTCAAGATGCATCAGCGTTCAGGTTCATAGGAGACTTTTAAGCTTGAGTGATTTCTTCTGAAGTGAAGGCTGATGCATCTTGAGG
>JBOGOU010000286.1:0-7989 GCA_050748205.1 Pyrinomonadaceae bacterium | reverse complement strand
GAGTGGACCAAATGTCTAAAGGAAGCGGCGAGAAGAAATGGCATTCAGTTAGACATACCAACTTGCCATGGAAGAGCCATTGTACACGTCCGGCTTGTGACTGATCGCAAATCAAAATCCAAAGCGTCAATCTCATTCGAAGGTGCCGTCCAGGAAGTATGTAAATACATAACGAAGACGGAAGCGCTTTTGAGAATACCGCCTTCGGAGTTGGTAGGCGTATTTCACGCCTTGAAGCGCAAACGGATGGTTGAAACGCTTCGGGAGTGCCGTCAATCAGAGCGGGCCAATGACAGCGTAGCTTACCTTGATACACACGACACATTTGACGGGGACCGGGATAACAGGGGGCGGGGGCGTGCCTCCCCTCAGAACTCGCAAAAGGGGAAAGCCTCTCCGCAAAGTTGGTGCTGAGATGATTGCGCGAGGCGAACGCCCGGAATGGCTGCGAATCCTGCGTCAGCGAGTTGCGCGCACACAAGAGTTTCGGCAAACGAAGTTAGCCGCGGTGTTTCCACAAGCTACTTTTTCAACGCTCGATGGACAGACTTGGTATGGCAACCTTCTACGCGAAGGCATTCTTCAAGCGCCTGACTGTGTCGATCTCTTTGCCGGAATGGGTGCCAAAGAGTTCGCCGTCACCATGCTAAGAGACGGAAACACAATTGGCAGGCGTGGAGAACTTTACCAACGTCTACAGACCAAACAACTGTTGCGCTCGATGCCAGGCTTCGTCAAGCGTAACCGTACTCGTGAGGAAAGTCTGATTGTCCGACCCATAGGTGACCACTTTATTCAGGTGGACGAATGCGATAGCGAATTGCTTGAGCGTCTAAGACCGTTCGCTTTCCTAATCATCGAAACATCGCAGCAGAACTACCAATCGTGGTTGGCCCTACCGTTGAAAACAGAGAAGTCGGATCGCGACTCTGTTAGGACACGATTGCTTCGGTGTTTGGAAGGTGTTGACAAGACCGCATCCGGGGCCATGCGATGGCCGGGCTCAATCAATCACAAGCCGGGACGCAAGGCATTTTGTGTTCGCATTGTGGGTAGCCATCCCGGTCGGTTTGTGACTCCAGCAGAATTGGACAGTGCCGGGTTGCTCGCGCCTCTGCTAGCGAGAGCGGACATCTTTCGAACAGCACACACATCGCCTGAGACTCGATTGTCTTGGCCCGATTACCAACGATGTCTGCGAGAGGCGCTAAAGGGAGATGGTTCGCCTAACCGAAGCATTGCCGATAAGAACTGGGCCATTCTGGCGCTCGGTAGAGGCATGTCGCCAGAGAGTGTCGAGGCCAGACTGCGCGAGGTTAGTGAAAAGGCAAATCGCCGGCCAAATTATGCGCAGAGCACTGTTGCCTACGCGTTGTCGGTTGTATCAGGTGATTATCTGCCAAAGGCTTTTAGGGGAATGTTGAAACAGTTGGAGAACCAACATGAGTACGCAAATCTTTAGTGTGTCAGCACCCAACTCGAAATTAGATTTGAGCCGAACTCAGAAGCTCCCAAAGTTTTTGACTGTGCAAGAAGTTGCCGATCTACTGCGATGCAAGAAGCGAACGATCTATGACATGGTCGAACAGAAGCGCATTCCCTACCGAAAAGTCGGTGGACGCTTACTCTTTGATCTCGCTGAGATTATCGAGTGGACCAAAAGGGGCTAAAGCTTGCTTTCAGAAGTTCGTCTCGAATATAGTCCGTCGCGTTCTCCTGCTGGCTGCAACCGGAAAGGGGAACAGTAGATGTCTGTTTCTTTGAGAGGCACCTGTAAGCGTAATCACCGTCACTCTGGCGAGTGCATGCGCTTTTATTACTCCTTCCGGATTCGAGGTAAGCGTTATCGTGGAGCAATTCCGGAAGCACGAACAAAATGGCAGGCGGAACAGGCGGAACTTCGAATCAGGCAAGAGATCTTCGAAGGCCGCTTCGGAAAGCAGGAAACGGGCAAACGCCTGTTGTGTGACTTTATCGATGCGGTTTACCTGCCATGGGCCAAGACCAACAAGAAATCATGGCGAGAAGACGAATACAAGTTGCCTGTGATACGAGCTTTTTTCACTGGCAAGTCCTTAAGCGATATCTCGCCGTTTCTCATTGAGAAGTTCAAGATTGAACGGCTCGCGACGGATACGAAGCACGGAACAACCAGATCTCCGACGACTGTTAATCTTGAATTCGCCTTGGTGAGCAGAATCCTGAGTCTGGCTGTGGAGTTGGGGGAAATGGATCTTAACCCTTGCTTTCGGGTGCGAAAGTTGAAGCTCGACAATCAACGATATCGCTATCTTTACCCGGAAGAGGAACCTCAACTCAAGAGTGTTTTAACCGGCCCTCGCGCTCACTTGTTCGATATGGTTTCAATAGCAATCGGAACCGGGTTGCGCAAGAACGAGCAGTTAAGCCTGAAGGTAGAACAGCTGGACTTTCCGCGTAACGTGGTTATCGCTACGCGCACGAAAGCACGCAGGAATCGCGAAGTACCAATGAACTCGGAAGTGCGCGAGATACTCTTGCGATTGGCTAGGCATAAACGCCCTGGGGATTACGTGTTTGTTAGTCCGAAGACCGGCACTCGGTTCAAAGACATCAAGCACTCTTTTCAGAAAGCGTGTGAATTGGCCGACATTGAAGGTCTCGTCTGGCATGACCTAAGAGCGACGTTTGGGACCAGGCTGGGTGAAGCAGGTTTTGATGCCTTCACCATTGCGTCACTCATGGGTCACTCGGATGTCAGAACTACGCAGCGTTACGTTCGAGCGACAGAACTGAACAAGCGTTCAGCCGTAGAAGCTTCTCTCCTTGGCCACAATTTGGCCACAAGAGAACAAAAGGCAACGGGACTTGTTGCTGTAAATGCTTGAAAGTATTGGTGGAGCCGAGGGGGATCGAACCCCTGACCTCATGACTGCCAGTCATGCGCTCTCCCAGCTGAGCTACGGCCCCGTCTTGAAATGCACCCCACAACGCAGTTTGGGAAGATTAGCCTAGCGCGGAAGAGACGGTCAAGCGGCCTGGTCATTTCCCATTTTTCACATCTTTCCCCTCATAGTGTGTAATAGGTGAGGCTGTATGCAGCTACGTATAGAATTAACAGTCCGAAAATGCGTTCAATTACAATTAACCATCTGTACGCCCCAATCGGCTGCCAACCCCAATTCTTCACACCAGTCACTTCAATGATCGGGAAAAAGGTATTTACGCTGTACATCATTGCGAACAGCAGGCGTGGCTCTCTCGGTTTTGGTTTTGTGTTTGAATCGTCCGGCATAAATGGATCTTTCACCCACAACACAAAACCAAAGATAAATATTACTAGCAACCCAAGCCAAACCGGACGATAAGGATGCGTTCCATATCTGCTGGGCCAGCTCAAGATTAGTGAGGCCCACCACTCTACTTTGTCCCGCCCGAGTGATATTTTGTTTTGGCGAGCGAATTGAATGATTTCATAATTGACCTCGGCAGCATCTCGATGATGACCTAGTTTCGAAAAATTATCTTTCCAAAATTCCAGCTCGGATAGAATTTGCCGAAGATTGGACTCCCTTAAAGATGGATTTCCCAAGTCGTCCGCAGCTTTCTTCAATCCCTCAAGCCATTTATCGCCGAACTGCGACCAAAAAATTCGAATAGGTTCTCTAGTACTAAGGTAAGTCATGTTAATGGCACCCTGATTTTGATCGAATGTGGTGCCGTATAGACTGACTGTTTTTGCAAAATCACACTCTCTTAACTGAAATCCCGACACGTCGATGTTGAACGACGCTGCACCTAAAAAATCGCAATCTCTCATTGTCAACGTAAGCGTTTCTACTAAGTAAAAGTCTACATTCCGTTTGAAATGACAATGTTCAAATAAGATAGAAATGTATGCCCCACTTATTTGTAAATCCTCTTCGAAGGTGACATTGGTGAACTTTAGAGTTTCTAAAGAAGTGTCATTGATTGCGAGTTCTTCGGTTACGACTGCATTTGAAAGTTCGGCGGTGGTCTCGTCTTTGAGAATCTCGCTGAGTTCCCGCCCTCGATAGAATCGAATTTTAGGAGCCGGTGGCCTTTGTTGTTCCCTGAGTTCAGGTTCGTTCCTACTGCCGCCCGATGATTGAGTAACCTGTGCCTGAACAGGAATCCCAATCATTAATGTGAGTAATAGGGTTGACCGTTTCAATAAAGATAGGTGAATGAGGTTTTGAATCACGCGGGTCTCACTCTCAGGCATGCCGTATATTCAACGAATCTTTCGGCGGGCAGCCATGAAGGCCATTAGTGCTCCTAACACCAACATCGCTATTCCTCCAACAACGCGAAAGGTGTTAGGAAGCTCACGCACCTCCGTATTCGTAATCACGACAGCGGCGGCGGGCTCCAGGAAGAGCGCACGATAGGCAATTACGCCGCCACAGGCAGCAATGACGATGCCGAGGATGATCACCAAGATTCTCAAATCTGCCCTTTGAAGTACTGAGTACTGAGTGCTGCTCTGTGCTTTGTGCTTTGTTCTTTGTTCCTGTTTGGAGCTCGGGTTGCGTCTGCTATAAGGCTCAAGCTCAAAAGTCAAAGTACCAAGCTCAAAGTACCAAGCTTAAAGCACAAAGTACGTTTTATCTTCCCTTAAACACCGGCTTGCGCTTTTCGAGAAAAGCCTTAACGCCTTCGTCCTTGTCTTCGGTTGAAAAGCAAAGCGCAAAGAGGTCCACTTCGCGGCGCAAACCCTCGTCGAGATTCGAACGCGACGCAATCTTGACAGCTTCCTTAGCCAGCTTGAGGGCAATTGGGCCTTTGTCAGAGATACGTTTAGCGATCTCCATCGTCTTCGGCTCCAACTGATCGGCGGGCACCACATGATTCACCAACCCGATCGAGAATGCAGTTTTCGCGTCGATGATGTCGCCCGTTAGGATCAGCTCCATTGCTTTGCCTTCACCAACGAGTCGTGTCAGGCGCTGGGTGCCGCCGCCGCCGGGAATAATTCCCAAATTGATCTCCGGCTGACCGAATGAAGCATTTTCGCCGGCAATGCGGATGTCGCATGCCAGGGCCAGCTCACAGCCACCACCCAGGCAATAGCCATTAATCATAGCGATAACCGGTTTGGGAAAAGTATCTATCGCCGTAAACAGCGACGCTCGCGTCATCACATCTCGCTGCATCATCGCGGTGCGGCCGGCAAACTCGGCAATGTCCGCGCCTGCAATAAACGCCTTATCGCCCGCGCCGGTGAATACTACGACACCGACTGAGTCGTCGTTGCGCAACTCGTCAAGCAATTGCGCCCCCTCTTCGCGGGTCTTGATGTTCAGCGCATTTCTTTTGTCGGGGCGGTTGATCGTGATTATCGCGACACGCTCACGACGCTCGAGCAACAGTGTCTCGTAAGATTGCGGCATCGGCTTTACTCCGGATCAAGGTGATTGAAAAAGATTGGAATTAAGTCATTCTCTATTTGTCATTTCTCATTACGCTGTCCCAACGTTTATCTGCATTACCTCGATGATTGAAAGCCAACGAGACGACCCACCCGCTACCCGCGTGGTGGTACTGACCTCATTGGACTGCAGCCTGAGTTTTGCACCTAGTAAGTCATCCAAACTCAATATAGCGTTGTTGCCAAATGATCGATATTCGATTCCTTAGTTGGTCAAAAACGATCCACGAACTCACACGAAATTACACGAAGAAGACTTAGTGTTGCTTAGTGTGATTTAGTGGATCGTTTTACTTTCCTTTGAATTAGGACACTACCCAAGAACCACTTTTCTCTAGAGTGATAGGTAATGAGAAAATCAGCAATGACAAGTGAAAAATGTGAAATGGAAAATGGAAAATGGACTGACCCTATTCAGGCACAACGTCTGGATCCGCATTGGCGGGCTGCTCGTCGGCGACCCAGGAGACAAAGAGGCGCAGCCAGTTTTCAGTGGGTTCGGCAATCTGAACGCCTACGCGTGCTGTGCCATAAATTGCCGGGGCAACGCGCACAACCAGCGCCGTCACTTCAATGGGTGCTCCATCGGGACGGTGGGCTCGCAGGTACAGGCGCTCACCCCGGTTGACCTTCTGATTTAGATGGAAAAGTGTGCCGGAGGTCGAGATGTCGTCCGTCTCTGTAGGTTCGCTCCAGGCCGACCCGTCTTCCGCGCGTCCCGAAACGACAATCGGCAAGCGCAACGACATGCGTAGGGCAAAACGTCTCTCTTCGTTGTTGTAAGGAGTGCTCATATTAGGAAACAAAGTGGCGTTACACTCTCAAGAAGAATGCGCCAGGCGCGCGTCTTCATTCTCGTCTTTCCAACGGTAAAACCCTTCGCCGCTCTTCTTGCCCAGTTTGCCTTCACTCACCATGCGTCGCAAAAGCTCAGGGGGGCGAAAAGTTTCCGAAGCAAGTGAGCTATGTAGATACTCTGCGATACTAAGCCGAACATCAAGGCCCACAAGGTCTGTAAGTTTCAGCGGACCAACGGGATGGTTGTAGCCGAGTTCCATTGCTTTATCGATATCCTGCGCGCTCGCGACACCTTGCTCGAGCATGCGCATGGCCTCGAGTCCGACCGCAACGCCCAGACGACTCGAAGCAAATCCGGGAACGTCTTTAACAACTATCGGTTCTTTTCGCAAGCGACGGCCGACTTCGCGCACAGTCTCCACTGTGTCGCTACCGGTTTCCTTACCCACGACGATTTCCAGCAGGCGCATAAGATGAACCGGGTTGAAGAAATGCATGCCAATCACTTTTTCAGGGCGCCCGGACGCGGCCGCGATCTCGGTGATTGAGAGCGATGAAGTGTTAGTGGCGAAAATAAATTGCCGATCTGAGAAAGACTCAGTTTCGCGAAGTACTGCCTGCTTCAGCTCCATCCGCTCAGGCACGGCTTCAATGATCAAATCCGCAGGGACAAGTTTCTTCAAGTGTGTGGTGCCGTGAATGTATTCGAGAGTTTGTTCGCGCTCGGCTTCCGTGAGTTTACCTAGTTGCACGCCTTTGGCAAGGTTGCGTTCGATCGCTCGTATGCCCTGGGCAAGCGTATCGCGATCTACATCGCAAAGGATTACTCGATAGCCAGCTGCCGCGGCGACCTGGGCGATGCCGTGGCCCATTGTGCCTGCGCCAATCACGCCGATCGTTTCAATCGTTTGCGGACCGCTGGCTGTTTTCAACAGTTTGCCAAACTCCCGTGAGTGCTCGAGCTTAACCGGTTTGTAAGCCCCTGGTTCGACTACTTTAGTAGAGGTAGTTATACTATACGCTCTACCGAAAAGGCTATACTGTTGTGCATCTACCGGCAGCTTTTCAGGCTCAAGCGAAGGGAAATATTTAGACTCAATGGCGAAACAAACGCTTCACAGGGATGTCGTCATACTCGGTTCAGGGCCGGCAGGGTTAACCGCCGCTATTTATTCAGCTCGTGCCAATTTGAAGCCTCTCCTGATCGACGCACCTGCCGATGCAGAAAAACAAACGGCGCCTGGCGGGCAACTGATGATCACTACCGATGTGGAGAATTACCCGGGGTTTCCGGAGGGCATTCAGGGTCCCGACCTGATGGCCGAGTTTCGCAAGCAAGCAGCGCGTTTTGGCACGGAATTTCTCGAAGCATGGATCCACAAAGTTGATCTTCAGGAGCGACCATTTACTCTTTATACCGACGAGTATGACATCGAGGCCGAAACAGTAATAATCGCCACGGGCGCTTCAGCAAAATGGTTAGGCATTCCGGGCGAAGCCAAAGTTCCGGATGGCTTTGGCGGCCATGGAGTCTCTGCCTGTGCGACCTGTGACGGACCGCTCCCAGCGTTTCGCAACAAGCCGCTGATCGTAGTTGGCGGCGGCGACACGGCGATGGAGGAATCAACATTTTTGACTCGCTATGCCTCGGGGGTGTCTGTGGTGCACCGTCGCGACAAGCTGCGCGCGTCGAAGATCATGCAAGATAAAGCGTTCCGTAACGACAAACTAAAGTTCATCTGGAACTCTGCGGTTGAGGA
>JBOGOU010000285.1:0-6993 GCA_050748205.1 Pyrinomonadaceae bacterium | reverse complement strand
TGAGGCGGGGGCAAGCCCACCTTCCTTACCTGTGAGACTTTTAGACTTGAGTGGTTGTTTAGTGATCGAGAATCACCCAGGCAATCAAACCGCACAGCGCAAATCCGAAGGCGTTTAGGAGCCCATGAGTCATGGCCATTTGCGGGATGTCGATCAAGAGCTGCTTGAAAACAATGCTGTAGGCATAGACACAAGCCAGGCCCATGGCTGGTAAACTCGAAGCAGAGGAAATAAGAAGCAACACTTGCGCCGGAAGCGACCGTATCGAGGGCACAATCCAACCAACAACCAGTATTGCGAGCAGCACAAGACCAATTGAGATCATCACTGCGCCAACTAAGGCCATCACCGGTGAGAAGGTAATTCCCCCAGCGACAAGAGGAGTTCCCGCGATTATTCCGATAGGGACGACCTTAAATACTCGATCAACGCTTCTGGATTTGATCAATTTGCGTCCCGCCAATCCAGCAAGGATTGGTGCGGCATACGCCGCGAAAGTAAAATGCACCGCCGTAAGCAAAATAATTGTGTCACCGTAGCCCAGAAGCTGAACACCGAGGCGAGACACGACCAACCATCCTCCACCGACGGGCAAATAGATCAGTCCCGCATTTATAGACACCTCGGCCGCCGATCTGAATTCCGGTATTCCCAGGCGCCACAATCCGAACAGCGCGATCACTGCCGTTACACAAAACCACAAGAAAGCGAGCACGGCGGCGGGCCCACCCGGCTCCAGCAGGAACGAAGCAATGACTGCAATTGCCCCGAAGGGCTGCGCCAGCACAGCCGTTTTGTACAACCAGGTGTTTTCTTCTTCCGATCTCGGAGCAGGCACGAGGGAAAGAGCAAGAGGAACGATAACCAGGATGCCTAGTAAGACTATCCTTTGGATTAACGCTGTCTCGGGCGAATCCCCAATCCGCGGTAGGAACAGCAAGAGCCATACAGCACCGCCGAGCGCTGCGCTACGCCTGGCCCAGCCGGGTTTCAAAGCAGGAAAGTTAACCATTCATTTTGTCGAACGAATCAGCGTCAAAAAGCAAAGGGAAAAACCGGCCTTCCATTCTCCCACCCTTCGGAATTGCCGGCACGCCGTCTAACGGCTGCTGGTCAGACGCCGAGTAGACGCCGTCTGAAAAGACATTGATCACGGCAGCGCGTCGAGGTCTCTCCGTTGAGTTCTCATACGAACCATGAACCATCAGTGGATGGTGAAAGGAGGCTTCGCCCCTCTTTAGTTCGATGGCGACAGGCTTAAAGTGCTGCTTCTGCTCCTCAGTTAATACGGCCTGAATCGCCTCCATGTTTTTGGCGAGACCGGTCACTGGTAGCAGCTTCCAGCGATGGCTGCCTGGAACGTAGTGCAAGCATCCGTTTTCGCGCGTTGAATCGTCCAGACCAATCCAGCACGAGAGATGGGCCATTGGTTGGGTACGGGTCCAATAAGAATAATCCTGATGCCAGGCCACCACGCCGCCGTGATGGGGCGGCTTGTAGAAGATCTGGTCATGCCAGAAGCGCACCGCGCCGGCAAGCAGTTGAGAGGCCGGCACGAGAAAGGCCGGGTTCCAAAGCAGATCGTGAAATCCGGGCGTGACGCGCCACGCTCCCAACGCGTGAAACAGAATCTTCGATGGATCAGCGGATTCGTTTGAGTTGTATTCATAGAAGAGATGGCGGCCGGGATGCGCGGGATTTGTTAACTCATTCAGCTCCGCACGCAGCAGCTCGATTTGCTGGTCGTCAAGCAGACGAATACCGGCGAGATAACCGTTGTCATGGTAGAACTCGACGTGCTCTTTGTTGAGACGATATTGATTCAATTCCTCTGGATCTCCAGCTTGGCAAAACACGCCACTGACTGGATGGTGCGTCAACGATAGGTCTTCAATCTTGAGTAATCCAATCACTTCACATCCTTGAGGCCGTCGATAACAAACCGAGCCACTCTAGGAATTATGTCCCTCTCGTTTGCATGATCGGTCGTGAAGGTAACCAGTACAAACTTAGCTCCATCAGGCATCTCGATGTACGCCGCATCGTGGCGCGTGGTGCTGGTCCATCCGGCCTTTGACCAAAGCCGCGCGCCCTCAACTCCGGCGAGCGCAATACCGGTGAAGCCGCGCCGCTGGTCGTCAGGGTCCTTCGTTTTTGCCGCATAATCACGCTTGAGTAGTTCCATCATCTGCTCGCTGCGGCCTGGCGTAACAGATTTCCGTGTGACAATCTCCATCAACAAGCGCGCCGTTGCGTCGGTCGTAAGCTTGTTACGGTTTTCGCCATTCGGCCCCCGCGAGACCCGCTCGCGTCCGTAGGCATCTTCGCAAAATGTCTTCTGGTTTACATTTATGTTTGTATAACCAAGCGAAGCGAAGTATCGATTGACGGCGTTGCGCTCGTGCTGCCACTCTTCCATTTCCTTCGCCGGTAGTTCGTAACCGCCCGTAGTGTGGGTCAGAACATCTAAAATGTACTGTGTCGCCTCATTAGACGAATCCACGATCATATCTTTCACTGCGCGTAGAAGCTCGGGCGTGTTTTCAATCTTCTTGTCTTCCAACCAGCGGTGAACGGCCGCCAGATAAAAAAGCTTCACGACACTCGCCGGATAGATTCGCTCATTACCGCGAAAGCTCGCCTGCACGGGGTTTTGCGGATCACGAAGATCAATTAAGGTCACGGAAAGCTGCTTTTCCTCGAGCTTCTTGTCGGCAAACTTCTTCAACGTGGCGCCGACAGCCCCATTAACCAGTTCCTGCAAAGTGACGGCCGAAGTAGGCCCGACAGCCGGATCAGGTCCTGTCACGCTCTGTCCCGCGCCTGGCATCAGGCAGATTGAGAAAAAAAGTAAACAAGCAGTCACGCGTGCGATAGCTGGTTTTAGGCTCATGGCAATCATCATGATTCAGATTGGTTCAGGCTGTGATTAAGAAACAAATCGTTGTGGCGGTGTTGGATTTAGATTATAAGGCACGACCATGGAAAAAGTATCGGAAGAGGGTTTGGTCAGAGGCATACGGCGCCTGGACCTCGTAGGACTCGTTCTCAACAGTATGATCGGCGCCGGAATTTTTGTCTTGCCGGCAAAAGCATTTGGCCTTATTGGGACCTACAGCATCATCGCGTTTGTCATATGCGCTTTTGTCGTCGTGCTTATCATTCTCTGTTTTGCTGAAGTAAGCAGCCGCTTTACCGAGACAGGCGGTCCCTATCGTTACGCGCGAGAAGCCTTTGGTCCGGCAGTCGGCTTCCAGGTCGGTTGGATGAACTGGATCGCGCGCATCAGTGCCTACGCCACCAACTGTAATCTCCTGATTGTCTATTTGAGTTTTTTCTGGCCGCCGGCAGGATCGGGATTCCGCCGGGCGATCATAATTACTGGGATCACTTTGTCGCTGACAGCAATAAATTACATTGGCGTCCGCGATGCCGCAATTACAAGCAATGTCTTTACCGTAGCCAAACTGGCGCCTTTACTTCTGTTCATTTCAGCAGGCCTGTTTTTTGTTAACTCCGGCAACTTCACTCTAGGCGAATACCCCACTTATGGATCTTTCTCAACCGCCGTCCTGCTTCTGATCTACGCATTCACTGGATTTGAGAACGCTGGCGTGCCGGCCGGTGAGATAGTGAATCCGCGCCGCAACATGCCGATAGCAATTCTGGTGTCGATGGCAATCGTGGCCGTTTTCTATATTCTCATCCAGGCAGTTTGCATCGGCACTTTGCCCAATCTGGGAGGTACAGAACGACCTCTGGCCGAGGCGGCGAGCAAGTTTCTGGGTCCCATAGGCACCTCGATAATAGTCGCCGGGGCGATAACATCTGTCATTGGCAATCTCAACGTCGCGATTTTGTCGACGCCGCGAATTCCATTCGCGATGTCGCTTCATCGCGAGCTGCCGCAAGTTTTCAAGGCTGTGCATCGTCGCTTTCGAACTCCACATGTGGCAATCGTCATCACGGCGAGTCTCATGCTGGCGCTCACTCTTTCGAGCACAGTAATCTACGCCCTGACCATTAGTACCATTGCCAGGTTGCTAGCGTACGCCGCAACCTGCGCCGCACTTCCCACTCTGCGACGAAAAAAGAATGCACCGCCTGCGCTTTTTATGGTACCCGGCGGCACTGTCATCAGCGTCGTCGCAGTTTTGCTTTCTTTCTGGTTGCTTTCAAACAGTACACTCACCGAAGCGCGCCACTCCGCGATTGCGCTGGCAGTAGGGCTGGGGATCTACTTCGCTTACAAGTGGCTGCGGCGGCCCGCAGGCTCTGGTCCAACAACTTAGAGCTGCAGTTGTTAACTTGCAAACAAGAGCGGGCACTTCGCAGGTCAGACGACTGGGGGTTTTACTAGTGTGAAAACCCAATTAGGACCTACGTCAATTCGCAGGTTAGGAAGGTGGGCTTGCCCCCGCCTCAACTCTCAAAGCCACTTAAATCAAAAGCAAACATGCAAGCCTGAGCGTCTCCTATGACCTGGAGGCTGTTCCACCTTGAGGCGGGGGCAAGCCCACCTTCCTTACCTGCAAATTATTCCTTACCTGCAAATTACTGCAAGGTCCGTTTGAGTCGCGGACGCATCGCTTAGCGCGCCTCAAAGACAACTCGACCGTCCATGATTGTCATCACTACCTTTACATTCTCGATGTCTATGGGATCGATCTTGAAAATGTCGCGAGAGAGAATCACGATGTCAGCGAGCTTGCCCGGTGTGATAGTGCCTTTAGTGCCTTCTTGAAATTCCGCAAAAGCTGAACCTACTGTGTAGGCACGGACGGCTTCTTCAACTGAGATCTTCTGCCCGGGGACCCAGCCCTTTGGGTTTTTGCCGTCCAGTGTGCGACGAGTAGCTGCCGCATAAATGCTCAACATCGGATCGAGCGGAGCAACGGTCCAGTCTGTGCCGAAGGCGAGAGTTGCACCCGCGTCAAGCAGTGAGCGGAAAGCGTAGGTTGTTTTCGCGCGTTCCTTGCCGATTCTCTTCTCTGCCCAACGGCCATCATCAATGGCGTGATACGGCTGCATCGACGCGATTACTTTGTCGCGGCCAAAGCGTGGAATATCTTCGCGACGGAGATGTTGCGCGTGTTCGATGCGAAACCGCCGGTCGCGCTCGCCATTTTCACGCGTCACCTGCTCAAATATTGTCAGGATCATGTCGTTTGCGCGGTCGCCAATGGCATGGATCAGGATCTGGAGTCCGGCGCGATCAGCCTCAAGCACGCGACCGAGCATCGCGCCCTCGGGAAACATCTCATCGCCGGCAAGCCCGCTTGTGCCTGGCGCATCCCGGTAAGGCTCATAGAAGAAAGCGGTCGTCGAGCCAAGGCTGCCGTCGGAAAAGCCCTTCAATCCACCGATGCGCAGCATTTCGCTGCCGAAGTGCGCACGTACTCCCGTGCGTGCCAGTCGCTCCCACGCAGGCAAAGGCGAAACCGCGTAAATGCGGGTCTTCAACTCGCCGCGATCCAGAAGAGTTTGATAGACGCCGACGTCGTTGCCGGCGGACATATCCTGCACGCTCGTGACACCGAGCCGAGCGGCATGTTCCGTTGCTGCTCGCGCGGCAGAGAGTTTTTCTTCGAAGCTCGAGTCGGGCACTACTTTCCAGACGTAGCTCATGGCGGCGTCTTTCAAAACTCCTGTAGGCTCTCCCGTCTTCGGGTCACGCACGATCAAACCACCTGCGGGATCGAGTGTTTGCCGTGTTACGCCGGCCAGTCTCAAAGCGAGGCTATTCGCCAGGGCCATGTGTCCATCGAGACGACTGACAAACACGGGTGTGTTAGGTGTGAAGCGATCGATAAGCTCCTTAGTTGGCAGTGGGCCGCCGCTCCAGCGTTCGTGATCCCAATCGCCACCTGTAATCCAACGACCAGCAGGGAGTTTCTCGGCAAACCGGCGGATGCGCTCGGCAAACTCTTGCTGAGTATCAGCGTCGCGCAGATCGACACTCGAGAGTTGAAAGCCTCCGCTCAGGAAATGCACGTGCGCATCGTTGAATCCGGGCAACATCAATTGCTTTTTAGCGTCGATGACGCGCGTTTGAGATCCAGCCAGTTTCATGATCTCTTTGTCCGTCCCAACCGCAACAATGCGGTTGCCAAGAATTGCAATAGCTTGCGCGGGCGCTCTCCCCGCCTCCATCGTCACGACTTTGGCGTTAACGATTACGAGCGTCGGCGACAAGTCGCCCCTGTCGGAGGATGTAAGAGAATTAGTTGTCATGAGACCGAGTAGAGTGAACAGGGCAAGCAAAAGTCTGATCATCATTTTCAGAGAAGCCAAGCACGTTGTTAGCGGAGCGGACCCGTAGTGTATCATTCCTAACTGTAGATATCGGTCAACAATCAACTTTTTCAGTAATCGTAGCCTTAAGTGGTTTTCTCAAGCTCTTTAGTGAGAAGACTTACTTTTCGTCTCCAGCGGCACAAAACCACGCAAACCTTTGGATAAACTAATCGAAAACCTGCGGGCCATTGTTGGGCGGGCGGCCGTCCTTGCGGACCCCGGCGAATTGCTCGTTTACGAGTGCGACGGTCTACCGCATCACAAGCACCAGCCACGCGCAGTGGTATTTCCAAGCTCTACGGAAGAGACGGCTGAAGTCATGCGCCTGCTCGCCCAGGCAGATGTTCCGTTTACGCCGCGCGGTGCGGGCACCGGACTTTCCGGAGGTGCGCTGGCGCTCAACCGCGGTGTGGTCATTGAGTTGGCGCGCATGCGTAAGATCCTGAGCGTCGATGAGCAGAACCGTACTGCGTTGGTGCAAACCGGGGTCGTGAATCTTCAGGTTTCGCGCGCAGTAGCTCACTTCGGACTCCACTATGTTCCGGATCCTTCAAGCCAGCCCAGCTGCACCATTGGCGGCAACATTGCTGAAAACGCCGGCGGCGTTCATTGCTTGAAATACGGCACGACCACCGACCATGTGATCGCCGCGCGTGTGGTCCTGGCGGGCGGAAACGTGGTCGACCTGGTTAATGT
>JBOGOU010000284.1:0-1712 GCA_050748205.1 Pyrinomonadaceae bacterium | reverse complement strand
GGTCCTCTCTGTCCGAGAGAACGTCGCTCTGTTGGACGAAGCTAACTCGACTGTCAAAGAACCATGACCAGAATTCAATCTGGTGGAACGAAACGCCCGCAATGTAAATGGGAGCTACCGTTCCATGCCGACCAACTCGTGACTTGAATGCTCTCGATTACTAGCAGTCCGCAACGAAGCAATCGAGCGATCTGAATACTGGGCGATCCATTTACCGGAAACATTTAAGCGTTCGTCAAGAAGCACCTGCGGCGGCGCTCTGGCTCGACGGTCTCTTTCCCGTGGTGGTATCGGCTTCCACAAAATGAGCAACGAACTTCGATAGATTACTAATGGCCTCGGGCGTACACTTCTCGAAAACAGCTAGGTTTGGGGCGTCAGCTAAGTTAGCCAGAACAGTGTCGACGCCATAGGCTTTGGTTTGCCAATCGAAACCGGCTTTATAGAGCCGTTCAATCCAGCCAGCCTGCAAATTGATCTTGGCTTCGATGATTCCACCCAATGGGTGTTCTCGGAAATCGTCGGTGGCAAGTGCCCGCAGGGCTTGATCTGTTCCCGGCGCGTGAATCCCCGCGACGAGAATACACAGGTGGTTGCCGCTCTCGGAATATGGATTTGGGCAAAGTGAGACCACTCCGAAGTCATTATCCTGGCGCGGCGACTCCCCATGCTGTTGTGCGTCTGCGGTGTCTATGAATCCAGGCTTATGAAACATATGCTTAATTCGCTTAGCTGTATGATCGTTGAGTAGTTCTTTCACTTTGTCGGCGACCGCTTGGATTTGTTCCATCTGGATCTTTGCGGCTTTTCTTAGGTAGGGCTCGTAATACGCTTCAGTATCTATCTCAACACCACCTGCCTCCCGCCACTGAGAGGCCATTTTCCAGAATACATCAAGTAGATCTGGATCATTGATCTCAGGTATTTGCGTCTCAAGATATTGTGAGAAATCTCGTGCCGCTCTTGGGATGGCAAAACGAAAAACGCAATTGTCATTGATCATTCGCGCCAGCAGATTGACTGCAGGCGAGCCAAGTACAATGAGGTGCCGCTCACCGAATTCTCGCTTGAGGTAGTCTCGATCCCCCAAGATGAACCCTTTATCGGATCTGATATCTAAGGGCCGCCCGCACCTGTCGAACAAGTGACGGACATGAGCCAGATCAGCGCTGGAAAACGAATCAGCGAAGATGTCGCCTTTGGTTTTGGGAGGAGACTCCCTTCTGTCGCCACAAACGACTAGTAGATCATCAAAAGCGTCAGGGAAATCCGCTAACGTAGGAAGCGCCGAGGTGCTTCTTTTAACCACGTTGCTTCGAATCGATTGTGCATAAAATTTGCTAATTGCCTTCTTACCCTTGGCATTGAGGCGTTCGTTCTCTAGTTTGTTCCCGGCATCGTTCTCTTTTCGTCGCGCGTTGGGTTTCCCGCGCTCCCTTTCCAGCTTAGCTTCAGTCCATTTCAACAACCATACTCCTAGTTCTCTGGTTGGGCTTGATTCCCCTTCCGGGACTAGCGCTTCATGGATCTTGATTAACAACTCGGCAGACGGTATTCCACTACCCTTCTCAATCGAGCTTATCCATTGCGGCTCTTTTCCAACCTTCTCAGCTAGGCGTTCCAAGGTGCATTCACCTTGTTTCCTGGCTGCCTTGACTAGTTCTCCGAGGGACTGTTTCATAGTTTCCCCAATCATCCGAACTGAGTATTTC
>JBOGOU010000283.1:0-3199 GCA_050748205.1 Pyrinomonadaceae bacterium | reverse complement strand
CCTTCAACCTCTGGTTTGTAGGACCAGCACTCCGTCAGTTGAGCTACTCGGGCAAAGATGGTGGTCGGAGTTGGAATCGAACCAACCTTTCGGGCTTTTCAGACCCGCGCTAATCCGTCTCAGCTATCCGACCATTACGGAGGGCCCTGTATTTCTCAAGCCCTCCGCTTTTGCTCGTTATGCACCTTTTCAATGACGGCACGATCATCGTGAACGTCCATAAAGAGGTACTTGCGCCATTCGGCTCGTGCTTCTGCATAGTGGCAAAGCACAACGCGTTCGAGCTTTACGCGCAACGCTGACTGCGAAGTCAGCAGCGGCATTCGTGCTTCCGCCGGTGTGCGATTACTCTTGCGATTGTTACAAGGAACGCAAGCCGTCACTATGTTGACCGGCGAGTTATCACCACCACGTGAACGTGGCAGGATGTGATCAAGCGTTAGCTCGGCCACGCCCTTCTTTTCACCGCAGTACTGGCAACGGAACTTGTCGCGCATGTAAATTCTCAAGCGCTTCATGCCCGACTGCTCGCGGCGTCGACGAACGTTGATGTAAGTGCGTCGGCGAATCACCGAAGGCACGGGAAATTCATCATGCGCCGAGCGCAGTACGCGATCGCCGTCGAATTCCTCAATGAAGACCGTGTTCTTGAAGGTCATGATGATTGCTCGCGCGACACTGACGGTGCCGAGCGGTTCGTAAGTTTGGTTGAGTAGCAAAACTCTGCCATTAAGTGCCATCACTCGGCACCTCCTTTCGTTTGGTTTTGGCCACGATGAACACAGATTTGGACGGATAAGACTGAGAAACCGCCGAGCCGATTCCTTATTCTCAGATCCGTTCTTATCCGTGTTTATCTGTGGCTGACTGATCTGGAGCGCGCGGTGAGACTCGAACTCACGAATACCGGATCTGCAATCCGGCGCCTTAGCCGCTTGGCGACGCGCGCAAATTTGGAACGGAAGGAGAGATTCGAACTCTCGAATCGAGTTTGGAAGACTCGTATGTTTCCAGCTACATCACTTCCGCGAAGATTTGGAACTCCTGGCAGGACTCGGACCCGCAACCTCGACGTTCGAAGCGTCGCGCTCTTCCAGTTGAGCTACAGGAGCAAAGAGATTTCGGATTGCGAAATTCGTATTGCGGATTTGAAAACGCGGTCGGGTTCTCGCAGGTGGACTGATTGCGGATCAATCCGCAATCCGAAATCCGAAATCCGCAATTCTTTTTGGTCGGGGAGGACAGAATCGAACTGTCGCCACGAGTTCCCAGGACTCGGATGCTTGCGTTACACCACACCCCGATTGAATTGGTGCGCCAGGTGAGACTCGAACTCACAATCCCCTGCTTAAGAGGCAGGTGCCTTGATCCGATTTGGCTACTGACGCATGGCGGAACTGAACGGACTCGAACCGTCATCGGCTTGGTTGACAACCAAGTGCCTCACCTCTCGGCCACAGTTCCGAATTGCTAACCAGAGTTCGTTGACAAGTGGTCACAAACGGATATATTAATGCCTCACGAGGGCACGATTGCCCTCTGCTCTTTGAAAGTGAAATTATTTGAGAAAGGATTCGATAAAATGCCACGATTTAAATTTGTCTTTAAAGAACGCGGTCGGAACGTAAGGATCAAGGCAGACCAGATGCGCAATTACGTTCCTCTCCATAATAGAAATCACGACGATGATCCTGTTAAGCCCGAACAATCACATCGAATCAGTCCGAGGAAGGCAGGCGATCCTTGTCGGTGTGGAGGCATGAATCCGAACTGCCCACACTGTGGAGGTAACGGAATAATTCCTACCTGAACATCACAACTGAATAATTCTACGATTGAAGCCCTCGATTTGAGGGCTTCTTTTTTTTGCCGCGAAGACAGTTTATTTTCAGCCGCGTCGCGGCGAAATGTTTATAGACTAAGGGACCAAAGACAATTCGTCAGCTCCGTAAGGAGCGCAATGTGTTCTGCCGCCCATAAATGGGCTCAGGCAATCATGGAAGTCCTGGGCTATAAATATTTCGTGCCTACGGCACGATGAGTCAATTCAATCTCCATTGTAGGAAGACGAACTGCTGGCTAGAATGAGTGTCATGAAACAAACATCCACGCTCAAACTAAAAGTCGTCTTCAGATGTGCGGATCTGAAGAGTAGCGCCGAGGATTCGTTCGAGTTATGGTCTCAACTCGACGTACTTCTAAAAAAGTTCAGTCCCAAGTCTCGAATGGAAACGAAAGAAATCTCGATAAATAATTCCAATCCAATTCCACAACTTGCAGCACAGCTCAAAAAGCTTCAAAAACTTCAAAACAAATCTCCGCGCAGTCGAAAGAAATCCAATTAGTCGCGTAAGTCTGGGTGGGTCGAAGGGACTTGAACCCTCACTGCCCGCAGTCACAGTGCGGTGCTCTGCCAATTGAGCTACGACCCACATAAATGGAATTGGCAGGGATGACGAGACTCGAACTCGCAAATCAACTGATTGAAAATCAGTCCGCTTTCCATTTCGCGTTCATCCCCATGGTGCGCGTGGAGAGATTCGAACTCATCACAAAGCTGGTCTTAAGTCAGCCGCCTCTGCCAATTGGGCTACACGCGCAAAATGATTTCTTGGGATTGGTACTCGCGAGAGGATTCGAACCTCTAAGACGGAAGGTTTGAGCTTCCGATGTCTGCCGGATTGCATCACGCGAGCAAGTTGGTGCTGTCGGAAGGACTTGAACCTTCAACTACACGGCTCTCAACCGTGCGCGTCTGCCAGTTGCGCCACGACAGCAACGAATCATGAGTTTGGTACCGGCGGAGGGATTCGAACCCACACTGTCTAGTTCCTAAGACTAGTGCCTCCTCCCGATTGGGCTACGCCGGCATGGTGAACCTGGCAGGACTCGAACCTGCGACGACCGGGGTCCCCGCGCGGGCAGCCCGCGTGGGGTGCTGTTGTCGTTTAGGAAACAAGGTTCTGATTCCATCTGACATTCTAAGTAAGGGGGGTCCGAAGCTTGGTTGCGGAGACAGGACTTGAACCTGCGTCGACGGATTATGAGCCCGTCCCTGGCGGCTTTACGACTCCAGTGTACTCCGCGTCAAACATTTCAAACTGGCTGCGGCGGAAGGATTCGAACCTACGTAAACGAGTTTCAGAGACTCGCGCCTTTCCAGCTCGGCCACTCCGTAAGATCTTTGATTTGGTGGACC
>JBOGOU010000282.1:0-8281 GCA_050748205.1 Pyrinomonadaceae bacterium | reverse complement strand
GTCCAAGTATCCCTGTAACTTATTGATTATAAAAGACTTGTCGCCCGCTTGGCTCAGTGGTAGAGCACTCGCTTCACACGCGATCTGAACGCCCTCAATATTCCTAACAAAATCGCAAACGCTCAATAAAGACGCTGATTTTTTGTGTCCCTCGGTGTCACGCAGTAAGCTGCTGTGTCCTGAAAACGACGTAAAAAGGGGTACGCAAAGGGGTACAACTAACATGACTTTAGGGCAGAGAAAACGGAGAGAAACCGGATGAAAATGACGAACAAAGATACACAAGTCGGCGACCCCGATGGCTTCGATGAGGGCACCTGCAGGCTTGCGGTTTGTAATGAGTGTTTCGCAATTAGCAACAAAGTAGTTCGCACAAAAACTGATGAACATGCGCTTGCAGCGGGAGGTGCCAAATGCCAGGCGAAGTAAAAATCATCAGCCGCACGTACCGTAAGATCAAGGGCAAGTATTATGCTCGTGTCCGCTACAAGTTCGATGACGGTAAACCTCTCGACATTCTGCGTCAGGTTGAGAACAAGTCCGCGATCAAACCGAAGCAGGCAGAAATCGAAGTTGAACTACTGAAGAATGGACCAGCACAACTCGTTGCCGGTAAAGTTACGTTCCGGCAGCTTGCTCAACATGCCAAAGACAACATCTATGTATCTGCCGTTTACGACGATCAGGAGACAAAAATAACCGGCGTTCGGAGCGTTGTGCCAGCACACGCCGCCCTCAACAATCTGGTCGCCTTCTTCGGAGACATCGATATAAGAAAGATCAATGAAAAGAAGCTGACGGAGTATCAGGTCGCACGACTGACCGGAACAATAAAGAATCTGAGGAAGGTTAGTCTTTCGACCGTTGATCGGGAGTTGTCTAAGGCCCGCAGGCTCTTCAACATTGCGGTGGATGAAGGGTGGCTTCTGAGATCGCCGTTCACTAAAGCGGTGTCAAGGAATTTGATTCACGACTCCGCTGAAACTCCAGATCCGATCAAGACTCGCGAGCTTACTGACGAAGAGGCACTGCGAGTAATGAAGGCGCTCGACACTCCTCAAAGGCGTCACACTCTACCAGTGTTCATTGCGGCAATGGATACTGGAGCCAGAAAGTCCAGCTTGTTGGATTACCTTCGCTGGAAAGATATTAACTTTGGTGACGAGATCATCACGCTCACTGCCTACAAAGGCAAAGGTAGGAACATCAAGCCAAAGCGCTGGTCGGTGCAGATGACTAGCCGCTTGAAGAAGGAGTTGCTGCAACTGCAACTCCAGAGAAAGAACAAGAACGACGATGCTCTTGTCTTTGAACATACGAGGGTCAATTTGCGCAAGTTGTGGACCGCGGCATACGCCGAAGCAGGAGTCCCGAAAGGTACACGCCTCTTCTACTCTGTGCGTCACAACTTCGGTACTGAAATGGCTAATGAAGGCATGCCGTTACCAGCGCTTGCTAATCTCCTAGGCCACAGTGACGTGAAGATTACGATGAGATACTACAACATGAATAAGAAAACCATTGACAAGGCTCGCGACATTCTCAACAGGAGAGCTATGGTCAATACCTAAAGACAATCCTCGCGAGGCGCTAATTAACAGTCTCATGATCCCAACGGTGCAACTCGTATGACTGTCGGCGTTATTAAGACCTTGTACCGAAGCACCTTACTTATTCGCGCGTCACCACTCCCTCGCGGACCCTCTCACTCGTACTGGCAGAACTCGTCCACCTTCTCTCTGCTCCCTGCATTCCGGTCTGAACCGCGGCGATGACTAATTGAATTCCCGATTCGACAAATTGACGCTAAGAGAAGAAATTCCGCACGAAACAAGATGCCATCGAACGGACTTAAAATCCGTTGTCCGTAAGGACGTGCGGGTTCGACTCCCGCCCCCGGCACTAATCACCTCAATAGTTTACTTTTTAACTCCCTCATCGGTGCGCAGGCTCTGGAGTTAATATGACTGCATGCTTTAAACAGCAGGACAGCACGAAGGCTTTTAGAATCCAGACGATAAACCGCCGAACCTAAACGCGTCCGGGGCTGCCTCACGCCGTGCGAAATATTTTGACCTCTTTACTTATTTTTCGCTCAAGTTCGCTCTGGGCCACCTCGACCTTAGAGACTCAACGCGATTTGAATTTTTCAGCGAGCCGTTCGAGATTTTCATCAACCATTCGATTTCACGAAGGCCCCCTTGTTGCGCGTTAAGCCTACGAAATAGGTCCTCAGGAGCGGATACTCGTAGAGACCATGCATCACATAATCGGTGATAGCTGGTCGTTGCACATTTTGAAGGGTGAGCTCACAATCCTATACGAAGCATTCTCCCAGGGGATGTCATCACCACTTAAGGACCTAACGGTTCAGTATGCGGATTTTGCTGTTTGAGCGCGGCGGCTTGTGGAAGAAGGGTCTTTGGAGCATCAGCGCGCGTATTGGAAGCGAAAGCTGGAAAAGGAAGGCTGCCGGTTGAGTATTTGCCGGCAGACTATGAGACCCCTTCGCTTAAGAAAGAGAATGGAGCGTTCTACGAGTTAAAAAGAGGACTGTTCTGATATGCCGACGTTTTCAGGAATGAATTGGGCCATGGCACAGGAACTTCCTTCGCTAGCGACCGACGACGTACACGTGTGGCTTCTTCGACTCGACGAATACGTGGTCCATTTCGAATGGTTCTTGCAGACCCTCGCTCCAGAAGATCTGGAAAAGCTTTGTCGCTTCCACTTCCAGAAGGATCGCGAGCACTTCGCGGTTGCGCGCGTGATGGCGAAAACGATTCTCGGTGGCTACCTAAATGTGGCAGTACAGGAAGTACATTTCCGTTACAACGCATTTGGCAAACCAGCCCTCGTTGATCCCGGACCAAAGGATCTGCGATTCAATCTGTCTCACTCTAATGATTTGGCGCTCCTAGCAGTAGTTTGTGGACGTGAGGTCGGAATTGACCTCGAGTATCAGCGTGCGGAAATAGCAAACGAAGATATAGCGAGGCGATTCTTTTCGGCAAGTGAAGTCGAGTCACTCGCGAGACTGCCAAAAGATTTGCAGTTCGAGGCGTTTTTCAAATACTGGACGTGCAAAGAAGCATATATAAAAGGAATTGGTACAGGTCTTTCGTTTCCGCTCGATAAATTTACTGTTTCATTGAACCCTTTGGGAGCACACAAGCGCTTGGAGGTTGCCGGAAACGAAGAAGAAACAACTCGCTGGATGTTTTGGGATGTATCTCCCAATTCTCAGTATGCGGCGGCAGTAGTAGCGGAAGGTTCTGGCTTGAGCCTTGGCGCTTTTGCAGCTCTTGGACCGCCTCCCCATGGTAAGTGATTGCAAAGTTAAGGCCGCTCAGACTTCAAGACGTCAAGCTGTGGTAGAATGCAGGCTCGGCGACACGTTCAATAATCGTGTTCAGGTTGTCAAAGCCAGGCTTACCTTGCTGATTCACTAAGGAGCAAAACGGATGAGTTGGGAAGACAAAGAGGACAATAGGATCTACAAAGTAGTTGTTAATCACGAAGACCAGTACTCCATCTGGCCTGCCGACCGCGAAAACGCTCTGGGCTGGAACGACGTCGGCAAGACCGGCCCGAAAGAGGAATGTCTGGCATACATCAAGGAAGTTTGGACTGACATGCGGCCACTCAGCCTACGAAAAGCAATGGAACAAGCTGGAAAAGGCAGTTAGAATCACCCGCAGCTGTAACTCGCTTTCTTTTTTCTCCGCTTTTGAATCGGAGTATCACTTCGTATTCAGTTCTCAGCTAACCCATCCTCGAGTCACCGGCAGAGTTCACCCCCGAGCCGACCTCGTAGCTGGCATTCACCCAAATCCATAAACGCAGACTGGCGCGTGAACGTCTGTGCAACAATGCTTCGAATTAAAATGTCAACAGAACCCGGCAATCTGTCGAGCCTGAGGAAGGTCGCAACGGTGCTTGTTTGGCTGCTCTCCTTTGGATTTTGTGCCTGTGCCGGCAAACCAACGGACGTTCTCAGTTCTCCCCAATCCGCCCCACACTATAAATTAGCAATACGGCTTTTGCCTGAAGCTCATCGGCTGGAAGGATATGGAACACTACAGTTGCCCGCCGTCGATGTGGCCCGCAACAGCATTGAGTTGTCTTTGAGTGAGTTGATGTCCGACTTGCGCGTCGCGGTGGTCAGCCCCGCCGTCAGCGCCGGCGAAGCGAAATTAGACAAAACTGTGCGTCCTTACTCACGTTCAGGATGGGGCACTATCACCTGGAGAATTAATCCACCTCAACCTTTTCCACCGAACGAACCAATCCTATTGCGCTTTTCATACGCGGGCGGCGGTGAGGACACAAGCTTCATCTTTTCTTTGGAACCAAAAGCTTCCTTCGCTGGCGGAATCGCTACGGCGTGGTACCCGGAGTTCGAAGAAACTACCAGCGAAAGCGATGGACGGCTGAGAGGCTTGAGAGGCACGGGAACGCTGGACTTCCTTGTGCCTGCCGGTTACATGGTTTACGCCCCAGGCACATTGCGCAGCTTGCCGCAGGAAATGTCTCAAGGGACTTTTCGCTTCGAGGTCAGTGAGCCTGCGTTCTTCTCTTTCGGGGCCGCAAAGTACACAGTGCAACGGCAGAGCGGCACAATTCCCGCTTCGCTTTACCTGCTGCGACCCCGGGGCAATGTATCTGAATTTCTGCCCGCAGCCGAGCGAGTCCTCGGCGCACTGACACAAGAATTCGGCCCCTACCCACATTCAGAGTTTGCCATCATCGAAGTACCTACCAGGCAAGCTGATCGAGCTGGATTCGATGGAGCCAGTGTTGACGGCTTCATCTTCGTAAACAGTAATTTTATCGACAAGGGTTTCAATACAGCTTTCTTCGGGCATGAAATCAGTCACCAGTGGTGGGGCAGCTTGATCACCAGCAAGGCCCTAGAGGGACGCTGGATGCTCTCCGAAGGCATGGCGCAATTTGGTTCATTGCGAGCGGTGGAGATCCTCGAAGGTCAGGCCGCCGCCGAACAGTACCGTCGGAACGGCTATCCGGGTTATATCACTGACCAATGTGCTCTCGGTTACTTCACCCTGGTTGGCAAGGGTTTGGACCATCCTTTATTTAACCTCCCAAAGGAAGGGAGCCAGGCCCGCCAGTTGGCCGACAGTAAGGGCTTCATTGTTTGGGACATGCTTTCGCGCACGGTGGATCGCTCCGCATTCAGTCGTATTCTTCAGGACTTTGTGCGAGCGCACCAATACCAACGCGTTGGTTGGGACGAGTTCTTGAGCGCGGTCGACACTGGTTCCGGCAAGGACCTTAAATGGTTTTATTCCCAATGGTTTGAGCAGACTGGCGCACCTGATTACAGCTTAACCTGGAAACAGGAGGGCAACACTTTGCACGGAACAGTTTCGCAACCTGCACCTTATTTCCGTGCCACACTCGAAGTCGAAATTCAAGGCCCGCAACGCAGCATCGTCAAGGTTATTGAAATCACCGGGGCCCAGACCTCATTTAATTGGAGTGTGCCGTTTCGGGCAACCACGGTGACGCTCGATCCACATTATCAAGTGTTACGCTGGACGCCAGAGTTTCGCGCTCAGTCGCCGCCGCAGCCAAAACCACGATGAAACGTTGCGGAACGCGTGGTCCAGTATTACCAGACGAGCGTCGGATTCGTGCTGCTCAAGAAGTGCACCGTTGTGCTCGCTCCGCAGAAGCGCTGCACCAGATCGGCGGCGGCAATCGTCGCGGTTTCGATTTCCTCTCGCGGGATTGCGGTCAAGAGACCATCAACGTCGATGATAGCTGTTTTCGTTGTGGCCAGTACCGCCGTCTCCTGCCCGCCGCGATTGTTCCACGCTCTGCACATGACATTGCCCGAGCCGCTGTCGTAATAAATAATCTCACCCGGCCACGGAGCACAACTTTGACCGCCGCCAATGGGGACAAAACTCTCCGACCCTAACGCATAACCAAGCACCAGGTCACCAACCACCTGCGACGCGTCAACAAGCCCACTCGGCGTCAGGTGGGTGAGCGAGATTAGATTCGAAATGCACACGAGCGGCGAGATGAACGGAATCGTCTTCTGTTTCTTAATCCGGCCCACGAGCTGCCAGATCGATGGATGCAGTTTGCGCGCCTCCTTAAACTCAAACGTGCGGTAAACATCGGACCACGCTTTGATTCTGAAGTGGTCCACCGAAACTGCCGGGTCAACCTCGATCTCCTTTGTCCGCTGTCTCAGGAGTTGGTCGAGCTCGACGTTCGCCGCGGAGGTATTGTTGACGTGCGAGGCTACCACGACGCCACGAACAAAGGCGGGATACTGTGCGAAAATTTTCGGCTCGATGCGGTAGATCATTTGCAGAACTGTTCGCCTGCGTCCAGATAACTCGCTAGCGAGGCCCAAGGGCTATGAGTCGGCTCTCATCCGAGCGACGTTCGGCCGTGATCATTTCCAATTCCCTGTTCGGTTTGTCAGATCACTTCAAAAATTTCTCTTTCGCTTCTAGGTAGGTCCCGAGCAAAGGCTTTTGATAGTCGTCGAGCTTGTCGGGCTCCTTAAACTTCTCGCCGTATCTAATGTTGTAAGCTTTAAACCAGTCTTCATTCTCCTTAAGGAAGATGATGTCGTGCAGCGCCATGTGCCGGACGGCGATCAGTGGGTAAGGTGAGATGGAAACGCGGTAGCCGCGGTTGTAGATCCCGCGCGTTTCGCAGTTTTGATGAAACTGGCCGGTCATCAGCCCGGTGTCGACGAATTTGTGCTTTATCTTCGTGTGCACAATGTCGAGCACGTATGTGCGTTCAGGTGGAATCTCTGGAAAGATGACGAGCAGGGCTTTCTTCCTCCGTTCGACCGGGTCGAACGGCGGCGTTTCTTTGAAGATGTTGATGTACTCATACATGATCCGTTGAATTGGCTCATCTCTCTGGCCGTTGACCTCAGGATGGAATGCCAGGTAGAACGAATCGTTTTCGATTGAATCTCTGACGAACGGACAGACCTCCTGGTTACTGCCCGGACGCCGGATATTCGGATTACTCACGGTCAAATAGTTATTCACCCATTCCATAATCTCGTTAGCGATTACTAAGTAGCGAGGGGAAAGAAAGGCATTGTCCATAAGGATCCCTTCTTAGCAGCGGAGCCAGGAAACTGTGCCCGCCACACGTACCTTCGACAGAGAACTAGTGCACGCATCTCGGTCAGACGAGGATGCTGGCAACCGTCTACTTGAGTGAACCTACAGCTTGAGGCCCTTCTCTATTGGCCTCTTTTTAAGTAAATGCTGCCATTCACAGTGTGGATCTTGATCAGGTGGCTACCGACGCCTGTCTTGCCGGTGCCGTAGATGTACTTTCGCGGAGTGCCTTCGGCAGAAGACCACTCAGCGGTCGAGCGTTGATCCAGCGCGAAGTCACTCACGATGCGATACGGTTTCCTGGTGTTTGTGTAAGCCAACTTGAGATCGAAATCCATCGCCAGGCCGGCAGGAACCACCAAGGTCACGTCACCGCTCGACGACGAGATTGCCACATCACGTTGACCCTCGTTCGGGTTGCCGATCATCGTCACGCTCACGTTTCCCGCGCCGGTTGTCGCCTGCACCGACCCGTCTACGGCATCAATGACGATATCGCCTCCACCCGTCGTAGCCTCGACGAAGTGTTTGGCAGATCTGACGTGTATCTTTCCGCCACCCGTCATCAACTCCGCGCCCTCGGGCGCTTCTTCGACGTTGATGGCGCCGCCGCCTTTAGAAATTTTTACGACCCCGTTGACGGGGCGGGTTTCACAACTGCGTGACATGAGCACACTCCCGTTGAAGCTACAAAGCATGAAAGTAAACAAAGCAACAATCACAGCTGAGTCCATTTCAACCTCCCTCCGTTCAATGAACTAGATTCCAGAGACCGGTTCGCGTTACGCGCTTTTCAAGCATCAAATCTTCCAACACGGCCCGTCCTCGGCTCAGTCAGAGAGGTCGAGGGCGACCATCCGCAGTTCACTGGTATACCGATTCCCTGCAGCGTCCGGCAGCCACAATTCATCGTGCGTCGGGAACATCTCCATCACTGTGATGATCGGATCTGGCTGATCGCACTCTTTTGTGTGCCGGATGACCCGAGCGAAGAGGTTTATCAAAATGGGGCTATCCAAATCGATGTAGAAAGGCTTCCGCTCCACCGGCGACTTGGCAAACAGAAAGCGCGGCAAATCAAACTCGCGCTGCCAGCGCCGCGCTGCCACGAAGCGCTCGATCTCCTGCTCCTCGAAGGCAAACACCAGCTC
>JBOGOU010000281.1:0-17848 GCA_050748205.1 Pyrinomonadaceae bacterium | reverse complement strand
TTCGCCTCGTGAATCTCTCCACGCGACGCATGACTCGGGGCCGTTATGGTTGGCTAGACCTTTAACGTATGACTCTTTCATTCACTACAACCTGCCGGTTTATCCCGGCGCACTGCGGCGCGGGCTCGGCCCCGCCGGTCACTCGCCCAGGGAGTTCGGGCTGCGCCCCCTGGTGCGGGCTTCGCCCCTCGGCCTGGGCAAAGCCGGAAGCAGGGCACAGCCCCAAGACAAAGAGGCTGCTTACGGCGGGGCAGAGCCCGCGCCTCACATCCGGTGGCAAGACCGAAGCGGCAGCAGTTCTAAAGCCGAAGCGGCAAGCAGTTCTAAGGTCGAAGCGGCAGCAGTTCTAAAGCCGAAGCGGCAAGCAGTTCTAAGGCCGAAGCGGCAGCAGTTCTAAAGCCGAAGCGGCAACCAGTTCTAGGGCCGAAGCGGCAGCAGCTCTAAAGCCGAAGCGGCAGCATCTCTAAAACTGAAGCGCAGCATATCTAAAACCTATGATACTTTGTGTCCGCTCGTTCATTGCCGCTGGCTCGGGGCGTGAGGCGCCTCAAACTTTGTCCGCTGAACGATGTCAACACACACCCAGAGTGATTTCACACTCGTTCGCGGCCTCGGTATCATCGCCGCCACCTCCATCGTCGTTGGTAATGTGATTGGCACTGGTGTCTTTCTAAAGTCGCGGGTGATGACCTGCAATGTAGGCACGCCCGGCCGGGTCATTGCTGTTTGGGTGGTAGCCGGCATACTTTCGATCGCCGGTGCTCTCACTTACGCGGAGCTCGCCGCCATCTGGCCACGCGCGGGTGGGGAGTACGTCTTCATCCGCAATGCTTACAACGCTCGTTTAGCCTTTCTCTACGGCTGGATGCGTTTTTTCGTGGCCAGTGCCGGATCACTCGCCGCACTCGCTGTCGGTTTCGCAATCTTCCTCAACGTGCTGCTGCGCGGCACACTAAACATCACCTTTTTCACCGTGCCCATACCCGACTACCCGGTGCCTTTCGGCGGTCTGCAAGCGGTTGCGCTTCTAGCCATTGCCGTTGTCACAGTTGTGAATTGTGCCTCAGTTTCGGTTGGCGGCAGTTTTGCTTCTGCGCTAACGGCGCTCAAGGTCGGGATTATCCTGGCTCTCGGCGTGGGCACGATTGTTTTCGCTAACGGCGACTGGTCTCACTTCCTCTCAGAAGACGCAGGCGGCCAATGTGAGGGCGTTGCTGCCGCCGCGCGGGGAGGCAGTGCCGGGTTCGCGGCAGCGATGCTGGGCGCGCTCTGGGCTTACAACGGTTGGAATGAGATGACCTTTGTGTCAGGTGAGGTAAAGAACCCACAGCGCAATATCCCTTACGCCTTAGTGGTAGGCATGGTCATTGTTTGCGGGCTCTACGTCTTCTTGAATGCCACCTACTTCTACGTGCTAACGCCTACTGAGATCGCGAATGTGTCCGCAACCTCATCAGTCGCATCCGTCGTTGCTGAGAGGTTTCTCGGACCGATTGCGGTGAGTTTGATCGCTGCGGCAATGCTCACTTCGACGTTCGGCGCATTGCACATTTCAACTATGGCAAGCTCGCGTGTTCCCTTTGCCATGGCCCGCGATGGTCTCTTTGTTCAAAGTCTGGGTCGCGTGTCGGATCGTACTCATGTGCCGATTCGGGCGCTTATGGCGCAGGGCGTTTGGGCCAGCGTCCTCGCACTGTCTGGTTCGTACGACACTTTGACGGATTATGTAATCTTTGCAAATTGGATTTTCTTTGGGCTCGTCATTGCCTCAGTTTTCATTATCCGACGACGAATGCCCGCAGTGGAACGCGTTTACCGCGCGTGGGGCTACCCACTCGTTCCCGCACTGTTCCTATTGACCACTGCTTGGCTCCTCATAACGACGCTTCTCACGGCGCCTAAGCGATCGCTTATTGGTATTGGCCTGGTGGCTCTAGGGCTTCCGGTCTATTACTACCAGGTGCGTCGAGCGGGTAGGAAGGCAGACTCGAGGAAGTACTGATTCCTATATGCCTCGAGCTCCGCTAACTTGCAGTTCAGGAAGGGGGCAAAGCGGAGCGCGCCCCCGCTCCAGCGTAGCGTCACCACTCTATTTTTCTTCAAGACTCAACTGAACCGAGTCGGCATAAGAAGTCAGCAGTTTTTCAAGCCAACGAAAAGGCGCTACGCTGGAGCGGGGGCGCGCTACGCTTTGCCCACCTTCCCAACCTGCGAATTTCTTCAGGTTGAATTGTTAACTCAAAAAGTTGAGTGGGTGTGTAGCTCGTGTGGTTATCGCACCTTACCCCGTCCCGCAACTCGCCAAACAGTCTCAACTTTTTCACCCCGAACGCCACAGATTTCGTCATGCATGTTCACAGTGCTGCACACGTGATTGGGGATGATGGTGAGCCGGTCGCCAACTCTGTACCGGCGGTCGGATTGTTGGATATTTAAATGACCATGCTCTTCCGAAAGATGCTCCAGCTGTGCCGCGAGGTCTTCTTTAACGATCCCGAACCCTCTACCATCTCCGGCCAGATAACGGTCCGAAGAGAAAGTCTTTGATCCACCGTCAATAATCGCCTGTCCTGTCACACTGTTGCTGACGACAGTGACAACAACTGAGAGTGCGCAATTCTCCAGTGAGGCGGCGCCGACGCCTACCATGTTGCGGTCGTTGAAGATGTACATGCCAGGCCGCACTTCAGTCACTCCGAGAAACAAACCACTTTCATAAGCTGTAGGTGTTGACCCTCCGCTCACTGTCGAGAGCGGCAAGCCAGCACGCGCAAAGGTTTCCAAAGTGCGGCCCAGCAGGTCGTTCACGTGGATTCGCAGAGCGGCCCGCTGTTCTGGACCAACCACAAATTGACCTGGATAAAACATCAAGCCCTTAAACTCCAAACCAGGAAGTGAAGAAACGTATTGAGCGAGAGCCAATAATTCGGCTTCATTGGCGAGTCCACAACGCCCGAAGCCGACGTCCAGCTCTACCAGGATCCCAACGCTTGTTCTTTGCTCTACCGTGGCTGATGAAATCGTCAGCGCTGCTTCTTCTGAATCCAGGGAGACGGTAATGCTGGCGCGTTCAGCGATTCTTGCCAAACGTTTCGCTTTCTCCGCTCCAACAATCGGATAGGCGATGAGGACGTTATTGATCCCGGCGTTGAGCATTACTTCGGCTTCCCCAATCTTGGCTACTGTGATCCCGGTCGCGCCGCTTGCTATTTGCCGGCTGGCAAGTTCTGGAATTTTATGAGACTTCGTGTGGGGCCGGAGTTTGAGGTTCTGGCGGCGGCAGTAATCGGCCATGCGTGACAGATTTTGCTCCATCACATCCAAGTCAATGACGACGGCAGGCGTATCCAAGTCAGAAATGAGCATACCGGGAAGCGGATAGCTCTCGCGTCAACTCGCTATTGCACGATCTCAAATGAAGCTTCTTGCTTTACGAGCTTGCGCGTAACCATGTCCTTTGCTTCAATCACCGCGGTGTACTTGCCGGAGGCAAGGCCAGCGAGGCGAATGTATTCTGCAAATGTGAGATGCGGTACTGGCTCGGTCTGACTCTCGGTCAGTACATAATCAAACGGCTTTGTCGCCGGCTTTCCATCTTTCATTAGCCGCACGGTGATCCTTACTAACGGTTTGCCTGTTTCAGTGCTGTTTGCGGCGTTATAAACGGCGAGAAGCATTATTAAGTTATCGGTCGCCCGAAACTGGCGCCCGGGTGATGGACGTATTTTCGCTTTTCCATGAGTGAACACATCGGGAGATTCGGCTGACCTCTGCTGACTTGGTTCTACATAACGGCTGAGTACCACCGTGCTGGTCGCGAATTCTGAATCCGGCTCAGGAAGAACAAACTGTTGTCTTCTTGCGGTCGTTTTACCCGACTGCCTATCTCTCACAATCAGATCAATCGTGTAGTCGCCGGGGCCCAGCTGTAGATCCTGCCTGTAGAAAATGTTATTGCTGAGAATCGCCTGGTACTGTTCAGCCGTTAAACTCACATCAAAGTTACCTCCCAACCGTGAAAGAACCTTCTCTGGCGGAGCCTTCAGTACACCAAGAACCTCCAGCTGCATCGAGTACTTCTCTCCTTTGCGGTCGAACTTCACCTCTCCAGGCGGTACTTCGATCGATAGAGGGACCGTGTAAAGTCCTTCTCGAGATCTGAAGGGACTCAATTCAACGAAGATTGGAAGTCCGGGACTGGCCTCAGCCGCAGCAAAATTCGTCAATAGCTTCTTGTCTTCCGGTGACAGAAGGACAATTTCTTCAGGCGGGATAGCGTAGTATCCGGGGCGCGAAACGACTTGTGCCTCTGGTCTGCGAACTTCGATCTTTACTTTGCGGAATGTGCTGTCAAACTTTTGATCAGTACTGCGATAGGCCAGGGTGTATCGAGACTGTATTTCCTGATTAATTCGCTCAAGCCCTTGACCTATGTCATTGTTCCCCTTGAGAAATCTGCCGCCGGTATCGCCTGAGACTCGATACAAAATGTCATATTCGCGGCTCTCCCCTTCCTGTCTCGCATTGTCGAATACAGTCTCTCCTCCCACGGCCCGGATGCGTTGCTCCTGGTTGGCGAGGGCTGAAACGCTTGCAAGTGGAGAGGGTGGTACCACGGCGCCCGACCGCGGCGCGCCCGCTCTTAATCCCGCCGAGTCGATAATGTAGATCGCAACATTCGCGCGATTGGCGATATCGATTGTGCTTTGCACTTGCCAATCGAGGATCTCGGGTGTAACGAACCCCTGCGAGAATAGTACCAGCGTCTTTTTGCCCGGAATGTGTCGGAGCCCCTCGCTTATTGCCGCCAGCGCCGCGAGAATCGGACGTGACTGTTGCAGGCTTAGCGCGGTTCGAAGCATGATAAATTGTTGCAGGACTCGCGCAGCAATCATCGCCCTTGCTGCGTCTGATCCTCCGGCTGCAGTTGTTATGGAAGTAGTTGGCGTTGTTGGTGCGCTGCTCAACTGTTCGCGTAGTGAACTTATGTTTGCTGCTATGTCTCGTTGTTCGAAGTTTTTTGACGAGGCATTAACCCCAGCATTCTCCAGTGCAGAGATGAGCTTTGCCTTATCTTGAGTGAATTGCTGTAGTAGGTTCAAATCGCTCGTCACCGAAAATAACGCTACGGCGTCGCCCTCGGTTATTTGCTCCCGAACGTATTTGATGGTGCCTTCCCGCACTTGCTTCAAATTTGTGATGTCGGTCGTTTGCGAATCCAGCACCAACGTTACGTAGTTCCTCGGAGCGCTCCCAAGTGTGGATGATTCCGCCTGAAGAGCGCCGCCCGGTTTGCTCTTTCCATCTTTCCCCATGAGGGGTGCATCAAAGAATTCCACCTTCTGCTGCACACCGTTTTCAAATATTGTGAAATCCTCCGCTTTAAGATCCGCGATATACCTCCCTTTCTTGTCCTTGACCATCACGTCAATGTTGACGAGATTGGATTTGACACGCACCACCTCGTCGTTGTCCTGGCTCTTCTGCGGATCCTTGCTGCTTTCCTGTGCTTTGGCGTGCTGCGCGCCCAGCAATAGCATGAGAACCATCATTATGGGCCAACCCACCGCAGCCATTCTTGCAAGGAATCTATGGTTAGACATTTCTATTCCTCCGACTTAAGGGCCGGAACGCAATCACGCGTTCCTGACTAGGATCGGCCAACACCTAACGCGTCTGCCACACGATTTATGTAATTGAACCAGGAAGCGATCAGCGTGATCTGGAGAATTCCCTTGTCATCGAAACCCACCTTACGCAGCCGTTCGTGATCTGCGGGTGAAATCCGTGTAGCGTCGCGAGTCAGCTGCACGACATAGTCAAGCATGATCCTCTCCTGCTCCGAGATCGGCGCGGCTCTGTAATCCTCTTCCAATGCCGCCACCATCTTTTCATCCAGTGTTACCCGACGCAGAAACTCTGCGTGAGAATCGATTCAATAGTGGCACCGATTGATAACCGACACTACTGTTGTGATCATCTCATGCTGCCGTCTGCTCAGAGGCAAATCCGGAGACATCAGCGTGCCGAAGGTGGCAAACGCATGATAAAGCGCATCAGGAATCAAACTGTGAGAAGCTACTATACCCGCGGTTTCGCCATCTGCGGTCGGGTGCACTGGCGTCGCATACTCAACCGGATACAATTCGCGCTGGGCCTCAACAACGCGGCGCACCTCCTCACTCTCGGAAGCAGGGATGGTCTTAATCCAGGTCATCGAGTAACGTTCCTTTAGAATTGCGAATTGCGAATTGCGAATTGCGAATTTTGTTTGCCTCAACTAGCTAAGCTAGGTTTCATGGCCGCGATCTACATCGGGAGACGAAATTCGAAATTCGAAATTCGCAATTCGCAATTCTCTAACGCAAGTCGTACTGACGGCGTCTGGGGCGAAGGAACAAATAGTAAACTGGAAGTCCTAATGCTACTACGGCAACGCCCAGGAACGCTTGAAACGGTCTGTTGCCGCCCAGCAAGACCAGCAGTAAGACAATCAACACCAGAAATATTACTGGGGTCACCGGGTAACCCGGAGTGGCGTATCCAACACTTGGCCCTCTGCGCCGCAACGAAAAAAGGGCAGCTACCGTCAAAGCAATAAAGACTACGACCACGAAAACGAAATATGAAATGATCTCATTAAAGGTACCAACTGCGACTAGTAATGAGGCGACCATGGCTTGGAGAGCAATGGCCCACGCCGGGGTTCCATAGCGGGGATGAATTGAAGCGACTGCCGGGATAAATAGTCCATCACGAGCCATTGCAAAATATACTCGCGGCGCTGACATCACAACTGCGGCAAGGCTTCCCAAGACCGCCACAACTACCACGAGCGAAAACACCAGCCCACCCACGCGGCCAAACAAGACCTCGCCGGCCTGGGCTGCGAAAGTTTCGCCCGAAGTAACCTGGCCCAGCGGCACGAGATAAATGAAAACAGCGCTGGTCAGGATATACACGAGGGTTACGACAACCACACCGTAGGTGAGTGCTCTTGGCAACGTGCGCGCGGGATGGCGTACTTCGCCCGCAAGCTTGCTCAAGTCCCACCAGCCACCAAACGAGAAAAAAGCTCCAATAAGTCCCCCCGCTAAAGCGCCAAGGAGTGGGGCCGAGTTTGCTCGTTGAGCAACAAACGGTGTGAAGTTTGACCAGTGGCCGAGTTGAAAACCAAATCCCCAAAGAAAGACAAAAGCCAGCAGCCCAAGCTTGAGAAACATCAAACTGCGTACGAACCATGCTCCGAGCCTGACACCACGAATGTTGATGAGAGCGATTAATATGATCGTGGCTATCGCCAGGATCTTGGTTCCCCACGGCGAAAGTTTGAGACTGTATCCAGCGTAACTGGCAAGTCCCACGGCAAGCGCAGCAGTTAGTCCAGGATCCATCACCAGAAAGGCCATCCACCCGTACATGAAGGCGACCGCAGAACCGTAAGCTTCTCGCAGGTAGACGTAACCGCCTCCAGCTTCGGGATATCTTGCCGCCAACTCTCCGTAACAAAAGGCGCCACACAAGGCCATTGCCCCCATCACCAACCAGACCACGAGCAACCACAGCGGGGAGCCCAAAGCCTTAGCCATGCCCGCCGGCGTAAGAAAGATGCCGACCGCGATGACTTCACCGACTACAAAAGCTGTAGCCGTGCGAATACCAATCTGCCGCTTGAGTTCGGTTGTTGTGTTCACTGAATCAAAACGTTATGCGAGCTGCAAACTGGAACGCGCGCGGGCCGCCTGAGCCAAACACGCCTCCCGCTGTGGTAACGGGCTGTCCGAAACTCGACGATCTCCGAAAGCCCGGGTTGCTCTGATCATTGCTATCTCGGACAAGCACATTACTGAAACCCGAGTAGTTGACGTTTGATACACCGAGCACGTTGGTTACGTTGAAGAGATTGAACACCTCAGCAATCGGTTCGATGCTCAGGTGTTCTCCCAGCTTGAAGACCCTGGAGACCCTCAAGTCAAGAGACGAAAAGTTGTCGCCCAGTCGCAAATCGTCGCGCACTAAAGGCAAAAGAACCCGAGGACGAAAGCCGGTGCTGGGATCTGCGTTTGGGCATAGCGAACCACCGGCAGCATTGATCTGGTTTATCGCCGCGTTTAACTCCGCGCCTGTATGAAACAGCCGTGCACCCGCATTTCGCTGAATTTCACAGACGCGAGAACTGCCATCGGGGAGCAGAATATCCAGGGGCACCGCTGAGGCAACAGTAAATATGGGAGCGAGTCGCACCACCCAGGGAAGTTGAAATACTCCCGAGAAGCTAAAGCGATGACGCTGATCGTTTGGCGTAGGACCGTACTCCAATTGAAGGTTGTTGGAGTCTATTGGCCCATTCGAAAAAGGTATCTGATCGTCGTTGGCAAAATTAAGAGACTTGGAGAGTGTGTAGGAAGCGCGAAACTGGTAGCGATTAGAGAAACGCTTCTCAAAACTCAGGAGAAATCCATCATATTGCGTTCTAACGCTCGACTCCAGGTTCTTGACTGTCTCTGGACCACCCACGACTGGATTAAAAGGTACGGTGCCAATAATGCGACCAATGATGAAATGCGTGCCAACGTTGCGCACATAGTCGGCTCGAACCGCAAGCCGACCGCCAAGCTCACGTTGGATGCCCAAATTCAACTGGTGCACCGTCGGGTTCTCGAGACTGTTGTCGATGATATTAATGCCTCCCGCTCCTGCTCCGGGCAGCACGAAGCCGGTGAATGGGTTTGCCAGCGTCGGGGCTCCCGGGGGAAACACTCCGTTAACTGGATCAAAAAGGAACTGGGGAGGAATAAAAAAGAGATTGCCTGCCCGCACCTCAACAGGTAAGGCCCGGCCATCAAGTCCGCGCTCGAGTGTTTGGATTTCCAGCGTTACGCGATCGTAGTAAATGCCATAGCCGGCGTGAATGCTTGTGCGCATGTCTCTGGTTGAGTAGTTAAATCCGATGCGAGGTGCAAAATTGTTTTTGTCTCTCGCTCTCTGACCAGTCAAGAACGGCAGGATCAGCGGATTAAGTTCACTGGTGCGGCTGACATTCTTGACGTCTGTGTCGAGCTCATAACGCAAGCCTAGATTCAGCGTAAACTGCGGATGCACACGCCAGTCGTCTTGAATGAAGGCTGCGAAATAGCTGTTATTAGTGTCCGGAAGAAGTAGTGGCCGGTCCGGGACTCCACTACGAAGGGTGACCGCGAAAACGAGGTCGTTGTCGTCGATCCGGCCGTCCAGATTCCGATCAAAATCCGGAAAGTCTTCAATCATTTCGATTCGTCCTTGCTGGAAGACTTTGAGATCGAGATCGGATTGGACGCGCTGAATCTCTCCGCCTAGGTAGAACGTATGATTGCCCCTTATCAAAGTGTAGGTATCGCTAAACTGAAAGCGGCGCTGCTTGGTCTGCTGTGGAACACGAAAAGACGCGCCATCCTGCACGCTCGGAAAGGTAAGTTGCGGTCCGGGAGTGACGGGCAGCGTCTGATTGATGAAGGTGCTGAAGCTGAAGTTGAAACTATTGACGTCGCGGGGAGAAAGCACTCGAGTGTAGTTTGCGAGGAACGAGTTTGCTTTATTCTGGCTTGATTGTCTTTGGGACGCCGAGCCAATCGCGCGGACCAGCGTACTGGCGGCAACACTCTTCTCTCGTTGATAAGAATAGCGAAAACTGAGTCGGTCGGCTTCGTTTGGGCTCCAGTCGATTCGCTCAGTTGTCAAGAAATCGTCTAGTGGCGCTTCCGCGAAACCGCGTTTGATAGACCGGCTTGCCAAATCTCTAGTTCCCACGAGGACCACTCCATCCTGATTTCGGTATTCCAATGAGCCGAAAAACCAGGCCCGATCCTTCTTGATCGGCCCGCCCAGAGCGAAAGCATATTGTTCCCGATCGAAAGGAGGCGATTGTCCCGGGCCCCGATCAAACGTGGCCGGTAAGCCCTGTAGTTTGCGATGCCGAAAATAGAAGGAACCGGATCCATGAAACTCATTCGTGCCTGACTTAGTTACGATGTTAATAACAGAGGACCCGGAACGACCCAGCTGCGAGGAAAAACGGTTGGTGGCGATCTGAAATTCCTGCACCGCTTCTTGCGAGATGTTCTGCACCGCGCCCCCTACGACATCGTCGTTGTTGTCGGCTCCGTCTACTGTTACATTGCCGCCTCGTCCAAGTTGTCCGGCCGATGAGATGACCACTGTATTAGTCTTTGTCGGGTCGAAGTTTGGCGCCGGGGCATTGCCTGGGATCAACAGGGCGAGCTCGAGGAAATTGCGACCATTCAACGGCAAACCCTCAACTTCGTTAGATTGAATCACGCCATGGACCAGCGAGGCGCTGTTATCAATTAGTGCCGTGTGACTTTCCAGATCGATTGTCATTGACTCACTGACGCCAATCTCAAGGGGCACGTTCAAGGTAACAGTCTGACCCACTTGAAGTGATACCGGCGTTTTGGTCACTTTGGTTGTGAATCCCTTTCCCTCGATCCTCAGCTCATAATCGCCTGGTGCCAGGTTTGAAAGGACGTAGAGTCCCTCGTCATTGCTTACGGTCACACGACGAATGCCAGTCGCCTTTTGCGTTGCCGCTACACTTACGCCGGCAACGACGGCCCCATTTGGATCAGTAACCGTCCCGGTTAGGGTCGCGTTTGCAGCCTGCTGACCAAGAACAAGAGTTTGCAGTGAAAGGATCTGCAAGCTTAAAACTGCGATCAGAAGGATAGGACCGCGCAGGTTATCGAGTAGAGGGCGTCTGGGGACCGCAGCTGAAGAACTCATTGTTGATTCCTTTCCTGTTTCGGGGCAAAAAAAAGGCTATGGGGAAACTAACCGTCAATACATCCTGCCACCTGCTTGTACACACTAGCGACCATTTCTCTCGCTTGACCTTCACTCTTTGCCTCCGCAACGATACGAATAATCGGTTCTGTGTTTGAGCCTCTTACCAGAAACCAACCCTCGGGCAGCATCACCTTGACGCCATCGCGGGTGTCCATCGGGAATCTTCCAAACTCCTGGCGAAGCATTCTAAGAACTGCGGGGATCCGCTGTGAAGGACAGACCATTTTCTCTTTAACGATGCTGTATCGCGGAAAACTCTCCAGCAATTGAGTTACAGTCCTGGCCGACTGCGCAAGAAGGTGAAGCACCAGGGCCATCCCAACCAAACTATCGCGCGCAAAATTGATGCGTGGATAGATAACTCCACCATTACCCTCACCACCTATTACGGCATTCTGCTGCCGCATCTTGTCAGTGACGTTGACCTCACCGATTTTTGTAAGAAAGATCGGGCATCCAAATTTCTTGGCAACATCCTCGAGTGCTGAGGTGGTCGAAAGATTGGCAACCACTGGTCCTCGCTCCCGACCGAGCACGTAAATGGCGGCGAGCACGAGCGTGTAATCTTCTCCAATCGGTACGCCTTGCTCTGAGACAATGGCGAGCCGATCTGCATCCATGTCCTGGGCGAACCCGATGTCTGCATGATGCTGTCTGACTGCCTCACAGAGATCGCCAAGGTTCTCGGGCAATGGTTCCGCCGGACGCGGGAATGACCCATCGGGAGTGACGTTAATCGGGATGACCCCCGCGCCCAGGGCTGCAAGAAGCTTCGGGCCCACCAACGAGCCTGCCCCATTACACGAATCAAGCACGACGCGAAGCGGTTTCTGCGCTTTGGGAAGTGGGCCGAGCACGTCGAGAATAGCCTTAATGTGCAAATCGGTCGCTCCCTCGATTTCTTCAACGGTCCTAAACTCCGCACCACTCACCTTCGTGTATTCGCCCTGGTGATAGATATCGAGCATTTCCCGCGCTTGACCAGAGTCCAGGAAGAGGCCATTCGGACCTACGAATTTCAGAGCGTTCCATTCAGCCGGATTGTGGCTCGCTGTTATGGCAATTCCACCTTGCGTGCTCCGATGCCTGACCTGCAGCTGAACCGTCGGCACCGGACACATACCGATGTCGACAACACGGCTTCCGCTCGACAAGATTCCCGCGATGACGGCGTGCTTAACCATCTCCCCAGAAGTGCGTGGGTCGCGACCGATCACAATGGTGCCCGCTCCGGTGTGCGTGCCGAACGCTTGAGCAAAGCGGGTCAAAAGCGTTGGCGTGAGCGACTGGCCGATGACGCCGCGCACTCCGGAAATGCTGATTTTGAGAGTTGGTATCGCTCGCATATCAATCGACAGCCTGAGGTCGGGTCATCTCTTTATTCTGTCGCGCGTCCAATCGAGAAGCTGGCGTGCTTCTGCTTTGTCCTTTGCCTCCACAATTATTCGGATCATCGATTCGGTATTAGAAGCGCGCACGTGAACCCAACCAGTCGGCAGCGTTACTTTCAGCCCATCGGTAGAATCAAAGTCGAGTTCTTCGCGCTCCACTGCCCCACGAAATTCCTGCAAAACCGAATAGAGACGATGCGGTTCGACGGCAACGTTATGTTTCAAAATTGCTAAGCGAGGAAGCTGCTGGGCCATCTCAGAGATGCGCTCTCCCGTCTGCGCCAGGTGTTCGAGAATCAGTCCTATAGCCGCAGCGCTGTCATGGGTTAGGTGAACCTCAGGAACCGTAATACCACCGCTGCCTTCACCTCCAAGCACTCCGTTGTATTCAATCAAAGCTTCGGAAATGTAGGCCTGACCCACCGGGGTACGGATCACGCTTCCGGCGTGTTTTGCGGCAATGCAGTCGATCGCACTGGTGGTCGAGATATTTGTGACTACGGTGCCAGTCCTCTTTCTAAGGCGAATGTCTGTCGCAAGCGCGAGCGTCATTTCTTCGGACAATGGTTCCCCGATGTCCGTTACTATTCCCAGGCGTTCGCCATCCGCGTCATGGGCGAAACCGATGTCGGCACGACCCGCCTTAACAACCGCGCAGAGTTGAGCCATCGTTTCAGGTTTAGGCTCAGGCGCATGCGGAAACGGCGCAGTCGGGTCATTGTTCACGGCCAGGACCTCACAACCTAAGCTTTCAAGCCACAGCGGGCTAAGAAGCGAACAGGCACCATTACAACAATCTACCGCCACCTTCAGCCGTTTTGATCTAATTGCGTCGACGGCAAATGTCTGCTGAAGCACTTTGATATGCTCTTCGATTGGATCGGCATAGTGAACGACTTGTTTAATCGTGTCCCAGGTCGCCTTCGCAAACTCTCCTTGATGAAAAATATCCAGCAACTCCTCGGCTTGAGTTGAATTAAGGTAGAGCCCGTCCCCACGAACGAACTTTAGGGCATTCCACTGCCACGGGTTATGACCTGCGGTGATAGCAATCCCGCCGTCGGCGCTTAGCCACTTGACCGCTAGTTGCATGCTCGGAGTTGGACAAACTCCAAGGTCCACAACCTCACACCCCGTTGCCAACAGCCCGGCCAGCACGGCTGAACGAATCATTGGCCCTGATGGCCTGGTATCTCGACAGATCAGAATGCGTCCGCCATCAAGATAGGTGCCGAATGCCTGTGCGAACTCGACGGCAAGCTCCGACGTGAACGTCTGCCCGACTATTCCACGAACGCCGGTGATTCCGATTTTCAGCGGTTTCATGGAAACTTCCGGAACTGAATTTCCCAGGAAAATCTGGATGCTGCTGGAACTTAATTGTACCTCACGACATAAGTCCCCGTCAGTTGTTTTTCTCGTTTTGGGCGGTTATTTCTACAGTTTTGTAGGAATTTTAATAAGGTCACTCCGCCTGTGCGTCAGATATGGGCTTCTACCTGAGCGAAAGGCCAGCGTTGCGTATACCAGGACCAGATCAGGAAGACAATTGCGCCAAGTGTCAATGTGGCCAGGCCGAGCACCAAAACCCGCCACGCGGTCGTCGCAAAGATAAAAACCCAACCAATAAGTGCGACGATACTCGGTAGCGGGTACAGCCACATCCGGAAGGGCCTCGGCATCTTCGGAGCGTGTTTCCTGAGGAGCATGACGGCAAAGACCTGACCGATAAACTGGACCAGTATTCGGGTGGTAATGAGTGCGTCGATAACTATGCCCAACGAGAAGAAGCTGCAGATGATTGAAATCACACCGAGCACGACCAGGGAAACGTAGGGAAATTGTTTTGTCGGATGGACCTTGCCAAAAACCTTAAAGAAGTAACCATCCAGCGCCGCTGCATAAGGAATTCGTGAGTAGCCAAGCAAGAGAGCAAATACGGAGCCAAAGGCCGTCCACAGCACCATCGCGGTGAAGATTGTGGCGATCTGGCTCCCATAGATCTTCTCCATGAATATTGAAACGACAAAATCTGACTGCGGGTGAGCATCTGCCGGAACAAACTCTCGCCAGGGAACAACGCCAACAATGGACAGGTTAATGGCAAAGTAGATAATCGCCACGAAAATTACGCTGATGATTATGGAGCGTGGAATTGTTCGGCCGGGATTTTTTACCTCGTCTCCGATGTAACAGATGTCGTAATAGCCGAGGTAATCGTAAACTCCAATGCGCGAGGCTGCGCCTAGACCAAAAAGAAATCCCAGTGAGAAGGTGAACGCCCCAGGCGGAAAGTCGAACGCTCGGCCTGCATTGAAGTTCATTGCGCCTGTGACTATGACTGCCAGCGTCGTTATCAGAGTCCCGATCCACAGACTGACGGTGATCTTGCCTATTGAGGTGATGCGCCGGTAGAGAAGTGCGATATTCAAGACACCAACGGTGATGGCCACCAGCAAAGTTCCACTCGGGCTCAGGCCCTCCCAGATATACCCGGTGTATCTGGCAAATCCTATGTAGCCGGAAGCTATTTCAAGAGGGCCGCTCAGAATGAACTGCCAAATGAAAATAAAACTCATCAGCCGCCCAAACCGCTCGCGCCCGTAAGCTTCGCGCAGGTAAACGTAAGTGCCTCCCGATCCAGGCATCGCTGCACCCAATTCGCTCCAAACCATTCCATCGGCGATTGCAATAACCACCGCGACAATCCAACCCAGCATTGCTTGCGGGCCACCGAGGGCCGTCATTAGCAGTGGGATCGTGATAAACGGCCCGATGCCGATCATGTTAGACATGTTCAGCGCCGTGGCTTGCAGTAATCCAAAGCGTCGCGGAAGTTGTGTTCCGGTTGTTTTGTCAGCGAGACTTGTGGTCATTGTTGATTTGGGCGGGCCATCATAAACTGATTCACGAAGATTTCTCTGGATTTTTTCCCGTTATTTCTCGAACGCCGCCTGGAATCACACGACGTAACAAATTTGTCAGAAAGGGCAAAATCAAATGAGACGAACAATCTTTGCCGCGATAGCAATCTCGATCTGGGCCGTCTTGCTTCTGATGGTTTCTGGCCTTTCGCTTTCAAGAGTACAAGCTCAAAAGCCTAGCTTGGCCGAGAGGTTGGGTTACCCTCGCGATGCAAAACTCCTGATTGTCCATGCCGACGACTTGGGGATGGCCCATTCCGTCAACGCTGCTACGGTGAAAGGCTTCGAAAGCGGGCTGGTGAATTCGGGAAGCATAATGGTTCCCTGCCCGTGGCTCTCGGAAATAGCGACTTTTGCCCGCGCGAACCCTCAAGCCGATCTGGGTTTGCACCTCACGTTGACGAGTGAATGGACGTCCTACCGCTGGGGTCCAGTGCTGCCAAAGGATCGAGTGGCTTCGCTTTTAGACAAGAGCGGTTACCTCTATCTAACGGAATCTGAAGCCGCTTCTCACGCAAATGTGAAGGAGGCCGAAGCCGAAATTCGCGCTCAGATTGAACGTGCTCGGTCGTTTGGCATTCAGCCCACCCATCTTGATTCGCACATGGGGACGCTCTATCAAAACCAAGCGCTGTTTGAAGCCCTGCTCCGAGTTGCGCGCGAGAATAAACTGCCCACCAGAATTTTCAGAGACCAGATTACTTCGACGAGCTACTTGCCTTCAATACTTAAGCCTGACGACATCATCATCGACCGGGTCATTAGCATCGACCCGACTGTGTCGCCGGAGGGTTGGGCGAAGTTTTACATTGACGCGATCAAAAGCGTCCAACCTGGCGTCACTGAGGTAATAGTCCACCTGGCCCACGACGATGCAGAAATGGGAGCCGCGACTCACGACCATCCCGACTGGGGAGCTGCCTGGAGACAACGCGATCTGGACTTTTTTACTAGCGATGCTTTCCGAAAAGTGCTTCAGGAAAATCAGATCCAGCTCATCACCTGGCGCGAAATCGGTAAGCTGCAGTACGGGAAATAGACAATCAGTGGGTGCGCCACACACATGGCGCAAAGCATGAGGTCAGTACCACCTCGCGGTAGCGGGTGGGTGCTCGTTACCTATGCTCAATCATAAAAGTCTGGGGATGGCACTGATCTCACCAGATAGCGCTTTGAGTGATTGGTAAGCTGGACCCACCCGCTACCGCGTGGTGGTACTGACCTCATGAGATCGCAGTTTGAGTGATTGGTACGGGATTCACCACTGACCGCTGTGATTGATGCATCGACTAATGTTGGAACAGTAGTAATGAAAAATCATGTCGAATGACAAATGGAAAAGGAACCGGGTTGCGCGGCGCGAGTTCTTAAAGACTGGCGCTAGTGCAGCATTGGGTGCTTGCGTATTTCGTACGACCGCGTGGCCTCATCAGGCTCGCGAGCGAACGCTTTATGTGGGCACCTACACATCCGGCAAGAGTGAGGGCATTTATGTTTACCGCATGGACCGGGCCAGTGGTGAGTTGAAGGGCTTTAACTCTATCAAATCAGTCAACCCCTCGTTCCTGGCGATCGATAGGAGCAAACGCTACTTGTACGCGGTCAACGAGGTGAACGAGTTTGACGGGAAACCCGGTGGCGCCGTAAGCGCGTTTGCAATTGACTCGGCCACCGGGAACCTCAGATTTCTGAATCAACAAGCTTCTCTGGGTGCCGACCCTTGTTATCTGACCGTCGACCGCAGAAGAAAGAGCTTATTGGTGGCAAACTACACCGGTGGGAATGTTGCAGTTTTACCCATCCAGCGTGATGGCAGCCTCGGTCCAGCAACCGATCTGAAGCAACATGTAGGGTCGAGCACAAAGGAGCAACAGAAAGGACCGCACGCTCACTGCGTCATCCTGGACGCTTCAGATCGGCACGCGCTCGCCGCAGACCTTGGCATCGATAAGGTAATGATCTATCGGTTTGACAAGACGACCGGGAGGCTTAGACCAGGGAAACAACCTTGGGCCCCACTTCAGCCTGGCGCCGGGCCTCGTCATCTGACACTCCATCCCGGCGGTAAGTACGCCTACGTTATCAACGAACTTGATTCGACCGTGACAGCATTCAAATACGACGGAGTCAACGGAACGTTATCACCGCTCGATACAGTGTCGACATTGCCAGCCAATTTCTCCGGGAGTAGCTATTGCGCAGATGTGCATGTGTCTCCATCAGGAAGGTTTCTGTATGGCTCAAACCGTGGCCACGACAGCATCGTCAGCTTCGCAATCGATCAGCGCATGGGCAAGCTCAAGCAACTGGAGCATGTGTCGACAGAAGGCAAATGGCCGCGCAACTTCACCATCGATCCGACGGGCAGGTTCTTGCTCGTAGCCAATCAGCATACTGATAACGTAGTTACTTTCAGGATTGATACACAGACAGGACGGCTCAAGCCCACCGGCCGTGTTGCCGAAATACCGGTACCGGTGTGTTTGAAGTTTGGCTAGATCTCTTTGAAAACCTAACAAGGTGACTACGGTAATTTGCAAGTCAGGAAGGGGGCAAAGCGCAGCGCGCCCCCGCTAACTTGCAAGTCAGGAAGGGGCAAAGCGCAGCGCGCCCACGCTCAACATGCGCAGCAACTCAACCATCAATTGGCCCTTCAACCCTACGAAACTTGCAACGTGAGCGGGGGCGCGC
>JBOGOU010000280.1:0-3452 GCA_050748205.1 Pyrinomonadaceae bacterium | reverse complement strand
TTCCAGTGGTTCTGAGCTGGGGCGCCTATCTACTATTGGAATCGCCCTGAGAGATTTTTGAGTTCTTAGACATGGATTTACAGCTCGGTTTGCGAGGCTCAGGTTTGGGCGCGTCGCGGGGAGTTGGCAGTCTGGAGTCTAGAATTGAGGTCTGAAAATTGGACAGGAATTGCTTCACCCTACTTGTGAAATGCGAAAAGGACTACGAAACCTTAGGAATTTGCAATATCGCCATTCAATCCCACGATCAACGTGCATGGCACAACACTTGTAAGCTTTTTGGTGTAAATCTATCTCCAAATCTTCATAGCGCTTTTACAGGTCATTCTTACAAGTATTTGCGACATTCCTCTCAAACTTAGATAACCACTCCCGTGCTGCGTGAAACGCACCGCGGTAGTAGATGTACCGGCTCGCGACTCTACTGGAAATTAAGATCAAGGCGGGAATACAAGACAGGATAGTAATTGAGTAGACGCTGGTGCGTTTACTGCAGCTTCTGGCTTCGTCCACGTGCGGTTGCGAAGCTGACCACTTTCAGACTGCTCAAGCGGCCCTTATTAAACCTGGAGGACGAGAATGAAGAACCATGCGAGAAAGATCACGATCATCGCAGTAACCTTACTACTGCCGGTCCTTTTGATCCTGCCAATCACGGACGCGAAGCGCGCGAGTAAGAATGCTGCAAAACAACCAAACGCCAACAAGGCGGCTAAGTTGAATTTGACGACTAGCCTTACACCCCAACGGCGCGGCCCCGACAAGATTGAGCCCATAACCGGGCAAGCTGCCGCATTTGCGATCTCGGGTCCCGTAAGCGAGATGCAAGTGAAGCCTGAACGTAACCGAAGTATGCGGTTTGGCAAAGTCGAGACTAATAAAGAAAGGCCGGAGAAGGTCATAAGCCCATCGCCCAGCGGTCAGGACGACGCTTCCGACGGCACCTTGAGCAAGTTAAGCGACAAAGAGTCGAGCATCGAACCACGTATTCCCGCAACCCTTGTCAGTTTCGAAGGCCTGAGCAGCCAGGACAACGCTGACGTTCCGGCGATCGGCGGTTTCGTTTTCCCGCCTGACACAGTCGGCGATGTTGGCCCCACACAGTATGTTCAGGCGACGAACTTACTTTTTCGAGTTTTCAGTAAGGCCGGCGCACCGCTGACGCCGAGAGCGCCCATTAGTGCCCTGTTCGCCGCGCTTGGTCCTCCTTGTTCCAACACGGACGACGGCGATCCCATCGTGCTCTACGACTCCCTCGCCGACCGTTGGATCATTACGCAGTTCATGGTTTCGGGCGCAGCCCCCCTCTCGCAATGCTTGGCGATTTCGCAGACGGGTGACGCTACTGGCTCATATTTTCTCTACCGTTTCGTGATGCCAAACAACAAGTTCAACGACTACCCGAAGTTGGGAGTTTGGCCTGACGCTTACTACATGAGCTACAACCAGTTTAACCTGGCCGGAACAGCATTCCTGGGCGTCGGAGCTTACGCGCTTGATCGCAGTAAGATGTTGGCCGGAAATCCGACAGCCGGCTTTATCTTTTTTGATACTCAGACGGCTTTCCCGAATGTCCGAGGCATGCTCCCATCGGATGCCGACGGTCTTAATCCGCCACCGGCAGGAGCGCCTAACGTCTTCGCGTACTTCAACGCCAGCGAGTTCGCGGGTGACGCCGGAGACTCTCTAAGGCTCTTTAATTTCCATGCGGATTTCGGGATACCAGCCAATTCTACTTTTGGAGAACGGGCCGACAGCCCTCTTCCTGTCGCCGCATTCAGCCCGCTGAACCCCGCAGGGCTCGATGATATCGAGCAGCCGCCACCTTCAACCGCAACGTCCTCGCTTGATTCGATCTCAGACCGGTTGATGAACCGTCTGCAATACAGAAATTTCGGGACCCACGAATCACTGATCGTCAACCACACGGTCAATGTCGGCACAGGCAACACCCTGGCGCTGCACCAGGCTGCCGTGCGTTATTACGAACTGCGTCGCACGCTGCCAGGCGGGTCATTTACCGTTAATGAACAGGCATCTTTCGCCCCCGACACCGACAACCGCTGGATGGGAAGCGCGGCCATGGATAACGAGGGCAACCTTGCCGTCGGTTATAGCATTTCCAGCTTGACCACGTTCCCGTCCATACGGTACGCCGGCCGTCTAGCGGGCGACCCACCCAATGGACTATTCCAGGGTGAGGCGACATTGCAGGCAGGCGCGGGAGTTCAAACCAACACGGGCTCGCGTTGGGGCGACTATAGCGCCATGAACATCGACCCGATCGACGACTGTACCTTCTGGTACACGCAAGAGTATTACCAGACAACCGACACGACTCCGGGCACCGCCCCGTTCGGCGTCAACTGGCAAACTCGCGTCGGCAGCTTCAAGGTAAATGCAAATTGCGTTGCCCCTCAAAAGGGCACGCTGGTGGTCAACGTAACTAACTGCGGCACCGGACTGCCAGTTCCGGGCGCGTCGATCATCGTCAATAACAATCTGTATGGATCTACCGGAGCAACTGGCTCCAATTCATCGTCGCACGCGCCAGGTACGTATTCCGTTGTGGCTTCTAAGCCGGGCTTTTTGAGCTCCGCTCCAGTTAATGCCGTCATTACAAACGGAAACACTACTACCGTGAATGTGTGCATTACCGGTGTGGCTGATATAGATCCGGCTGGCGCAACCATAACAGCCGAGAGTTGCTCCCCAGCTGATAACGCGCTCAGCCCGGGCGAGACCGTTACCGCAAGCTTCGGTCTGAAGAACAGCGGTACAGCGGCGACTACGAACCTTGTCGCCACTCTGCAAGCAACTGGAGGAGTAACCAGTCCTAGCGGCCCGCAAAACTACGGTTCAATCCCGCCTGACAACACAACCGTCGTCACGCGGCCATTTACCTTTACCGTTGGGCCGAACGTTCTGTGCGGCGACACGGTGACCGCAACCTTCACCCTTCAAGACGGCGCAACCAACCTGGGTACGGTGACCTTTACCTTCAACGTGGGCGCCTTGGGTGCTCCGATCACGGCTAGCTACAGCACGGGCAACATTGCCGTGCCGATTCCTGACGTAGCGACAGTAGAGGTCCCGATCACTGTTCCAGACAACGGCGTGGTTAATGACGTCAACGTCCGCGTTCGTCTGAATCACACGTTTGACGGGGATCTCGTCATCAGTCTGGTCCACCCGGACGGCACGGTGATCCCGCTGGCGTCCAATCGTGGGGGTTCGGGTCAGAACTTCGGCACCGGCGCTAACGATTGCTCCGGCACGCCAACGGTCTTTGACGACGAGGCAGGCACTGCGATTTCTGCGGGAATAGCACCGTTCGCGGGATCGTTCCGACCTGAGAGCCCACTCTCGGGAATGGACGGTAAGCCAACGCCCGGCACCTGGAAGTTGAGAGTCGCTGACACGGCGGCGCTGGACGTGGGCACCATTGGTTG
>JBOGOU010000279.1:0-1024 GCA_050748205.1 Pyrinomonadaceae bacterium | reverse complement strand
AAGCTCTTGCGTGTACTCCAGGAACGAGAGTTTGAACGGCTCGGTGGCACGGATACGATAAAAATCAACGTTAGGCTGATTGCAGCTACTAATAAGGACATGGAAGAAGCCATTGCCAAAGGCCAATTCCGCGATGATCTGTATTATCGCCTCAACGTCTTCGCGATCTTCATGCCTCCTCTACGTGAGCGCAAATCAGATGTGCTGCTGCTCGCCGACCACTTTCTCGAAAAGTACGCGCGCGAACACGACAAGAGCATTAAGCGCATTTCGACTCCGGCCATAGACATGCTGGCCAGTTATCACTGGCCCGGCAACGTGCGGGAGCTGGAGAATATCATCGAACGCGCAGTGCTGGTCTGTGAAACGAATGTCGTACACGGCCACCACTTGCCGCCAACACTACAAACGGCTGAAGGGTCAGGTACTGTTACACGCCTGTCACTGGAATCAACAGTCGAGGCGTTCGAGCGTGACATTATTATGGACGCGCTGAAAACAACCCGTGGCAACCGTAAGCGGGCCGCCAAATTGCTCGACACAACAGAACGCGTGGTTGGTTACAAGGTACGGAAGTATGGGATCGATTGCGAAAGGTTTCGATCGTGACTTTGTCGGGTGCGCAATTTGTCATTCAAGTTGGAACAGCCTGTTCTAACTTGGGCGGCGGAAAGCAGCCTTCCTGACCTGTGGATTTTCCAGACCTGTGTGAACACATCCCTTGACAACCCTCATGACTTGCCGCTAAGGTTTGGCATTCTTGATGTTTTGATCTTTCAATCAGAGTAGAGGCGCGACCTCCAAGAGTAACCAGGCAAGCCGATGGGTGAAGGGTTCCGATGATGTTTGGTGAAAGGGGCAGGTCGCCGAAGCCTATCAGGAAATCCTTCGTCCTGATGGCTGGTCACTGCGGCTAAATCCGCGGGACTGTCACCGAAAAGCGGTGGAGTGCTACGACTTAATCAATTTGCCGCGTCAGTTAGCGCGCTCAATTTGATTTTCTTGCAGAAGAGGCCGGTCGTGT
>JBOGOU010000278.1:0-1213 GCA_050748205.1 Pyrinomonadaceae bacterium | reverse complement strand
GCGGACGTCTCGTCCGCAATGAGCGCAAAGCGCGAAACGAGCGCCGCGATTGCGAGGCTTTTCGGGGGAACATTGTCTGGCGTTGCCAAGCGGACGAGACGTCCGCGGTCCCAGTGAAGAGCTTGTCGCGAATTTGGGGACTTCCAAAACTCAAAGTACAAACTACAAAGTACAGAGTACAGAGTACAAAGTTCAAAGCTCAAAGAGCGTGTATCATGTTCTCATGGAAAACAAACAGATCTTACTGGCCAGTCGGCCGGCTGGAATGCCGACGTCTGATAACTTCCGCATAGTTGAGACAGATGTGCCCCAACCAAAAGAGGGAGAGGTTTTGGTGCGAACACTGTATCTCTCGGTTGATCCTTATATGCGCGGGCGAATGAGCGATCGCAAGTCTTACATTGCTCCCTTTGGCGTTAATGAAGTCATCAACGGTGGCGTCATCGGTGAAGTGATTGAATCTCGAGCGCCAACTCTTAAGCCCGGTGATATCGTAATGGGCCAACTTGGGTGGCAACTTTACTCGGTGGCTAGGGCCGAAGCGTTGACAAAACTTGATCCCAACCTTGCTCCGGTAAGCACAGCATTGGGAATCCTGGGTATTCCTGGTTTAACTGCCTACTTTGGTTTGCTGGACATCTGCAATCCACAGGAAGGCGAGACAGTAGTGGTCTCTGGCGCGGCCGGCGCCGTCGGCATTACGGTTTGCCAGATTGCCCGGATCAAAGGATGCCGGGTCGTAGGTATTGCAGGAGGCGAAGAAAAAACCCGATATCTGAAAGACCAACTCGGGGTGGATGCCACTATCGACTACAAAGCGGCCGCAGACATACGACAGGCATTGAAGGAAGCGTGTCCTGATGGAGTGGATGTCTATTTCGACAACGTCGGCGGCGAGATTTCTGACGCGGTCATGCCGATCATCAACAAAGGCGCGCGAATCTCTATTTGCGGGCAAATCTCGTTGTATAACCTGGAGAAACCTGACGTGGGACCGCGTGCGCAACCATTCCTGTTAGTTAAGAGTGCACTCATGAAAGGGTTCATCGTCATTGACTACATAGCGAGATATGGAGAAGGCCTGAGTCAACTGGGGCGATGGTTGAAGGAAGGGGAATTGAAGTATGCGGAGAACATTGTCACTGGATTTGAAAATGCTCCCCGCGCGTTTCTCGGTCTGTTTGCCGGAGAGAACCTGGGAAAACAGTTAGTT
>JBOGOU010000277.1:0-2942 GCA_050748205.1 Pyrinomonadaceae bacterium | reverse complement strand
AGTGCCGAGATCCATTGGCTACCGCAAATGGTTCTGTGAGTGCTTCCGACAGCATTGAGCTACAATTGACTGAATCCTAATGAAGCAATTTGCGGAACAGAGCACCCTCGACAATGCTCGCGCGCGTTCGCACGCGATTAGGGAGCAAGCCCGCATCATCGGCTTTGACGCAGTAGGCATCGTCCGCGCCGAAGCACTAACCGCCGAGCGTGAACGACTATTTGAATGGCTGGAGCGCGACTACCAGGGTGAAATGCATTGGATGGCCCGCGACCCTGAGAAGCGCACTGACCCGCGATTACTCCACCCACAGACACGCTCAATCATCGTCGTAGCATTGAATTACTATACGCCTGCGCGGCATTCTGAAGCTCCAGGAACGGGCAAGGTGTCGCGATACGCCTGGGGTGACGATTATCACGAGGTGGTTGGGTCGAAGCTGCACTCGCTGCTAGCCTGGATCAAGGAACAGGTTCCGGAAGCCGAAGGCAAAGTTTGTGTCGACATTCAACCAATGATGGACAAGGCCTGGGCCGTCCGCGCGGGGCTTGGTTGGATAGGTAAGCACTCAAATCTTATTAGCCAGGAATTCGGCTCCTGGGTTTTCGTCGGCGAGCTGTTGTTGAACCTCGAACTCGAATACGACTGGGAACAGGTCGAGGACCACTGCGGCACTTGCACTCTCTGTATAGATGCATGCCCGACGGGCGCCATCACCGAGCCTTACGTGGTTGATTCAAACAAGTGCATCTCCTACGCGACTATCGAACTACGGGCGCCAGAGATGCCGCAAGAAATTGCAAGTGACCTCGAAGGCTGGCTCTACGGTTGCGACATTTGTCAGGATGTTTGCCCGTGGAACCGCTTCGAAGAAACTAAAGCCGAGAGTAGGTTCGAGGCGCGACCGGGCAACGTCAATGCAAAGCTCTCAGAAATACTCGACCTCACGCCCCAGAGTTATGCGGAACGCTTTCGCGGGAGCGCTATGAAACGCGCCAAGCTGGCAGGTTTGCAGCGAAACGCACGCACCCTTTTGGATAACGCGCGATAGCCAGCGAACCCACTAAACTTGTCATCAGTGCCGGGCTGCTTTATCGTCCCTCCTAATATCCGATTGCATTCCAGACCCAAATTGAGGCTAACAATGAAACCGCTATTACTCGGTCTCGTTTCCTGTGTACTCATAAACGGCTCGGTTCTCACAACTCATGCACAGACTCCAAAGACTCCCGCCGACCTGCGGCAAATGGCCCTGGACTATTACAAGTGGCGCAACCAAAACTATCCCGTCTTCTCCAGCGACGCAGGTTTGCACACCTGGGACAACCGTCTGACAGACTATGCACTCTCGGCTGTTCTGGCCCGGCGGCTGCATGCGAAGGAGTTGCTCGCAAAAGTCCAGGCAATGCCCACCGGCGACTGGAGTAAAGACGATCGCATAGATTGGCTGCTCTTTCGTGCTCAGCTTGAGGGCGTCGTTTTCTTTAACCGCGTAATGGATTTTGAGCAAACCGATCCGCAGACGTATGTCAACGAGTGCAGCAACGGCGTATTCTCGCTGCTTAAAAAAGACTACGACACTCCGCGCAATCGCTCGCTCTCGGCAACAGCACGTCTTAAACAGATGCCTGCGTTAATTGAACAGGGCAAACAGAATCTGATTAAACCTGTGCGACTTTACGCGCAACTCGCCATCGATTCCGCGCGCTCGATTGACAGCCTCTTTACCGACAGTCTGATGACATTGACGAAAGACCTATCGCCCGCCGAGAGAAACGAGTTGGTGAAGGCGCGTGATGCCGCGCTGGTTTCTATTCATGGCTTTGCCGACTGGCTGGAAAGGCGCCTGCCGGGAATGGTGCCGTTTAAGCCTATGGGTGAGGACAACTATAACTACATCTTGAAGAATATCTATCTCCTCCCACTCGATGCAAAGCAGATTGACATGCTGGGCCAGGCAGAGCTCGCGCGTTATCGCGCTTTGGAATCCCTGCTACCCGATCCTTCGCTCGCCGACCCCAATCCGGCGCGTAGTAAGAACATCCCTGCTGACCAACAGACATTCCTGAAAGCCTATGAAAGCCGGCAGGAAGAGATGGTCAACTTTATGAAGGCCAATCGATTGATTTCAATTCCTGATTACATCGGCCCTTTCTATATTCGCCAGCTTCCGGAAGCCTTCAAGCCGACGAGCCCGGGTGGTTTCATGAATCCTCCGGGCGTTTACGACAAGGATTCGAGCGGGTTCTATTTCATTCCCACATACAATCCAGCCAGCAAAAACTTTTACATCCGAGCTGCTATAGAGGATCCGCGGCCGATCCTGGGCCATGAAGGAATTCCCGGTCACTTTCTCCAGCTCTCAGTGGCGAATCATTTGTCGGACGAAATTCGCCGCCAGCACGGAGACGGCATATTTGTCGAAGGCTGGGCGCTCTATGGCGAGGAGATGTTGATGCGTACGGGCCTTTATCCGATCAATTCCCCCGGCCAGGGCCAGATTCTTCGTCTCTCCCGCTATCGCGCTGCGCGCATCGGCGTTGACGTGAATCTGCACACAGGCAGGTGGACGTTCGAACAGGCCGTAAACTATTTCATGGAAGCCGGCGGTCTGGATCGCGAAGCAGCGACGGGCGAAGCGGCGGGCGCTGCTGCCAGTCCAACCCAAAAAATCACATACATGGTCGGCAAGTGGCAAATAATGCGTTTGCTGGGCAAGTATCGCGACAAGCAGGGTGCAAATTTCCGTCTCGGTCAGTTTCACGACGACTTGATCAAAAATGGCAGTCTGCCGCTCTCCCTCGTTGAGTGGATCTTATTGGATGATCGCACCTCGTTGGACCAAGCCTTGGACTGATCATTTTTCAAATGTCCGACATGCTTCAGCTTGTCGTCGAGATTGGCAACACTCAAGCAATGATATTACCCGTAACGTCGCACAT
>JBOGOU010000276.1:0-1813 GCA_050748205.1 Pyrinomonadaceae bacterium | reverse complement strand
CGAACTCATCCGGCGGCTCGCGAGATATGTCTGTCAAGAGCAGCGAACCCACGGGCCTCACTGCGGGGCTTGTAGAGACATCGCTGTTCGACTGGCCCCGCTCGCGGACGTGGTGGAGGCTGCTCAGGATACGCTCACGAACTGGTTCGATGAACATTATCCTGCCGAGGTATTTACCAGCGAGAGCGGTGACGAGGGAGCCAGGCTGAGAGAGAAATTGCGTATGGCCCTCTCCAAGCTGGAGGAATTGCCATGAGCGACCCATTCAAAATATGTTGTGGAGACGCAGAGCTTTCAGTTGAGAGCGAATCAATTTTGATTAGTTGCCCACACGGGATAGCAAGAATCGGTTTGCTGGTTCGCAAAGACGAGTCGGACGCCCTCCGCACCCAGCTACAGCGGGTGAGGGAGTTGGTGCCCGAGTGGCATGAAGCCAAACTCCTACTGGAAGGTGGTAGTCCCTATGATAGGGTAGGCGCGAAGGCCACTGTAAGATGCGCCGACGAACTCGAAGCCGCGCTCAAGGAGCCGGTGCGCGAAGGGGCGAAGGAGCAATATGACAGCTAATGAAGAAAGGGCGTTAAGCGGACCAATGGCAGGAATCTATCTACTACTGGCCACTCTTTTCATCGCAGCGGTCGCCTCATGGTGGTTCCCATGAGCAACGAAGGAGCGCGGGAAGTAGCGCGGAACCTTGTCAGATATTGGGAAACTACCGGCGACAGTGTGCGCTTTCATTACGAATACGAGAAGGACATCGCAGGTGCCATCGCCGCCTACGGGCGCGAGGAAGCTGGCAAGGCTCGCCATGAAATGAATCAGCAGATCGGCGAGTATCTCCATCAGCCTGCGAACTCGAAAAGTACACTGCAAATGCTGGAAGACGGTTTGCGCGAGGAACGGGGGCGGGCGCTGGAGCAGGGGTTCCGATTTGGTTGGGGTGCCTCAATGTCTGATATGCACTGGCACGAAGCAATCCAAAAGTGCCGCGCCCTCGCCCAGCGCGAGACGCAGGCGAACGAGAGAGCGGACACGCAATCAATGAGTGCTGACCTGCTCGCAGCGGCGCGGGAAGGGTGCGACAAGCTCTCAATCTTGGCGGGAAACCGGATTCCAATCACCGCGCTTATGGTAGAAGCGGTGGCCGCCGCTTTCCGCCCAATCGTCGATAGGCTGGAGCGTCAGTTGAATGAGGTTGCTGTAGCGGTTGGTTATGGCCCAGACATTCTTCTCAACACGCACTGCAACGCCCTTGCGGAAGCCGTCAAGACGACCAGAGAAAATGCGTCGCGGTGGTATGCCGAACTAGCCGAGCTTCGGAAGCCGATGGCGTGCTCTGTATGTGCTGGAACTGGTACGCCACTCTGCGGAAAGCCATGCATTTGCGGTGGCGCTGGGACAGAAGCAGAAGAAATCAAGGGACTGCGCATGGAACTGTATAAGGCCAACGAGTACGGCCGCAACTTCCGCGAGCGAGCGGAGAGGCTAGAGCGGGACTTTGCGCGTGAGCAGGATATAGTTATTGCTTTGCGAGATGATCAGTTGAAGCTACGGGCCGAAATAGTCGAGCTTCGCAGCGCTGCTCCGCCTGCATTTACGATTACGGGAGCACGAGGTTGAATTATCAGCGCAAGATGAATGAGGATATGTGAAATGGTGCGAACAACAGGAGACTTAGATGGCACTTAAAATCAACATGGTCTACGGCGATACGGGCACCACAAAAACCAGCCGCCTCGGCGATGCGGCGGAGTATTACAGCAGGAAGTTCGGCAAGCCCGTCCGGGGGGTGTTCAGTGATACAGGGGGGAAT
>JBOGOU010000275.1:0-39870 GCA_050748205.1 Pyrinomonadaceae bacterium | reverse complement strand
CTACCGGTGGTGCTGAAACCTCTTGTGAAGACGATAGCGGGTCCGGATCATCCGCCAGTTCTGTCCCATCCAGATCGCAAAAGCGCTGGTCGTCCTCATAAATAAACTCGCACTCTGAGCAGCGTTTCATAGCCAGACTTCCAAGGGGGGTCAAGTTGTAGGCAAGTGCGCGGAAGGGAAAGCGGTTCGTCGGTAGCGACCCGTGAAGAGTCCGCAAACACAAGATACACATATTCGAGGGAAGGAACAATGGGAAAGTTGCGAATTTCGGAATTAAAGTACGAGCCGCGGATTTACGCGGATGAACGCGGATCCGGCGGGGGAAGAAAGTAGGAGGCAGGAGGCAGGGGGAATTTCGGATTTCGGAATGCGAATTTCGGAATTAAGGCACGAGCCGCGGATTTACGCGGCTGAACGCGGATCCGACTGGGGAAGACAGGAAACGGGAGCAGGAGTCGTTAGCAGGAACTCCCGCGTGCTGTCTGCCTCGTGCTGTCTGCCTCCTGCCGTCTGGCTTCCGCACCGCATTCTATTTTCCCCCGTCCGATCCACGTTCATCCGCGTAAATCCGCGGCCTCTTTTCTTCAAATTCGAAATTCGCAATCCGAAATTCGAAATCCCCCCTCCCCCATCTGCGCCATCTCTGCACTAAATGGGCCCAGTGGATTGCCATCTCTCATCTAACACCCTGCAAATCAACGCGGCACGGAGGTTGCCCTCTTTCCCCCGAGAGGGGAGATTCTACAAATATGAAAAATCTTGGACGAAGAATTGGCGGGGTGGTTTTGACGCTCGCTTTTGTTTTTGGCATATCCGCAGCGACAAGCTTTACCGCACACGCGCAGTATCGGAATGATGATGGTCAGAACCAGCGTCGTAACCGCGACCGTGATGATAAAAAGGACAAGAAGTGGAAAAAGCATCGGAATCGTGATGATAACGGAGCTCAGAGCCGGGATTGGAGAAGGGATCGGGATTGGAATCGTGGCAATAGTGATAGGCGTAATAGACGAGATGGGCGGTATGGCAACAATGGTTCCTATGGCCGCAACGGAGGCTATGACAATAACGGTGGGTACAACAACAGGAATCAGATTGAGCTGAACCAGGGGTACCAGGCTGGTTTGAACACCGGCGCAAGTGATGGACAGCGCGGGCAGAGCTATAACCCGCAGCGGTCGCGTCACTTCAAGAATGCCTCCACGCAGGCTTTTCGTGAGGGCTTTGTGCGCGGCTATGACGAAGGCTACCGGCAATACGCTGGTAGCGGAGGCAACCGAACGAGCGACAATGGCCTCGGAAGCATTCTTGGCAGCATCCTCGGCCGACCTTGAGTCCTCGACAATAGAACCTTAAATCTAAAATGCCGCGACACCACGCCGCGGCATTTTTGTTTAGAGGATCATCACTTATCGAATTTCGGATTGCGGGCCAGAATTTCGGATTGCGAATTTGGAATTTCGGATTTGGAAACACCTTCCACGAAACAACAACTAACTACCACGAAGAAGAAATTAGAAATTCGCAATCCGAAATTCGAAATCCGAAATTCACCCGTGACAAGTCGCGGTTGCTAGGAGTAAATTAGCGCTCAGGTACCGCAACGGAAAAATCATCGAGGCAGCGGAACACGCTGGAGGCGACCAGAAAAGCGAATTGCTTGCACGCTTCCGCGAAGTCCGATTTGATTGACGCCCGGTGATGGCCAGATTGGGGCCGTTGCGGAAGCTTACCGGCTGGATTACCTCTCATAGCACCGCCCTCACACTCTGCTTTGACCCTCTATTCACCATCCGCCCGGAAGCCAGGAGACCCTTTCAGTTACTAACGCCAGCGTTTTCATTCTTCCAACGTTCAATGGGTGGAACAAGCGAGTTCTCCTGGTCGCAACTACTAGCCGCGGGGTGGTGTCAAGTCATCCCGTTGAAAGAGGCAGACCTATCATGAAACGCCTAAACAGCCCCTGCGCCCAAACCTCCGGAAAACTAAACCACGACTCCATCGAGATGATGAGAAATAATCATGTTCAATCAGAAGATTAAGGCTTTCGCGCTTTTAGCCGCGCTTACATTAATACTCATGTCGCTGAGTGGAGCCAGAGATGTGCACTCCGCTACGCAAACGTCCGCGCAATTATTCTTTCTTTCTGATCCGTTTCAGATCCATTCTTCAGCGAATCTGATCACGGAAAACTCGGTCGGCCCAGTGCGTTTAGGAATGACGGTGACGCAAGCACGCAAGGCTTTGCCTGGCTTCACTCTGAGCCGCACGAGCGACGGCGAAGGCCTCGCGTTGATTGCAGTCAAACGGGGCGGCAAGACTTTGATGACGCTCTACGCGGGCGAGGCTAATCCCGACGCACGCGTCAATGAACGCGCCGTAATCGAGTTTGTCGAGGCCTGGGATGTGGGTTATCGCACTGCTGCCGGCGTCCATACGACTATGCCCCTGCGCGACGTCGAGAGGAAGTACGGCAAACTCGAAGAGATCATCTTGAGCGAGATCGAACAGCGCGAGTTTGCGACCTTCGCTAATCAGCCCGCCGGAATTAGTTTGCGCGTGATGAACGAGAACGGTTTGGCAGGTGTCTATTCTGATGGTCAGCGAAAGGCCACACGCTTTGCACCTTCGTCATATGTTTTCAGTATCTCGATCAAAAGGTCACCGGCCAGGACGCCCCGCTTTTCGAGCGCGTACACAAACCTCAGGACGCAATGCAAGAACCCCGACCGGGGCAGCGACCAGGGCCAACATGCGTCTCTCTTTTGCCGGGGAGTTGGCAATTACCGGATCCACATCTTCGACAGCGCGATGGCCCTGCACATCAATGCGGAGACACTGGACCGTCAGGCCTCGATCCCGCTGGCGGAGCAGAACCTGACCTACGATCGGCAAAGACGAAGAATCGAATGGCGTCTGGCCAACGGCAATCCCTTCGCCGTCATCCTGCGCGTTTTCAAATACAGCGGCAAAGGCAAGTATCCATTGCAGGAGAAACCGACGGGCGACGTGCTGCTCGTCAAGGGTCTGGCGGGATACGAGCACATCGGCGACGAGGTAGACGTGAGGACGACGTCGAACCCCAACGCGAAGGCGAGAGAGCTGGCCGACAAGGCGTATTCACGACAATAACGTGATCAGCGGACATTAACAAAAAGACCAACGGTCGGACACGGAACCAGCACCAACATGAAAAGCACCGATTACAATGTCGCCCTTAATCATTTCAGGGTCCTGCTCGTTCGGGCCAGCGCCGTAAAAAGTTATCGTCGTTTTCTGCTGCCAAGTTTGCTTCTCAGTTTTATTTCCATAGCGCTGCCGGCCACGGCGCGCGCCGATAAAATCAAAATCACTAACGAGCTAAGGGAAAGAGTCAAAGTCTGTGTGTACGATGCAACCGATCGGGTCGCGATTTTCCCATCGAAGTGCTGGACGATAGATGCAGGTAAGACCGCCGTTTGGGATCGGGGAAAAGAAGAGTTTACTTTCAATGCTCGTGTTTTCAGACCTAGCTTAATCGATGATCACATCTGTAGTGGGATCGATCTGACGCAGGACTTTCATATCGACGCATCCAGGAAACCCTGCCGGGTCTACACCTTAGATCCCGTGCCCGCGCCTGAACCTCCACCCGCCGCTCAGCCAAAACCAGCACCGGCACCCGCGAAAAAGTACACGCTTCGTGTTTGCAATACGACCGGTGCGACCGTGCAGTTTGCGCTTGGATACCCAATTAACGATTTTAACTTCGTCGGCGAGGGTTGGTGGCTTGTTAGTAAAGGCGACTGTATGAATATTGCGATGAGCGAAATTTGGAAAGCACAAGGAATCATGGAGGGTGTGTTTGCGCCAACTTATATTTATGCGAAATCGGGTCAACTCTTTCAGCAGATTTGGGAAGGGACAGGAGATGACCTGAGGTTTTGCATCAACCAGAAGAAAGCTTTTGAGATAAGACAATTTGAGATCAAAAACCGCAGACTCATCGAATTCCCTTGCGAAGGGACGAATCTTGAGTTGGTTAAGTTTCTCAAGGTTCCCTGGTCCCAAGTTCGCTGAAACCTATTTTTGGACCTTTTAACGAAGAAATCGCGACCAGAATCGCTCAAGCTCTTCACTGAGACCGCGAAACCGGGAGTGGTAGCGACCGGGTCATTGCAACTACTGAAGGAGTTGTCACTCAGGGTCTTCACTGGGACCGCGGGCGTCTCGCCCGCATGGCACGAGTAGGCGAAAGATCTTAGCCACAAAAGCTATTCGCGCTTCGCGCTCATTGCGGGCGAGACGCCCGCGGTCCCAGTGTTCGCGTTGAGTGTACCGTCTTAGTTAAGGCCAAGGAGCGGGGTCGGAATTCATGCACCAGACAGGAGCCGAAATGAACATGAACCAATTTCCAGTTAGCAGCGTGCCGACTTTGCTTTCAATTTCGAAATTCGCAATCCGAATTTCGAAATTCTGTCTGATGACCAACGCAAAACTCTTGATCAGATCTTGTGCGTGGGTACTGATGGTGGGATTGGCGAGTGCAAGTCTCGCGCAAACGATACAAAACAATCCGCAAACGGCTGACGATTACTTCAAACGCGGCAACGACTTCAAAAATAAAAACGACTACCAAAAAGCAATTGCCGATTACACCGAGGCTCTGCGGCTCGATCCGAAGTTAGTCAAGGCTCTGCTCAATCGAGCAGTGGCTCATTTCCACCTGAGAGACTTCGACACGGCAATCGCCGATTCCACACAAGCGATCAAGATCAATCCGCGTTATGCAGAGGCTTACCACAATCGGGGAACCGCTTATGCCTCGAAAGGCGACCACACCCAAGGGCTTGTCGATATTAATCGAGCCATCAAACTCAATCCGCGATTGGCCGAGGCTTACTTTAGTAGGGGGGTGCTTAGCTACGCGCGAGAGGACGATGACCGGGCCATTGCCGACTTCACCAGGGCGATCAAACTCGATCCGCAACTAGCCAAGGCCTATCACAATCGAGGACTCGGTTACTATCGAAACAAAGACTACGAGCTCGCGATTTCCGATTTCACTCAGGCGATCTCGCTTACACCTAACGAGTTTATGGGCTATTGGGCGCGTGGTGGCGTTTATGCCGAAAAAAGGGAGTATGACCGGGCAATTGCCGATTTGACCAAAGCAATCTCGCTTGCGCCTAATGACACCAAGGTTTACTCCAATCGCGCCGAGGTCTATTGCGCCCAGGGCCAAAAAGAGCTTGCCGCTGCTGATGAGAACAAGATTATCGAGTTAGGCGAGCGGGTGTATGACCGGTGCGAAGCAAGTAACACTCCCAAGGCAGGGGCCATAACGGGAGCGCAACTTGATGAGCTGTGCGCCGGCATCGACAACTCCTACGAGTGTGCGCAGGCAATCGAAGCGTATCAACTGAAGAATTCTGAACACGCCCGGCGCGTGATCCGCCGCGGCGTAGAGTTACGTCTGAAACTCAACAACGGCCGCTGGCACACGCTCAAAAACTATCAGAGGGCCAACGAGGACGACTCCGTAATCCAGTACAACTTCAGAGAGTATCTGCCGGAGCTTGGTTATTTTCTAGTGCATCGGCAGTTTTATGAAGGTCACGACTATCTGATGATTCATGACGTGAGCGGTCGCCGGTTCGAGTTGCAAGATGCGCCGGTCGTATCGCCGGACGGGCGGCGGCTTGTCACCACGTCAAGTGGCATCATGGGCGGCTACAGTCCAAACGCAATACAAATATGGCGTGTAACGCAGCGCGGCTTGTTGCTTGAGCAGACAATTCAGCCGCGAGGATGGGAACCGTCTGACGCGAAGTGGATCGATAATCAAAAGATTAGTCTGACAAAGAACCTTCCCAACGCGGACCGCAGCGCCACTCGCCAAGCCCCCGCAACCCTGATACTCCGCGGCAGATGGCGGGTGGAGTGAAGGGGAATTTCGGATTTCGGATTGCGAATTTCGAATTTCCCAAAAAAAGAGGCCGCGGATTTACGCGGATGAACGCGGACTGGGTGCGAAACGGGAGCCAGGAGCAGGGGCAGCAGCAAGTGGCAGGTAAGCAGATTGCCGGCTCATCACTCATCACTTATCACTAGTTTGAGAGTTGGCGTGGTGGAAGCAATCGATCCACTAAACAACACGAACAAACACGAAAATTGTGTTAGTGATATTTCGTGTTATTTCGTGGATCGTTTTTGATTTTCCGCGGCCACAAGTCAGTAAAGAATGACCCGAAATGCGAGACCCGATCCGCGTTCATCCGCGTTAATCCGCGGCCTTTTTTCCTTTACCCATTTGCTACTGACATGCGCCGCTTCCCGATTTGCTTGCGTTCTTGGCGTCTTGGCGGCTATCTTCTAAGTGCGGATTTCGTACGGTTCGTCCGCGACGGGCCACTTTCCCTTCCGCACCTCGCCCTACAATCTGATTTCGGAGCCCGGCCATGAAACATTGTCCACAGTGTGAGTTTACCTTTGACGACCAGCAACAATTTTGCGATTTCGACGGTACGGAACTTAGTGTTATCCCGGAGCCGTTGCCTCCCTCCTTTAAAAGCGTTTTATTGGCGCCCGCAGCCTCCCGGTCATTCGTTCGTCGCCTCGTTCAGTCGCGCGTTAGCATGGCGACTTTGGCGCTGGCCGGTCTCGTGCTAAGCGCTTTATTGATCGGCTACTACGATTCGGTGAATCAACCCAATAGCGGTATGTCGAACTCCCAAACCCGAAACGATACGGCGAGTATGGTTCCATCTACTCAGGTTGAGACGGCGACGCAGGCGGGAACGCAGGTTAATCGGCCCAGGATTATCTCCACCCAGCGGAGGATCGGAGCTGACGAGCTACCGTCTTCAATGGCCAAGCGGCTACTAGAAGGCTCCCGCTCGCGATCGGCTAAGTCGGGGCGTAGTCCATCGACCAACAAACTGGTCTCGACCAAGCGTGGTCCATCGAGATCCAAGCTGGTTGCGACTAAGCGTGGTCCATCGAGATCCAAACTGGTTACGACCAAACGAAGGCCCGAGAACGTTAACAGACAATCCCAAACGAGAAATCAATCGAGGCCGAATTCAGCGGAGCGGGGTCGCCGGCAGCACAGCGTTGCGAGGGTGACAAACCGGCGGCCAGGCTGGGGTACAAATGATCGGGGTACCAATGAATCCGCGCATCACAGGAAAGACTCGAAGGTGATTGCGATCTTGAAGAAGACAGGAAGCATTCTGAAGAGGAAGTTCGAGCTGTTTGCTGGTCGCTGATTGCTGCGCGTAAATCTGCGGCCTTTGCTTTTAATCCGCAATTCGAAATTCGAAATTCCCCCGCGTTCATCCGCGGCTTTTTTCTCCTTTTCCCCTTTTACCCCGTTCCACCTTTCCCGCTTTTCCCCGTCTCAGCGTTTCCCTAAAACCCATGTCGTCATCGCCCGCGTGTTCTGCACCACCACCGTCTTGATCGGCTCAAGAAACTGTCCCCCGAGCAATTCAGTAACCTCCATCAACATCTCCTCACCCACCAGGAAGCGGTCGCTCCCGTCAGGCAGGTGATAACGCCTGCCTTCAATCAGCTCGACCTTGTCTTCCATCCCGATTGTTGACGCCAGCCGCGCAAAGAAGATTCCGCCAGACTTAAGTACGCGCCACGTCTCATTCAACATTGCGTGCCACTGCTGCTCATCGCGCGCAAAGTGAAGCACCGCGCTGCTTAGGACCACATCAAAGCCAGCGTCTGGAAATGTCATCCGCTCCAGAGACTCGACGCGAAAGTTATCCGCCGGCAGATGAGGTGCAAGCATAGCAGCCAGCTGCCGCGTCTGCGCAATGGCCTCTTCCGACGCGTCGACGCCAATCACTAATCACTTGTCACTAATCACTTATCACTGTACCTTCTATCCGCGTTCATCCGCGTAAATCTGCGGCTTGTTTTTTTCAAATTCGAAATTCGCAATCCGAAATTCGAAATTCCTATGAAACGTTGCCCGGAATGCCATTCAGAATTCCCTGATTCAGATCGCTTCTGCGAGCTTGACGGCACACCACTGGTGCCCGCCCAATCCGATACCAGCGCAGCGATTACTGATCAAACGGAACAGGAGGTCTTGCCGATAGCGGTGAGCGAACCGGGACTCCAACCTGAAGCGAGCTGGAAGATCATAGCGATCGCCGTCAGTGGGGTGATCATCGGTGTGATCCTCTTTCTAATCTACTATGAGATGACCCGCGAGCCGGCAACGGAAAGCTCTAAGGCCCCATCGTCAAATTCTAGCGTCGTGCAGCAACAGGGCCCTCTATTACCCTCGCTTCCCTCGCCGGTTGCGAGCCCTAGTCCTTCTGTCGCGCCATCACCCTCTCCGAGTGTGATGCCCGCGCCCTCTCCTTCTCCTTCTCCGCAAACTGGTGGGCGCGTTGAATTGAGTTCCAGTCCAATTTCGACAGGCGGGGACGGAAAGCCAAGGAGTGGGCCTGTGCTTATCCGACTTACTGATGGCACGAGCATTGAAGCCGACGAGGTCTGGCAAACCGGCGAAGGAATCTGGTATCGGCGAGGCAACATCGTAGCTCTTTTAGATCCAAAGCAGGTCAAAGCGATCGAGAGAGTAACGCCCGCCACACCTTCGCCATCTCCTTCTCAAAGTTCGTCCCCCTAAGCGCACTCAGAATTGCGAATTGCGAATTTCGGATTTCGAATTTGGAAACAGCCGCGGATTCACGCGGATGAACGCTGATTGCGGCATTGCGGATTCAGAACCTGACACAGAACCAAGCAATCAATTTCTTGCTTCCGGATATGAGATGTAATAGCATCCGTGGCACTCGAGTTTGAACAGTTGACCTTTTGTTGAGCCCAGAACATTCACTTCGCTTTGAGTTTGAGAGTTGAGCTCCAGCTGAGTACCACAGACTGAAGTCTGTGCCACTACGTGACCAGAACATTCACTTCGCTTCGAGTTTGAGAATCGAACGCTGAGCACCACGACTGGAGTCTGTGCCACCACTGTGACCGAACTTCCGCGTCGTTGACACCAGATAGGCTTTAGCGTCGACGCCCGATAGGCTTGTGTTCTGGCCCAAGTCGTTTTTGGTCAATTGTTCGCCAAGTCTTTGTTAATCGCGCTTCCGCAGAACTTTGTTAATCGATCTTCCACAGAACTTTCTTCAGAGAGGAAAAGAAAAATGAAACGAATCACCTCCCCATTGAAACGAATTACCTCCCCATTGCTCCACACAGTCTGTGTTATTGCTCTTCTGCTCGGCGCGGCCCAGTCAAACCCGAGCCTGCCCCAAACCCCAACTTCTACCCCACAAGCAGCACTACCGTCTGAGCTGCTGGTCATTACTCAAGTCATTGTGAAGCCGGAAATGATGGTCGAGTTTCAAAACTTCATGAAAAACACTACCAACCCCGCATTGAAGAAAGGGGGACTCAAGTGGCGCGCGGTCTGGCAAAGCACCAATTATGCCGGCGACGCCTTTGAGTTTGTGCTCGTGGCGCCGCTCGAAAAGTTTGCCGACTTTGATGGCCCCAGTCCGCTCGAGAAGGCCCTCGGCAGCCAGGGCTTCGCCCAGTGGACGGCCAAAGCGGGGAGCCTGGTCAAGAGTGTTCACCGCTACATCGTTCGCACGCGCCCCGACCTAGGCGTGATGAGCAAGCCATATGCGCCAAAGCTTGCGGTCGTCGCATCTGTGCACGTGGCCAACGGGCGGAATCAGGACTTTGAAAATTATATAAAGAACGATCTCGCGCCGGTGATGGCCAAAGGAGGGGCTAACTACCTGGTGTCGCAGACTATCTTTGGCGGGGACGCGAATGCGTACACCACGCTCACACTGCGCGACAACTTTGCTGAGATCGACAAGGGACCAGTGCCCATTCAGGTGCTGGGACCGGAAGGAGCACAGAGGCTCTTTGACAAACTACCGGCCGGCACAGTCACTCACCTCGAGCGATCAATTATGCGGTTCGTGCCTGAGTTGAGCTTTATGCCGGCGGAGATGCCGAAGTAGGCACCGACGGGGAGACGCGGGGACGCGGTGACGCGGCGACGCGGAGATGGTCAAAAGCCGCGGATGAAACGCGGAAGAACGCGGATCAGAGCAATAAAGTGACGTTTCAACAGACTTCAAACTAGTTCAGATCCGTGTCATCCGCGCTAATCCGCGGCTGAATCAACCACTCAACCTGCCCCAATTTGCAAGTCATGAAGGTGGACCCTGTCCCCGCCTCATCGTTGATGAGACTTTACAGCACAAGAAATCAACTCAAGCTTGAAAGTCTCACAGACTTGAGTGATTCTTTTGCTGTGAACGGCTTTCAGAGTTGAGTGGTTGATTCAATGTTGAGTGCCTTTTGAAATTAATTTACGGGGAATAGCGCGCGTACATCGGCCAGGGCGTGGTCGACAAGGAGATCGACGCCTGAATTGGCAAAGCGCCGGGCGGCGGCGGTGGCTCGTCCGTCGGCTTCGTGATCTTGTGACCATTGCGCGTGTTTGATTAGTAGCGCGAGTTCCATTGTGCGTCCCAGCGTCATGGCAAACCTTCGAGCAGCAGCCTCTAACGCCGGCTGCTCTTCTTTTCTTGTTTGAGCTAACCAGGTTTCGGCGTGGGCTAATGCTGATCGAGTTGTGCGCACGGGCTCGGTGAGACCGGGATCGCGGGCCGCTTCCAGGCAGCGGGTGACTGCTGTTTTGAACGCTTGAAAGGGAACGGAAGATGCGGGCGAGACGCCCGCGGTCCCAGTATTAGGCTGACCGTGAATATTGGACGTTCGACTTTGGACATTGGACGTTCGACTTTGGACATTGGACGTTGTACCGGCCACGCCGAGGGCGCGGAGGGTGTCGAGTGAGAGTACGTTGGTGGTTCCCTCCCAGATCGGTAGGACCTGAAAAATCCACCCACTTCAGTGAGTGGGATTTGAAACCACACCAATACTCAAAAAAGCTATCGCAAGGAAAGCAGTTGTGATAAGAATAGGCTGCAAACCTGAGATACGTTGCCAACACGCTGATTATCAGCGCGTCCCTTGGTAAATCGAGTAACTCCCCCGACTAGTAAGTCCAGTGCGGCGCCCCGACTCCTCATCGTTGGATCGTGAATCGTAAATCGTGAATCGTAAATCGGTGCGTTAGCTAACTAACGAGCCATTCGTCTAGAACCGAAATCCGAAACAGGAGAATCCCCATGAAAGAAGAGTCTGTGCAGCCCGCCAACAGCCAACAGCAATCATCTAACGGCAAACAGTACAAAGAAACGAACCATCTCGATCCGCAAAACACCGAGTCTTCGCGGTCCGCGCAAAGTGCGGGCAAGATGCCAGCGCTCCACGGTTCCCGAGACAGACGCAATTTTCTAAAGAAGCTTAGCGTAGTAACCCTCGCGACCGGGGCAACAACCCTCGCGACCGGAGCAGTTGGTGCGAAACCCATATTTGCCGATCACCGCGACCAGGACGATGACGACGACCGGGGTTCTAACCGGCGCGCACGCGAGTGTCTGAGGATTCGAAAGGACGCCGCGCAGCAGGGCTTCAGAGATACCCCTCCTAATCTTCAGCACCCGACAAATACGGACGAGACGCTCTATGCGAACAAGGCTGGTAGCTACTCAAAAGGCTTGCCGCACAACAGCGATGGCACGGTCGTACTTGGTGCTTACCAGCAGTTGGTCGCCGCAGTCAACAGCAAAAGGCCCGCGGACTTCGACGCCATACCGCTCGGTGGTCCTCTCAAACTCACCAACCCGCAGGCAGGGATAGCGTTTGACCTGCAAGGGGCTGACTCGCACGCGCTGGTGCAACCACCGGCGCCGGCTTTCGCGAGCAAGGAAGAAGCAGCGGAGATTGCTGAGAATTACTGGATGGCGCTGTTGCGCGATGTACCTTATGGCAATTACTCATCAAATGCCACGGCTGCCGCAGCCGCCGCCGACTTAACAAATTTTGGCGCGAGTTTCAAAGGAGCCAAAAACGGTTCGGGCACAGTCACCCCGCAGCTTCTTTTTCGCGGCCTCACACCCGGTGACAAAGTCGGTCCCTATATCTCGCAGTACTTCTACCTGCCGTGCTTCTTTGGCTCCAATGAAGTGGACCAGCAGATTGTGACGGCAGCGCCTTTCTCGACCACGGGCAATGGAAGCGGCGGTGGCGGTCGCGACTATGGCACGACCTTCACTGACTTTCTCAACATGCAAAACGGCTTGAACCCGCCAAGTGGTCTCATCTTTGATCCGCTGCGGCGCTACATGCGCATGGGCCGCGATATCGGCCAGTGGGGCCACATCGATGTGCTCTTCCAGGGCTATTTTCAGGCCTTCCTCGTGATGGCCAGTCTGGGCGCGCCAATTGACAATGGCAATCCATACGTTGGCAATCCCACGCAAGACGGTTTCGCGACGTTTGGTGGTCCACACATCGCGACGCTTTTATGTGAGGTATCGACGCGCGCTTTGAAGGCCGTTTGGTATCAGAAATGGTTAGTGCACCGCCGTCTGCGACCTGAGGAATTTGCCGGGCGAATTGAGTACAACCGCATGCATCCGGGCGCATTCAACATTCACCCTTCGATCAACAGCTCGACAGTGCTGCCAGCCGTCAAGCAGCTCAACGAACAGTTCAACGGTGTCGGGAATGGCACATACCTGCTGCCGCTGGCTTTTCCCGAAGGTTGTCCCACTCATCCGGCCTATGGTGCGGGCCACGCGACGGTGGCCGGAGCGTGCGTAACGATTCTCAAGGCGTGGTTTAAAGAGTCGACTCCGATCTCAAGTCTTACAACTCCGGTTGAGCCTGCGGCGGATGGACTCGGGCTCGTGCCTTACGCGGGCGGAGACGCCGGGCTTATGACTGTCGGCGGCGAGCTGAACAAGATTGCTTCAAACGTGGCCCTTGGCCGCGACACTGCTGGTGTGCATTGGCGATCGGATGCGACTGAATCGTTGAAGCTGGGAGAGCAGGTGGCGATTGGTATCCTTAAGGACCAGAAGGCCTGCTACAACGAAAACTTCGGCGGGTTGAGTTTGACAAAGTTTGATGGCACGACGGTGACGGTTTAGGAATTTCGGATTCTGAATTTCGGATTTCGGATTGCGAATTTCGAATTTGAAGAAAACAAGCCGCGGATTTACGCGGATGAACGCGGATCGGACGTGGGAACAGCAGACAGGAGCAGTCCCCGCGTCACCGTGCACCGTGTCCCGTGTCCCCGCGTCTCCCCTTCTCTTAGTCCGGCTTATCGCTTATCACTTGTCATTTGTAACTCAATTATTAAACCTGACATACCGCCGGCCTATGCGACGCGGAGGACTCTCGACCATTTTCGCCAGCAGGGCCTGGGCAATTTCTAACTGAGCTATGAGTCGAATCTCTAATCTCTCTAGCCTCGTCGAGAGGTAGCGCGCGCGTTCGGGATCGCGTTGTGCGAGCTGGCCAAGGTTTTGATCCAGAGTGTTTATCAGATTTCCAAGCGTGCTGTAAGCCGCTCTCATCCACTCCCCTTCTCTCAAATAGCGGTGCTCAAATCCGTCGAGTACTACTGCGGCGGCGACAAGCTGGTTCACCTGAGTAATTATTGACTCGATGAGCGCAACACCCTGTTCCGAATCCAAAGAGATGTAGCTCTGCGCGAGCTGCAACTGCGCCGACAGCGTGCGGGAATCCGGCGGCGACGAATCAAGCATCGTCCTGGCTTCGCCAAGCAGCTCGAGCGCCTGTTTCTTTTCGCCCCTGCTGGCCACATTCCCCGCCATGCTGATTAGCAGTTGCACGCGTTGCTCGACGTTCTTGACACGGCCTAACATCCGATGCGCTTCTTCGATCTTGTTCTGCTGAACTGTGTTCCAAAGTAACTGATTGTCGAGCTGGTCAAGCATCTGACGGCGCTGCGCCGGATCGCTAATAAACTCCGAGATGATTTGCCGCGAACGATTGGCATCGCCGCTGGAAAGCGCTTTCCAGGCGGCTTGTTGATAAGCGTGCGCACGAAACTCTGCGGGCTGCTTGCCCGCCAGCGTCACAACATCGTCAACAGTTCCCTTCTGTACTGCTTCGTTTATCTCCTGATAGATCCGCGTGCCCTGATCAAGTTTGGGTCGAACGTTTTGGAGCCACTGACGCAACGCAGGGACACGCCCAGGCGCATACTTTTCCATCTGCGACATCATCGACTGCACGTAACCATACTGATTATTCGCAAAGGATGTGCGGTCGGAGTTGGTCGGAGTGACTGACAGAACGACCCCGGCGAGGTGCTCAAGTAAATCTCGATACGTTTCTTCCTTTGCCTGCGGTGGCTGATATGAACTCAACAGATTCCAGGCGGAGTTGGCAGCTTCGTGGTTTCGTGTTAGATCTTCGTTCTTGAGTTGGTCAACGATCTCCCGATGCAGCGCCTGCGCAGTGCTGCGATCCGTTGCGTCAATCTGATGAATCAAGTTGATCACACCGTAAGGCAGTCCTTTCCGCACACTGGCGCGCGCTATTCGCAAAGCCTGCGCCGGATCCTTTGCGGCAATCAGACCGGCCAAGTTCAATTCCAATTGTCTATCATTCGTGAGCTGATTGCTTTTACCCGAACTTGATTCCGCTGGGAAACGCGTCACCCGCAGAAAAGTCATGGCCATTTCCGGATCGTGTCGCGCCATCCGCTCGATGATCTCCTGCCGCTGCTGCTGAATCATTCCCATGTTGTCATTTTGCTGTTGCTCCGCCTGGTCGAAGGCGGTCACTAGTGAGATTACCTCCTTCGTCACAACATCAAAGAGGGCGCGAGCACGCTTTTCGTCTTTGCTCCAAAGTAGATCGGCAACGGCACTGGTCAGGTAAATTCGATTCTCGGAAGCGCGTAGGCCCGGAATGGCTTCGGCGATTGACTCAAGCACCTCCAAGGCCTGCTTGTCTCGCGCCTTTTCAGCTTCCGCCTCAGCGTTGGTTAAGTCCTGAGCTGCGACGAAGGCCGGAAAGGACAGGAGGAGTAATAAAACAGGAAGGTGTCGGGACATGAGATTTGTTCCTCCTTGAGCCCACGCAAACTACTAGCTTTGGTTCCGCTTTTGTTTGAAGCGTGAAGTGAGCTTCGGGTTTCCCGGGAAAGGAAGGCTATCCGCAGATTCCGCAGATTATGAAGAGGAAAGCGATAAGGGATATGGGAACGGGGAAACAAGGGCAGGATGCCCGCGCTCCAATGACGAATGAAAAATGGAAAATTATGGAAAATGACTACTTCGTCAGCATAGTCGCCCCGGAGCCATCGGCGTTCATCACGTAAATCTGCGTCCGCGGATAACCGCCAACAATGTATGCGAGGCGTTTGCCGTCGGGTGACAAGCGAACAAAGAAGGTGTTGAGGCTGTCGACAGTTTCGGGTTTCGAGCCTACAGTCTCCGCTTCTGGAGTCTTTTCTCCCTGAGCCTTGCCAGACGAGGCTGGTTTCGCGCCAAAGCGCTCCAGGTCTGACCCATCCGCGTCGATGAGGTAGAGCGCGCGGCGAACGCCCTCGCGGTCGGAGTTGAAGATAATGCGTTTGCCGTCGGGCGTCCAAGAGGGGAAGGTGTTGTGGCCGATGCCGCCCGTTAATACTCTTTGACTTGAACCATCGGCATTGATTACGAGAATCTGATCATTGTGATCACCCTTACTCGAGTAAAAAACGATCCTGTTGCTTTTCGGCGACCATACCGGGTTGTAGTATTTCGTACCATCAACGGTGGCGCTCGTTATTCTCACCTGGTCTGAGCCATCAGCCTTCATCACGAAGAGTTGCTGTCCACCAGCACGAGTGGATGCGAAGACAATGCGTTTGCCGTCGGGTGACCATGAAGGATACGCATTGCGACTGGCATAGCTTGTGAGGCGGACCGGATTCGAGCCGTCGGCGTTCATCACCCAGACGTCACCCCCTCCGCCAGAGCGATCCGAGTGAAAGGCGATGCGCTCTCCATCAGGTGAGAAAGAAGCCCATACGTTGTTGCCGGCGTCTTGGGTAAGGCGCGTCAGACCCGAGCCGTCAACCCTTATTGTGTAGAGGTCAGTCTTGCCACTTTGCATTGCCGAGAAAACGAGGCGAGTGCCATCCGGCGACCAGCTAAGGTCCTGGTGAAAGGAGCCGGGGGCCTCGGTTTGCGCATTCGAGACTAGCGACAACAAAAGCATGACCGTGACTGCTAGTACGGTTTTCATGTTGATGATTATAGCGGAACTTGAGGCACGGGGACACGGAGACACGAGGACACGGAGACGCGGGGACGCGGGGACGCGGCGACGCGGAGACGCTGCTCAACTGCAATAAGGCTCTCAGGTAAGGAAGGTGGACCCTGTCCCCGCTCAAGTTGGAAAGGTACTCAACATTGAATCAACCACTCCACGTCCCTCCGTCCCCGTGTCTCCGCGTCCCCGTGTCTCGCGTCCCCGCGTCCCCGCGTCTCCGCGTCCCCGTGTCTCCGTGGTCCCCGTGTCTCCGTGGTCCCCGTGTCTCCGTAGTCCCCGTCCCCGTGTCCCCGTGTCCACGCGTACCCTATAATCCTCCCTAAATGAAAACCCGGCTTGCTCGCATCCTAAAGGTAATCATCGCGGTGGCGATATTCGGCATCGCAACCATCGCCGTGAGGATTTACACCTACGGCAAGAACAGCAGTGACGTAAAGGCTGATGCCGCCATAGTTCTCGGCGCCGCCGTGTGGAGTGATGAGGTGTCGCCTGTTTTCCGAGAGAGAATCAACCATGCGATTGATCTCTACCAGCATGGCAGAGTACGAAAGATTATCTTTACGGGCGGCCAGGGCAATAGAGATGAGCCGACAGAAGCTGCGGCGGCGCGTCAATACGCGATTGAGAAGGGAGTTCCCAGAGAAGATATTCTGACAGAGGAAACCTCGCACACCACTTATGAAAACGTCCTCAACGCCAAGCAGGTGGCGGATGCTTACGGCTTGAAAAAGGTCCTGATTGTCAGCGATCCGATGCATATGAAAAGGGCCGTCGCCATGGCCAAGGATGCCGGGCTGGAAGCCTATCCTTCACCTACACCAACTACCAGATACCAAGGCCTGAGAAGTCAGCTCAGCTCATTGACCCATGAGACGTATTACTATATTGGCTACTTGTTGAGACGGACTTTTGCTTGATAGTCCACACAGGTTGCCCAGTCAAACAATGGGCAACGAACCATTTTCCATTTGTCATTTTCCATTTGTCACTTCAACTTTCCGTTCTCCTTTCCACCGTCATTTTCGGTCAGCGCATCACGATTCGACTATTGACGACACAAATTTCGCAATCCGCAATCCGCAATCCGAAATTTTCCGGGGCAACGGCACGGCCTTTCATTCATCAAAGTAGTCGACAGTAAAGCCTTCCTGATGAGGCGCCAAATCATGCGGCTGACAATCTTCCTACCCCTGACACTAGTGCTCAGTCTAGCCTGCCACTGGAACCGAGCCGGCAGTTCTATTGAGCCGCCAAAAACGAGCATTCCGACAACTTCTGAAGCCGTCGCGCCCCCAACATCGGGCAGCTTCACGGAAGCGGACTTTGTCAAACACGTTGCCGAGCTCAAGAAGAAACTGCCATCCAACAAGTTCTCCGTCGTCATTCAATCCCCATTCGTGGTTGTTGGTGACGAAGCGCGAGGAGAGGTACTGCAGCGCGCTGAGGGCACCGTCAAATGGGCAGTGGACCAGTTAAAGCAGGACTTCTTCGCAAAGGACCCAAAAGAGATTCTCGATGTCTGGCTCTTTAGAGACAAGGAGTCTTACGAGAAGTACACTCGTCTTATTTTTGGCGAAGACCCAACTACGCCCTATGGTTATTACTCAAGCCATCACAAGGCATTGATCATGAATATTGGGACTGGCGGGGGAACGTTGGTTCATGAAATCGTTCATCCGTTTATGGAAGCGAACTTTCCCGAGTGTCCCCCGTGGCTCAACGAGGGCTTGGGTTCACTCTATGAACAATGTGGTGAGGTAGACGGGCATATTCACGGCTTCACTAATTGGCGCCTGCCGGGATTGCAGCAGGCAATCAGAGCGAAAGAAGTGCCGCCGTTCAAGACCTTGATGGCCCTGGATACGACCGGGTTCTACAACGAAGACAAGGGCGTTAACTACGGCCAAGCTCGTTATCTATGCTACTACCTGCAACAGAGAGGGTTGCTAGTAAAGTATTACAAGCAGTTTCACGCCCATCAGAAAGAAGACCCGAGCGGTTACCTGACCCTGCGTCAGGTCCTGGCGGAACGGGATATGGATGCCTTTCAGAAGAGGTGGGAGAAGTTTGTGCTGGGGCTGCGGCAGGGGTACGAAGTTACGGTTGAATAAAGCTCAAAGTTCAAGACTTATTGGCTAACAACCTCGCGATAGCGACAGCCAGGTCGACCGGTTCTACGGGCTTCGCGATGTGTAACTGATACCCCGCGGACAAAGCCCGTTCACGATCCCTGCTCGTGGCGTATCCCGTTAAAGCTATGGCTGGCGTCAGTCCCCCGCTTTCAGCCGGCAACGCCCGCACCTGTGTGATCAGCTGGTAACCATCTTGTTCAGGCATCCCGATATCGCTGATCATCACGTCTGGTGATCCTTCACCAAACGAATTCAGCGCTTCAAGGGTCGTGGACGTCGAAGTCACTTCGGCTCCGTGACGCTTAAGCATCATACTGAGCAACCTTCTCGAGTCCTCATCGTCTTCAACCAGAAGTACCCGTACACCATCGAGTCTGGCAATGGTACTACTTCTCCTTCGTTCGGCTTTCCAGCTGTCGTCTGAGCTCGCTTCTCTCCGCTCGATGGCAAGAGGCAGATCGACGGTAAAAGTGGACCCCTGACCCGGTCCAGGACTTTCCGCACTGACAGTGCCTCCGTGCAACTCTACCAGGTGACGCACGACCGCCAGTCCCAAGCCAAGTCCGCCCTGCTTGCGTGAGATCGAGCCTTCAGCCTGACGGAAACGATGGAACACGTACGGCAAAAACTCCGGGGTGATGCCCACTCCGTTATCGCTGACCGTAAGCCGAGCAGACGATTCCGCGCGTTCAAGACCGACGCTTACGCTGCCGCCACGAGGCGTAAACTTGATTGCATTCAAAAGCAGATTCCAAATCACCTGGCGCAATCTGTTTGGATCACCTGTGACGAGGCAGCCTTCCGTATCACACTTTGTTTCGACTTCTATTCCCTTCGCAGCGGCAGCGGGCCGCAATGCCTCGTGGGCCGCCTCCACGATTGGCGCCAAGTTAAGAGGGCGAACATCAAGACGGAGATTTCCTGTGATGATACGCGAGACGTCGAGCAGATCGTCGATCAGTCGGGCCTGAGAGCGGGCATTGCGTTCGATTGTTTCAATTGCGCGACCGACGGTATCTTCCTCAAGTTCTCCATTTCTAATCATCATGGCCCAGCCGAGAATGGAAGTCAGCGGAGTGCGGAGTTCATGCGAAAGCGTGGCAAGGAATTCGTCCTTGAGGCGGTCGGCTTCTTCTGCTTGCTTACGCGCGTCACGCTCCCGCACGAGCAAGGCAGATCTTCCCTCTTCGGCCAATTTACGGGCAGTGACGTCCAGCACAAGAGACAACACGGAAACCATTTTCCCCGAATCGTCGTGCAGAACAGAGTTGTACCATTCGCAATAGAGTATTCCTCCGTCCTTCGTGTAGTTGCGATTGCGCTGCACTCCCAGGAGCTCGGCCCCAACTCTTTGCCGGTAAGTCACCTGTTGAACCGCATCCGCGTCTTCGTCGAATACGAAGTGCCAATCACTGACGTGTTTGCCTATGACCTCATGGGCTTCCCAGCCAAAGAGCCGCTCTGCCGATTCAGACCAACGCGACACGCGAAAGTCGCTGTCCCATTCGATGATAGCCAGCGGCGAATTCTCAAAGTGAGAGGTCAAACGCCGGTGGGCCTTTTGCGCCTCTTCCTCTGCGCGTTTGCGCTCAGTGATGTCATGAATGACGGCAATGCCGCCGATGACTTCGCTCTGATGATTTAATACCGGCGAGTAATAACCTTTAAAGAACCCTTCTCGTCCTGTTTCGGGAACCGTATAGGGTCTATTTTCAGACGTCGCGGTTTCTCCGGCTAAAGCTGCGTAGAAACATTTGTCCTCGCCTGTCTCTTTCAGAAAAGGAAACACATCGAAAGCGCATTTACCGAGCACTGTCTCCCGGTTCAATCCGGAGATGCACTCCATTGCACGATTCCAGGCCGTGTAACGACAGTCGCGGTCAAACGCCAGTATGCCCTCGACGCTCGCGTCGAGGAGTTGCGTGAGAAAGAAGTCTCGTTGTGAAGGCTTATTAGTCAAGGTTGAAGTCAGCGTTCTGGTCGCTTGTCGCACCTGAAGCGGGCATTTGCCGGGCGGAGTTAGTTTGAATTCATCCCCGCGAGGATTCTAGTCGTATTGCATTATACACGGTAGAGAAATGAGAGACGGACGGCGGGACCGGGGAAAAACGGTGGAGTGCGGGCATCTTGCCTGCACTGGGTGGGCAATCCTCATCTTAACTTGTAAGATTTTCGGACTTGAATGCTTGCTTCGATTTTGAATGGCTTTCAGAGTTACAGTAGACAGTCGGGTCTACTCTGTGCAGGCAAGATGCACGCTCAACCACTACCGATGTCGAACTATTGCCGGGGAACGGCAGACAAATGGCCCGCAACCATTTGCCAACGATTCTCTCGTTTAGCAAATACTACCGTAAATCTCAGCTCTCCCTGTTCCTGAGATTTTCTTATACCGCGACCAGTTACGATCGCCGTGTCTCCAAAGACCCGGGCCTTTACATCCTCAGCGGTAATGGAAAGGCCGCCACCCCCGCTACCTTCCCTGGGAATAACATCTGTTTTGGTGACGGTGCTTCCCCTTGGACCGGTGCCCAAAAAATCGTCGGCGATGATACGGTCTAGTGCGGCACGGTCTTGTTTTTCATCGGCGACGAGCCAGTCCTGAGTCAGTTTCAAGACCGTTTGCTCAACGCTATTGTTCGGCTCACCTGTCTTAACTGGGGTCTGACTGAACGTTGGGACTACGGCTACGGTCAGAAGCAGCGCCGCAAGGAGAAACAGTTTTTGCATTCTAGCCTCCGTTATCGATTTGTTTCGAGAGACTAGACACCACTTGTTCAATAAAGTTCCCGGAAAAGAATTTCGGATTGCGGATTGCGGATTTTTTGGACTTTGGACTTTGGACTTTGGACTCTCGACTCTTCGTGTCAGTTCTGAGCAAGGAACTCGCGGATGAGGCAGCGGTCGTTCTCTTCTTTGATGCGGGTAAAGAGCTTCGTGCCGAGTGTCCTGATTGTCTCAGGCCGGTCAAAAGGCAGGCGCTCATACATTGTGCCGCCATTGAAGTGGCAGGGTTTGCACTTGCCCTCCAGGATCGGTCTGATTTGTGAGGCAAAGTCGACCTTCGCCGAGACATTCGTTGCAGCCGGCGCTGTTGAGGACGCAGCCGCAGGCGAGAGCGCGGAATAGGTCTGAGCACCTTCAGTCACGATCATTTGGCTGGCTGGAGTCGACTGGGCCGCGGTGTTTGCCGCTGGTCCCTTACGAGCAAACGTAAAGAAGGCCAGCGTAAGAAACAGCACGAAGATCAGCAGGCCAGTTCTCATAGAATTTCGGATTGCGAATTTCGAATTGCGAATTTTGTGAATCGTGAACCGTAGCTCGTTAAACCGCAAAATGGATGATTAAGATGATAAATGACCAGGCGAAAAAGGACAATGATCAATGCCCCGCACACAAAATCCAAAATTCGCAATCCGAAATCCGAAATTCTTTAGTCCGCAATCCGAAATTCGAAATTCTCTTTCAGCCCGTATTCTCTAAGATGAGCCAGATAGCAAGAATTGCGGCCAATATGCCCAGACCTATGGCGATCTTGGCGCCGGTGGAGAGATTGTTGCCCTTCACCGTCTGCACCTGAGCATAAGCGACACGTGTATTAGCGCCCGTCTTTGCGTCGGCAACAACGAAATCTTCCTCGCCGACTTCGCGAACATAGCCTTTCAACTTGGTCTTATCGCGCAACTTGAGCTCTATACGTGCCTGTTCGCCCGTCCCCAGCTTCGCAATACCCAATTTGACCTTCTCGGTGAAGCGGATCTGCTTTTCGGCCTTCGAATCAGCGTAAGCAGTCTGGGCTGCGACGCAGGTGATGAGCAAAGTTACCAGAACAAGCGAGAGAACCGTCTTAAACATTGTCTCCTCCTGAAGAATGGTGGCAGTGCTGTCAGTTGCCAGATGCAAATCGCACGCCCCGACAAATGTCTTATTAATCCGGCCAGAAAAGAGCGGAAGGCTCCTTTCACCTGCTATCAAAGTTCGACATCTGGACGCTGTTTGCTGCTGCTCTTGGCCTTTGGTCTTGGGTCTTTGGACTTTGCACTTAGTTAGTCACAGATGGACACGGATAAGCACGGATCAGAAAGGAGTGACACGAAAGCAGTGCAAGAGGTGCTAAAGGAGTTAACCGCTTCTTATTCTCACTTCTATCCGTGACGTTCCGCGTTCATCTGTGGCTACTGAGTCCAAAGCCCAAAAAATGCTAGGGTGTGAGATCGAGCGCTTCAACCATATGAATCCTCCTTGGGAGTTTTTTTGGACGCGTGAAGATTAGATAGTTAGTGGTGAATAGTAAACGGTGAATCAGAATTTCGGATTTCGGATTTCAGATTTCGAGCTGCGGACTTCGGATTGCGAATTTTTGTGTGCCGGACATTCACCATTGTCCATTTTCCACTTGTCATTTATCATTCTATCTTCCATTTGGCGATTCACGATTCAAGATCATGATTCAAGATTACGAATCAGAAAATTCGAAATTCGCGATCCGAAATTCGAAATTTGCGTTGCTCTTAGGGCAGGTGTTTCTGGTTACCTTACTAACCAGCGGGGTGGTCTGTGCTCAGGAAACGACGGGAGGCGGGTCGACGGCAGACTTCAGGCGACCTGAAAATCCGCCGGTGCACCGCAAGCCCATACCGAGCGAAGCCGCGGGCGGCCGCCTGGAGGGCTTAGCAGGGCCAAAATCAAGTGCGCCTCTCTCGAAACCGCCTGGTGTGTCGAACACTGCCGGAATCGACCCGGGCGCTGCGCGGCCTGCCCGCAGCCAGCCCCGGACAACGTCAGCTCCGAATACCGCGGCCGGCGCGCGACCGTCCGCAACGCCTAAGCCAGCCAACGTTGGAAGCCTGGGAGGTATCCGCAGCGGCACAGGAGCGTCTCAACCAACCTCGCGGCCGACTACAGCGCCTTCGCCGTCTGCGCCACCCATAGCCGCGAACAGTCCCGAACCGCTTGAATCTGAAGGCCTGGAAGAGGCCATTGAAAAGGGCAACTACGCACGCGACCGGAAACCTCCGAATTACGCCGAAGCAGAGCGCCTTTACAAACTCGCGGCTAAACTAGCATCCGACGACGAGCGGGGTTTTATAGGTCTCGGCAATATCTATTACGACCAGAATCGGGACGAGGAAGGTATCGCTGCGTACCGCAAAGCAGTTGAACTCCAGCCAAAAAATCGGAGTGTGTGGGATGCAATGGGAGACCTTTACTTTCGCCTGGGGCGGTACGAAGAATCGATCGAAGCGACTACCCAACTAGGCTTGCATACCGCGAAGCCTGGCCCTTTTTGGACACTGGTGTGGGCCAGCCTCTGTATCGGCAAGGGCGAGGACGCCGGTAACTTTGCGAACGGGTTTGTCGATCGCTGGAAGCCGTTCATGGAAGGCGACACTCCATACTACATCGTGTTTGGAGGGTATCTCGGCTTCCGCGAAGCTGGTCTCAAGGAAAAGGCGGACGAATTGCTCCGCCAGCCTGGAGCCTCGAGCGAATGCCCCGACCAGAACTGGCATTGCCGGCTGCTCAAGTATCTGCGCCACGAAGTGACTGCTCAACAACTCCTGGCCGAGGCCAACACAAACGACAAGATGACAGAGGCACGCACGTATATTGGTATCGACCTCGCGCTCTCCGGACGCCGCGCGGAAGCGTTGCCGCATTTGCGCTGGGTGGTCGAAGGCGGCAATCGCCAGTTTGTTGAGTATCCTCTGGCTAAGGCGTGGGTAACGAAGCTCGGGAAGTGATCATTTTCCATTTGTCATTTGCCATTTTTCATTTGTCATTGAAGAGTGAACGGACTCTCCGGCTTCGAACACGCGTCAAAAACGATCCACGAAATCACATGAAATAACACTAAGTAATATTTCGTGCTATTTCGTGTGGCTTAGTGGATCGGAGAATTTGACTGAACCAATGCTCAAATTAGACCATTACCCTTCAAAGTTGAATTCGCAATTCGCAAATGGCGGATTCAAGTTTGAAGTGCAACGATTATTTTTGGCCGACGCGGCGCCGAATCGTTTGCTTCCCAGTGTTCTCCGTGCCTCCGTGGTAAAAAAAACCGTTATTCACCACGGAGGCACGGAGTGCACTGAGAACAGCGCTTATCGATTTTCTGACCCGCGTTTACGTTCATCCGCGGCTCTTTAGGGTCCTCCACCAGTCGCTGACGCGACGGGGCTGTTACGTTGGACTTAGATCCCGGCGTTGAAACGCCGGGCTAAACTCATGCGGACGCTACGCGGCGAAAAACAAACCGTAAATGACGTTTCATATTGATCACGACTGTTGCACTTCCAAGTTGAATCTGCGAATGACAAATGAAAAATGAAAAATGATTCGATCTCAAATCTCAGATCTCAAAACGTTCGTAGTCCCTTTCAGGGGCCACTCGGGGGAATCAGGCTGCGAGGCGTGTGCAGCGAGGATCCGGATCGCATACGCTGTTGCCACTGACTACGCCTTCCATCTGCCTCGTCTAGTTTTGCCAAGGTAGCATTCAAACTCTCACCGCCCAACCTACGCATCTTCAGATAGAGCAGCGCCGGCACAATTGACATCAGCGGGACGATCACGATGTTTATTAGACTCAAAAGTTGTTGATAGATTTGGTTTGCAGGCCCAGTGGTCACGGCTCCGGCGCGGGCATTGCCCTCGCCAATAGATATTCTCACGCCCGCGTTTCCAAAAATACGACCCATCACCGCGCTCGCTACAGCCGGAATGAGAAACTGGAGCATGACAACGATGATCACAGTTCGCCATGAGCGCGACCCCAACTCGCGCGATCGACGCAGGGCCGCTTTTCTCTCCAGCCCCTCCATGAGCACTACCGGCGCGTAAAACGCATAACGTACGATCATCACCAATCCTGGGATCACGCCCAGAAAAATACCGCCAATGATACGCAGAGTGACACGAACAGCGGTGCTAAAAAACGGTCGCCAGCGGCGCTTCAAAACCGCGAACGCTGGGCGCAGCTCCACCGGACGGAGTGGTGCAACTGCCAACTGTGTGATGATCACTGTGGTAACGCCGGAAATGACTGAAGCGGCAACAAAGTAAGCGACTACCTGCAGAAGAGCCATGAGGATCAGAGCCGTGACCGTCAGAACCTTCGTTACGCTTAAGCCTTTGGGTAGGGAATTCTCTGCCAGCTCCAAAGCGATCAAGAGACCCGTCGTTATGATTACAGGAACGTGGGCAATTAACGACAGTTTAAGAAACTTGGGAAAGTGCTCGCTGTAGAGCGAAAACGCCCGTCGATACAGCGACCCGATACTCTCTGACTGGGCGCGCAACGCGCTGGCGAACGCAGCCGAACTCTGCGGGCGATCCGCCGGATCTTTCGCGAGTGCGGACATCACGAGATCAGCGAGACGCTTGGGCACCTTTTTGTTTTGCTCACGCAGCGGGGCCGGCGGAGTTTCCATGTGCCCGCGCAGGATCGTCGAGGTGTCGCCCGCAAAAGGAGGCTCCCCGACAAGCATCTGGTAGGCGATAACACCCAGGCTGTAAGTATCAGAGCGAGAGTCGAGGCTCTTGCCGCTGCACTGTTCGGGAGACATGTAGAGCGGCGTACCCATGATCGCGCCAACGCGCGTCAATTCAGTTCCATGCACAGTGTCGGGGGCAAGCGTCGTGCGTGCACCCATCGGTACAGGCCGCGTCAACTGATCAAACTTCAGCGTGCGATCGTCAGCAACGTTTGCCGAAATTAAATGCGCGTGTGGCGCCGCGTGCCTTGCAGCAGGAAGCCCGGGCGAGGCTAAGGGCTCGTTTTCCGTCGACTGAGCAAACAACTTCGTGTCGTTTGTATCGGTTACGCCAGTGTTTTCCGGTCTTGCTGGTGTTGAGGTTTCAGCATTTTTGCCGAAGCCTCCGTCGCCGTCGCCGGAGCGATAGAGCAGTGTTTCAGACTCCAGGTCAGCGGACGCATTCTTAGCTGGTGCGGCCACTGCCGGTGACGCCGCCGCGCTGAAACCTCTTGCGCCACCGGACTGCGCGCCGGAGGATCTTGGTTGAGTGGACGCAGGTGTGGAGGGTAGTCCGGCGGTTGCCGTTCCGATCTCGCCGAGTTTGGCGATCCCAAAATCGAGCACCTTGACGCGATAGCTGCCGAGGCGGTTTGGTTCCAGCCAGATGTTGTCTGGCTTAAGGTCGCGATGAACGATTCCCTGTTGATGCGCCTCGTGCACAGCAGAGCAAACCTGTTCAAGGATGTCGACCACCCACTCCAGCGGCAGGCGCTTCTCTTCCTTCAGGACATCGCCCAGAGTGCAGCCGTCGAGGTATTCCATTATCAAGTAAGCGACGGGCTTATCGCCGGCCTCGGCGAATCCGAAGTCGGTGACGTCGACTACGTTCGGATGACGCAAGCGGCCGGCTGCTCGCGCCTCGCGCTTGAATCGTTCGACGAACTCCTCGTTGCGCATGAACTGCGGCGCGATCAGCTTGAGCGCCACATACCGTTCCGTGCCGAGGTGGGTTGCGAGATAAACCGCGCCCATCCCGCCCTGGCCCAAAAGGCGCTCCAGGCGGTACTTGTCGTCAAGTACCTGACCGACGTAATGCTCCAGCCCTGTCATTGCGGCCATGCTACAGCATCAGCAGGCCGGAGTCAGTAGTGAGGTGCGAGATCAAAAAGAGGGGTTCCAGACGTACTTACCAGTCTTGTCGATGTAGCCCACCTTACCTCTTACTTCGGCAAATTCGGTGATGAGCATGCGGCCGACTTTGCCACCCGTAGCAACGCGGCCAATGCCTCCGGAAAAGTAGTCGGCATCGTCAAACTGCGGCTTGATGACCATGTTGCCACTCTTGTCGATATAGCCGTACTTGCCACCACTCTTTACAGCCGCCAAGCCTTCAGAGAAGCGGCCGGCATCTTCAAACTGAGGGTCAATAACTTTTTTTCCGGTCTTGTCGATGAACCCAAACTTGTTTCCGATCACGACTGGCGCCAATCCTTCAGAGAAACGCTCGGCCCGCTCAAACTGCGGCTCGATGACTACCTTGCCGGCGCGATCCATATAACCCCATTTATCGTTAATGTTAGCCTGGGCCAAACCCTCAAAGAATGGTCCGCCAAGAATTACCTGCGAATTAACGGTAACTGCGTTTCCCTCTTTATCGATGTAGGTGAATTTCCCAGCCTTCATTGCGGGCGCGATGCCCTGAGTGAAGCGGCCAATGACGTCGAATTCCGGCTTGATCACCATCTTGCCTGTCTTGTCGATGCAGCCAAACTTGCTGCCGGTGAAGACGCCCGCCAACCCATCAGAGAAGGGATGGATGAGATCTACTTTGGGAATATCTTTGAGGTCGATGACGACATTGCCGGTCTTGTCGATGTAGGACCACTTGCCATTAACCATTACCTGGGCTAGTCCCTCGCTGAACCGGTCGGCCTGATCATATTTCGCGGCGAGGACAATTTTCCCTGTCCTGTCGATAAAAGCGGATTTGCCCAGCTGCTTTACGGGGTAGAGACTCTCGCCTTCCGCAGCAGCGGGCGTCGCTGGTGAGGCGGAGGCCTTTTCTCCGCCGGCTGGAACGGTTTCCTGCGTTGCAGGCTTGCTACACGCTGAAACGAAAAGACCCAAACAAATAAGTTTCAAGAAGACTTTCTTCATGACGGGCTCCTTATGGTGCGGACGCGTTGTGCAGGGGAGACAAATCCCCTTCAAAGGCGAGGTTACTGGGCGAGCAACGGCGTCGGCAGCAAGGCAGAATCGTCCGTTGTCGTTTAGGCGTGCCCTACATATCACCAGCCTCCGCTGGAAGCAAGACCAGATGCAGCAGCCATAACGAATCTACGTTTGGACTTTGGCCTTTGGATTTTGCGCTTTGGATTTTGGACCCAAGACCAAAGACCGTGAACTGATTCCTACTGCCAAAGAGTTTTCAGCAGAGTCTTCGAGTCGACATCTTCTGGTATGCCTTCTGCGATCAGCACACGTTTGCCTCGTAGCTCCATCACCACGCCTCCTTCGCTTGTTTTCCAGGCATGGCGTGAATTCGCGGCGTTCTCTGAAGTTGATACAGCAGTCCCGTCGGCAGTCTTCGTCGTTGGTGTGGATGATATTTCGCCTGCGGTTGCGCCGGGATAGCGCCGCCAGGTCCGTTTCGCGTAAGCATCAAAGAACTCGCGCGCATCGCTTTCCGTGTCCCAGGCAATTAGCTGGCCAATGAAGACCTCGCCGCGTCCCGTACCTTCGTAAACCACATAACGATCGCCGGCCCACCCCGTGGAGGCGCGGCGCGATTCAGCCGGGGAGTTGAGGAATTGATCCAGAATCAGATAAAAACTCCATTCGCCATTCACATCGTAATCCAGCCGCTTCCAGTTGGCGCCGAGTAAATTGCGCACGTCAGGAAGCGCAACCTTAACCGGTACCTCATACTCGAAGTATTTTTCCGGATGAAGAATCTGTTCGCTTGATAGCGGCAATTTAGTGTAAGCCTGTGAGACTAACCCCCAACCGCCGCGCTTGTAGACCTGAGTCGCCCACTCGGATCCCTGTTCATAGGGAAACACCAGCGATTCACGGATCGCGCGCGGCGCTTGCTTGAATTGCTCTGAGGACATATTGCTGCCACCGAGTGAACGAATGAAAGCCAGCGCGACAAGCGGATGCTTGGCCATGTAGAGCGTCATCGCGAGGGTCGCGTCCCCTTCAATCAGGGCGTGGGCCGCAAGCTCGGCGTCGGAATCACCCTTGGGCCATTTCTCAAAGCGACGGAGGTTGAAATGCTGGTCTTGTAAGGCGTGTGTGAGCTCATGCGCCATCACCGGCTTCTGTCCTTCGAGCTCGATCCAGTCAGCAAGATAAAACTCCTGCGCCTTGGGATCGTAGTAGCCGGCGACCTGTTCGGTGAGTAACTTCACCACAAAAGGCCTGTATTGAAAGTCTGACGGCGCGAGGCCGAGCTTCTGAAGAGTAACCTCAGTTGAATGCATCTCACTCGGCGTGGTCTGCTCGTCCAGGTTTTTCACGATCATGCGCTCGATCTGAGAGCGAGATTGAGCGCCACTTTTCACGGGTCTGAGGATTGCCAGCTCACGGATCTCACTGGTTTCCTTCAGGACCGTTACAGTGGCGGCCACGATCGCCGCATTGCGCGTAGTGGCGGGCGCGATGCCCGTTCCCTGAGGCGCGGAACCAGCCGGAATACCTCCTACCCAAAGGACCGAGAAAATGAGACAAAGGGCGCAGAAAGGCCTGGTGAAGCGGCCGATTTGCTTTGACAACCTCTGGGTTTCGCTCTTATAGTCCGCTAAACGTTTCAGGCCCAGATGCAGTTCAGGTTTCATGCAGTAGTCTCTTTTCTGAGGGAGTTTTGGAGGCATTTGCCCATATGACGAGCCCGGCGCCAGATAGAGTACTCGGAGATTGGCATGAGTCCCGTCTTCGCGTGCGCTACTCCGAGACCGACAAGATGGGCATTGTCTATTATGCCAATTACCTCATCTGGTTTGAAATCGGCCGCACCGAATTCTGTCGCGCCCGCGGCTTCTCCTATCGCGACATGGAAGAGAGTGACGACGCTTTTCTCGTTGTCGCAGAAAGCTATTGCCGCTACAAGGCTCCTGCATATTACGACGACGAGCTACTGATTCGCACCCGCATTACTGAGTTGCGACGGCGTTCCCTCCGGTTTGGTTACGAGGTCATCCGCGTCTCCGATGACCAAATAATCTCCGAAGGCGAAACCGGACATGTGGTTACGGACTCCGCCGGCCGCGTGCGTTCATTTCCCGAAGGCTACGCCCAGCGCTTGCTGGCGGCCCCCATTCTCAAAACCTCCGGTGAGAAGGTTCCCACCGAGACCGCCCCGGAATAGCCAGGGGCAGGAGGCAGTTGGCAGGGGCAGCAGGCAGTTGGCAGGACCAGGCCGTCGTATGGTGCGCCTCCGATTTTCCATTTTCCATTTTCCATTTTCCATTTGACATTGGGTTTCCCCATTTCCCCGTTCCCCATTTCCCCGTCTCGCCTTCCCAGTTCCCCGTTTCTCAGTCTCGCCTTTTCCCCGTCTCACTTTTTCCCCGTTCCCCGTTCCCCTTTTCCCCCATTTCATCATTCGTCTTTCACAATATGACGTCCTGCCTCCTGCTCCTGCCGACTCACTCCTCACGACTCATGCGGTATGTTTACGCGAACAATCCCCCGCGCGCGTCCAGTCGATTCGTCAATATCCAGAACGGCGGCACAGATTCGTGTCTCGCCGGTGGAATGTTCTGCACGCCTCGCGAGCACTGACGTAAAACGCGCGATTACATCGGCTTTGTTCATCCCTATCACGCCAGCATAACTCCCAGTCATTCCGATGTCCGAAAGGTACGCTGTACCCCGCGGCAGAACTCGTTCGTCAGCCGTTTGTACGTGCGTGTGGGTGCCTACCACCGCGGACACGCGTCCATCAAGATACCAGCCAATCGCCACCTTTTCAGAAGTCGCTTCTGCGTGTATATCAACAATGCGAACCTTCGTGTCGGGAGAGAGAGTAGAGATCAGAGCATCGGCCCCGCGAAAAGGATCGTCTGACGGAGGCATGAACACTCGCCCCATAAGATTGATCACGGCGATCTTTGTTCCGCCTATTTCTCCCAGCCAGAGACCGCTGCCCGGGGTTCCTGGCGGGTAATTAGCGGGGCGAAGCAACCGCGGCTGCTTGCCAAGGTACTCAAAAGCCTCTTTCTTATCAAAAATGTGATTTCCGGAAGTCATGACGTCAATTCCAGCGGCGAAGAGTTGCTCCCCCAGTGAGGGAGTAATCGAGAATCCGCCAGCAACATTCTCGGCATTCATGACAGCGAGATCGATGGCGTATTGCTCCCGCAAATCCTGGATGCGCTCAAGTACCGCGACGCGACCAGGCTTGGCTACCACATCTCCTAGCATGAGAACCTTCATAACAAGAAAGCGTGAATCGTGAATCGTAAATCGTGAATCGTGAATCGTAAATCGTGAATCGTGAATCGTAAATCGTGAATCGTGAATCGTGAATCGTAAATCGTGAATCGTAAATCGTGAATCGTGATATAGGTCCTATAAGTCTCATATGACCTATATTCCACGACTCACGACTCCAGACTCGCGACTCTTGACTCTTAACTCGTTTATGAAAAATCCGTAAAGCGGTAACCGCCAACCGTGAATAGAAGAAAGTTTCTATTTACGATTCACGATTCACGATTTACGGACAGTAGGCGGGAAGGAGATCCGCGTGAGTCGTTCCGAAGCCGTAATTGAACCTGCATGTACAGGTGGGTGACCTCTAATCTACCGCAGCCTTTGGCAAATCTTAACGATGAAGAATTGCACTGGCTGACGCGGCGTCGGTCTCCCAATTCAACGGCGTTGGCTCAATCATCGTAACTCGGTGACGGGCCCCGCAGAATGCCTCCCTCCGCCGAGGGCATACTAGCATAAGGCTGCACCGGGGAGAAATAACAAATCATTTTCCATTTGTCATTTTTCATTTTTCATTTTTCATTTACAGAGGTATCATTGCCGCTCATCTCCTCACATTGAGAAATGAGCCTCACAAATGGAAAGAAAACCTGTCCCAAGTCGCCAAGAGCGGGCGGATGAACTGGAAGAGCGTTTGATCGACTTTGCGGTTCGGATCATAAGACTTTCAGCACAGTTGCCACGCACCCCTGCGGGAAAACACATTGCGGGACAGATCCTAAGAGCCGGGACGTCACCAGCCCCGAACTATGGAGAAGCGCGAGGGGCAGAAAGCTACGGTGATTTCGTTCACAAGTTACGCATCGTGCTTAAGGAGTTGAATGAAACCTCCATTTGGCTTCGCATAATCGCCCGCAGCGGGATGTTGGCATCCCAATCGATCGCCGATATCAGTCAGGAGAATAAAGACTTGTGCAGAATCTTCACAGCTTCGCTAAAAACCGCTCGCAACGCAGCAAATGACGAATAAAAAGGTCAAATGAGAAATGGAAAATGGAAAATGTACTCGAATCTTACCCGAGGGAGATCTTGCCGGGGCCGCCTTGCCCTTGTTCGACCGTGCTTCTGACTTTCAGCAAACGATCGAGCATTTCGGCACACTCAGCGCTGCGGGTGGCGAGCTGGGCGTCGGCTTGCTCGTGAAGATGTTTCAGGCGATGTAGTTCGTCGGCGATGTGCAAAGCCGCAAGGATAGCTACCTTTAACGAATCGACCGTCAGCGTGCCCGACGAGATCTCACGCATTCGACTGTCTACAAATTCGGCGAGTTGGATGATGTACTCGGTGTCGCCGTCGGAGCGAATGTTGTAGGTCTGGTTGTAGATCTCCACCCTGATGGTGGGTGACGGATTGCTGGTCGAATCCATGCTACTTTTACCAAGCATTTGGCCAATTCCGGCGGTCATCTAAGCTCCTCCGCCAACTCCGGATCGAGCGCCGCTACGGCATCCAACATCGCTTCCACCTTAATGCGTATAAGATCGCGTTCGGCCAGCAGCTGTTCTACCTGTTTCTCCAACCGCTCCTGCTCGTTTGGCAGGCTTGCCTTGCCGCGGCGCATGAGCGAAAGTTCCTTTTCCAAACTTTCTTTCTCTTGCCTTAGCGTCTTGGTCAGTTCGATGGTGCGATAGATCTTATCTTCGAGATGTGAGAACTTTTCTAATCCTGATAAACCGACCATCGTTTACTCCCGATAACTCTTATGCCAGATTTCAGCGCGTTCGAATTATGCGACTTCGAGCCAGCAAGCGCAAGGCTCATTTTGCACTAAGCGATGATTTTTTTAGTGCAGCTGCGCACTATACTGGCGTAACAGCGAATCAATCAAGCCGCGCTGCCGCTCTTCAACTTCCTCATCGCGAAGCGTGCGCTCATCAGAACGATACTCAATGCGCAGAGTCACCGCTCGCTTCCCTTCCGATATGTTCGATCCTTCGTAGGTACCAACGAGTTGGGCCCTGCGGCAATCTTCAACTCTCTCCTTTGCCACGGCCTGCAACAGATCGTGCAATGTGACGTGGCGATCGACAAGGATCGTCATGTCACGCACTACAGACGGATAACGCGGCAAGGGTTCGTAATGGACGGCATTCTCTTCCGCCGCAAGCAAACTGGTAAGGTCCAGCTCGGCAACATAAACTGGCTGGCGAAACTTGTAAGCGTCGGCCACAGACTCCGCCAGTCTGCCTAGAGACCCGATCGTCGTTCCATCAGCCAAAGTGATTTTGGCCGCCTGACCTTCTCGCAAATGTTTTATCGTGACTCCCGCGAAGCCCAGCGGTCCGCGATTCAGCGCGGCAACCGCTGCCTCCAGAGAGCCTTTCAGGTCATAGAAATCCGTTTCTCGAGCAGCCTGCGCCCGGTCTTCTTCGCCGGCGCCGCCCGAAGCGATTAGAGCAAGTGCTTCCCGCTCATTAGGCAGCTCGCCAGGAGCGGAATTTGAGAAAACACGCCCGGTTTCAAACAAACGCACGTCCCGGACGCCGTGGTTTAGGTTATGCCGGAGGGCTCTTAGCAAGCCCGGGACGAGCGTCGGGCGCATCCGCACCTCGTCTTCAATAATAGGGTTCTTGAGTGTGACAAAACTGGCCTCAGAATCCTGAGGAATCAGGCCGGGAATCAGTTCAAACTGATTCTCGTGTCCTTCTTCAATGAAGCTGAAGTTGATTGCCTCATCAAAACCCAGGCCCTGCAAGGTGCGTCGCAGCGCACGCATTTTTATCTCTTTTGACCGATATTCTCCTGACTGGCTCGATGGAGGAAGTTCAGAACCAATCTTGTCATAACCGGAGTGGCGGGCAATCTCTTCGACCAAGTCCACTTCGCGCTCCAAGTCGATTCGCCAGGTCGGAGGTACACAACTGATCTCATCCGGTGCTGTCTGAGTCTGGGCGATGCCGAGCGCGGTGAGAATCCGTTTCATTTCAGTCTCGGCAACTCGAAGCGAAGTCAACCTCTCAACGCGAGAAGGTCGGAACCTGATCGTCCGCGAAGGCACGGGATTTGGGTAGACATCGATCGCGTCTTCTGTTGCTACGCCGCCGGCGATTTCGCAAATGAGCTCAACGCACCTCGTTTGCGCTTTTAAGACGTTTTCGCAATCCGCGCCCCGCTCGAACCGCCGCGACGCTTCTGTGTCCATTCCCAGGGCGCGCGCGGTTTGGCGCACGGAATCGGGATTGAAATATGCGCTCTCGATCAATACGTCGGTTGTTTGCTCGGAAATCTCTGAGTCTTCTCCGCCCATGACACCGGCGAGAGCAACCGGTCGTTCAGCATCCGCTATTACCAGCATGTTCGCGTCGAGCTTCCGTTCCACTCCGTCAAGGGTCTTCAGTTTTTCACCCGCAGCTGCGCGGCGCACGATTATTCTGCGCTCGGCGAGTTTTGCAAAATCAAATGCATGAAGCGGCTGGCCTAATTCGTGAAGGACGTAATTCGTAATGTCGGCCACGTTGTTGATCGGTCTTTGCCCGATCTCTTCCAGGCGCTTTGCTAACCAGGCAGGAGACGGGGCGATCTTCACACCACGCACTAGACGGGCAGCGTAACGGGGACAAAGATCAGCATCGCGAATCTCAACGGACGTGAAGCTGGCAGCGCGGCCCTCAACGCGGGCGGGCGTGCCAGACGGATGACTTACCTGGCCTGACTCAATCACTGCAACTTCGCGAGCGATGCCCACATGCGAGAGGCAGTCGGGACGGTTCGAAGGTACCTCGACGTCGAGTACCGAATCACCGTCGCTCTCTGCCACAGCATCAATCGCTAAGCCAACCATAGTTAGCCGCTCCCGCAAATCCAGCGGGGTCAGCTTTGTGCCGGTCAGCTCTCGCAGCCAGTTATAACTTATCAGCATGGGTGTCGGGTGTCGGGTGTCGGGTGTCGGGACCGGGTTCTCCCGGCACCTGACCCCCGGCACCTGATACCTAATCTTTATTCAAACTGTTCTAGAAACCGCACGTCGTTCTCGAACAAGAGGCGAATATCGTCGAGCCCGTACATGAGCGCACACATGCGATCAATCCCCAGGCCGAAAGCGAAGCCCGAAAACTCGTCCGGATCCACGCCCGCAGCGCGCAACACGTTGGGATGCACCATGCCCGAACCGCCCAGCTCGATCCAGCCGGAGTTCTTGCAGATACGACAACCCGTGCCGCCGCACTTGAAACAACTGAAATCAAATTCGGCGCTTGGCTCAGTAAAAGGAAAGTAGGATGGCCGAAAGCGTGTGATGGTTTTTGGCCCGAACATGCGGCGTAGGAACTCTGCCACGGTGCCTTTCAAGTGGGCCATTGTGATGCCGCGATCGACGCACAACCCTTCGACCTGAAAAAACATTGGGTTATGAGTAGGGTCGGGCGTGTCACGGCGAAAGACCCGGCCTGGCGCGATCATGCGCACCGGAGCACCGCGACGCTGCATCGCGTGTATCTGCACGGTTGATGTCTGGGAACGCAGCGCAAATCCGTCGGTGGTGTAGAACGTATCTTGCGAAGCCCGGGCCGGATGGTTCTCAGGAATATTCAGCGCATCGAAATTGTAAAAGTCAGTTTCAATCTCGCGACCGTCTTCAATCGCATAGCCAAGCGCCACGAAGATGTCTTCGATGCGTTCGCGTAGAAGTGTGATGGGGTGAAGATGTCCGCGGCGGGGACGCCTGCCCGGCAACGTGACGTCAATACTCTCTCGATGCCTGCGGGCCCCTTCAATGTAGTCTTTGAGCGTTTCTTCCGCCTGCTCAAGGCGAGCGACCATATCCGCTTCCCGGCTCTGCACGAGCTGGCCAAAAGCCGCTCGTTCTTCCGGCGCCACGCGGCCTATGCTCTTCTTACACGTTGCCAGCGCGCTCTTCTTGCCGAGGTGGCGCGTACGCAATTCTGCCAAAGAGCGTTGTTCAGCTTCAGCCTGGTCTAGCGGTAGTGCCTGCAACGCATCGCTGGAACCGGTAAAGCGTGCAAAGCGTTCGAACTCCTGCTCGAACGCTTTGCTTGCAGCTTCAACCTGAGTCTGGGGACCTGGCGGGCTCTGATTCTCTGTCATCAGCAAATTAACGGTCGGTTCAAGCAGCGGCCTTTTGTCGCTGCTCGCTATCTAAAGCTTTCTTCGCCTGCACCGCGACTTCCGTGAACGCATCCGGCTGGTGGGCCGCTAGATCAGCCAGCACCTTTCGATCTAACTCGATACCCGAGAGCTTTAAGCCGTGCATAAATTGCGAATAATTCAGGCCGTTAAGGCGTGCTGCCGCGCCGATGCGCACAATCCAAAGGCTGCGGAAATCACGTTTCTTCAATTTTCGCCCGGTATAAGCGAAATTCAACCCACGCTCGACCGACTCTTTTGCCGACCGGTAAAGTTTTGATTTGGTGCCGCGGTAACCTTTCGCCAGCTTCAATATCTTCTTGCGCTTTTCGAGGCGCTTGTTTCCACGTTTTACTCGAGGCATTGTCTGAATCCCCTTTCTATGTTACTGAAGGAGGGATGTTAAAAGGACGCGGAGACGGTGTGACCGGGAGACATTGGGAATCACTCATTCCCAATCGCTGCAGATTCTCCGCATCGCCCCTTCTCCCTGTCCCCGTGTCTTTCGATTCCATCCTCGTCTGTCATCCTTCAGCCTTCATCTTCTTACTTAATCTCTGCCGTACGGGAGCATCTCTTCGACGCGCTTCTGATCTGATTTAGAGACAAGCACATCAATATCCAGATGGCGCTTCCGCTTGTTGCTCTTTTTCGTCAGGATGTGCCGCGCGTGCGAATGACCACGCTTGATCTTTCCCGTGGCGGTTATACGGAAACGCTTAGCTGCCCCCTTATGTGTTTTTAGTTTTGGCATAATTGCTCCAGTTAAGAATTTCGGATTTCGGATTGCGAATTTCGGATTTCAACTTTGGATTGCGAATTTCGACTTACCCAACTCGAAAATCCGAAATTCGCATTTCGCAATCCGAAATTCTTCTTACTGCCCACTGGCCGGCGGATGCTCGCTCTTGGTCGTGCCCTTGTGGCGCCGGGGGCCAAAAATAATGAACATCTGGTTGCCTTCCATACGCGGCCTGGCCTCGACCTCGCCGATGTCTTCCAGGTCATGTTCCAGCTTCTCTAGTATGCGCGCGCCCAATTCGCGGTGGGTCATCTCGCGACCACGGAACCAAATGGTGGCCTTAACCTTATCGCCCTCCTGTAACCATTCGCGTGCATGCTTCATGCGGTAGTTGTAGTCGTGATCGTCAGTGCCGGGCCGAAACTTCACCTCCTTGACCACAATTGTTACTTGTTTTTTCTTCGCCTCGTTTGCCTTCTTCTTTGCTTCATATTGAAACTTCCCGAAGTCAATAATCCGGCAAACTGGCGGGTCGGCAGTTGGCGCTACTTCCACAAGATCCAATCCTTTTTCCCGGGCGGCGCGGATGGCGTCTCGCACGTCCATTACTCCGAGCTGTTCACCTTCATCACCGATAACCCGCACTTGCGGTACACGAATTCTTTCGTTGATACGCGCGACCGGTATGCGACGATGGTCAGGTCGCTGACCACGACCTCGAAAGCCTGTAGCTATTGCTGCACCTCCTCAGTTAAGAGTCGCGAGTCGCGAGTAAAGAGTCTCGAGTCTGAAGTCTAGAGTCTAGCAACATGAGGAACGACTTTAGACTCCAGACTCCAGACTCTCGACTCTCGACTCTAGACTATCGTTTGTTAGCGCACGCTCAGCGACGAGCTTGCGTGCCATTTCTGTGAATTCTGCAAGCGACATCACGCCGATATCGCCTTTCGATCGCTCGCGCACCGCCACCTGGCCATGTTCCATTTCTCGATCACCCAAGACCAGCATGAATGGAACCTTCTGTAACTGAGCGTCACGAATCTTGGCGCCGATTTTCTCGGCGCGAAGGTTCGCTTCAACGCGAAAATGGCTGGCACGCAACTCACCGGCAACTTTCTCCGCATACTCGTTGACCCGGTCCGTGATGGGCAACACGGCAACCTGCACAGGCGCCAGCCACATCGGGAAAGCGCCTGCGAAATGCTCGATAAGAACTCCAAAGAACCGTTCAATGGAACCAAACAAGGCGCGGTGAACCATTACCGGGCGATGCGGCTTGTTGTCTTCCCCAATGTACTCCAGCTCGAAACGTTCCGGCAGAGTGAAATCCCACTGAACCGTGCCCAATTGCCAGAGGCGGCCAATCGCATCCTCGATCTTGAAATCGATCTTAGGGCCGTAGAAGGCTGCTTCGCCTTCAATACGCTCATACTTAATGCCGCGGCCATCGAGACCCTCAGCAAGCGCTGCCTCCGCCTTTACCCACTCTTCCTCCGCTCCTAGCCATTTCTTACTTGTATCGTTGCCCTTTACCGACAACTCAAACTTGATCTTATCGAAGCCAAAAGTCTTCAAAACCTGATAAGCAAAATCAACGCAGTCGTCGATTTCCCTGCGAACCTGCTCGGGCGTGCAAAATAGATGCGCATCGTCGACCGTAAAACCACGAACGCGCATCAAGCCGTGCAGCGTGCCTGATAACTCCGCTCGATACACTGTGCCCATTTCTCCATAACGTTGGGGCAAATCGCGATAGGATCGCTGTTGCGACTTGTAAATGGCGATGTGCATCGGACAGTTCATCGGTTTTAGCCGAAACTCAGTCTCTTCTATCGTAGTCGGCGCAAACATGGAGTCAGCATAGTTTTCCTCGTGCCCGCTAATCTGCCATAGCTCCCGCTTCGCCAAATGCGGCGTATAAACGAGACTGTAGTTGCGCTTGACCAGCTCTTCGCGCAGGTAGTCTTCCATCTGCTGGCGAACTATCGCGCCTTTCGGATGCCAGAAGATCAGGCCTTGCCCGTACTGCTCTTGAATCGAAAACAAGTCGAGCTCGCGCCCCAAGCGACGATGATCTCGCTTCTCTGCTTCTGCGCGCTGCTTGAGCCACGCATCCAGGCCTTCTTGAGTGAAGAACGCTGTGCCGTAGATGCGCTGCATTTGGGGCCGCTCGGAATCGCCCTTCCAGTATGCGCCGGCAAGCGAAAGCAACTTGAAAGCTTTCAGCTTATTTGTGTTTGGCACGTGCGGGCCAAGACAGAAATCGATGAAAGGCGACCCATCGATGTAGTAAACGCTAACCACATCACCAGCCTTTTCATCGATCAATTCGCACTTCAACGGCTCGTCACGTTCGGCAAAAGTCTTGAGTGCTTCAGCCTTGGGAATCTCGTCCCGGCGGTAGGCGAGATTCTTGCTGGCAATCTGACGCATGCGTTTCTCAATGTCCGGCAGATCTGCTTCGGTTAAAGGTCTGGGCGCAATTACGTCGTAGAAGAAACCGTAGCGGGGATCATCAAGCAGTGCTGGGCCAATACCGAGCTTTGTTCCGGGAAAAAGATCCAGGACGGCGGCCGCAAGCAAATGGGCGGTAGAGTGCCGGAGTACGTCCAGACCCTCGAGAGTCTCCGGCAACACTGGCTCTATCTGAATAGCCTCGCCATTCTTCTCATTAAGCGTGAAGGCCAGATCAACCTCGCGACCGTTGACGCGAGCCGCAAGGGCATTCTTCGCGGCGTCGCGGTCGAGG